>CAJJCM010000047.1 GCA_905182635.1 uncultured Candidatus Poseidoniales archaeon
CAAGGTTGTTGAAGAGTTGGTTTATGTGAATCTAAGTGCTACCGATCGTCTTCTTCGTGTTATTGCCGGTTTTACAATGATCGCTGTTGACTATGCTGCAAACCTCAATTGGGACATTTTTATTTTAGTCATAGGATGTTGGGGAGTATTGACATCCGCCTTTGGCTTCTGTCCGTTTTACAAATTAATCGGGCGTTCAACTTGCCCATTTGATTAAACCGCTGGCAGTAATCCGAATCTTGCAAGACCAGACCAAATTGGGTCGAGGAACGCAGGGAGTAATCTGTGGCGCATGTAGACTGCTGCTGCCAAACTAATTTTCTGAACTTTGTTGAGTTTGACTCGCTTGGTAAACACGTCACCTTGTTGTCGTTCAATCTGGCGAAGTATTCGGTCATAGAATGCAATCATTGCCGCAGGAGAATAACGTGTTCGTCGTGGAAGCAAGGGCAGAAGTTGGCGTGCTTCAGCAAGGTAGGTCCGTGCCCTGCGTGCGTATTCTCTGCAATACGGTTCCCAATTTTTGTTGAGAACAACTTTTCCATTGAGTTCACTTTCAACAATTCCATTGGCTTCAAGCTCGTTGAGGGGGAGATAGACACGGTCGCGCTCAATGTCTTCACCAACATCGCGTAAGACATTGGTGAGTTGCATGAAAATACCCCATGATTCGGCAAATTTCTTTGCACGTGGGTCCTCATATCCGAAGATTTCAATGCACATGAGCCCTACAACCGAAGCAACACGGTAACAATAGACATACAACTCGTCAAAACTGCGGTATCGATTATTGTAAAGGTCATCTTCCATTCCCGAAATCAAGTCATCAAATACTTCACGAGGAATTGAATAGGTCTCGACGGTTTCTTTCAATGCAAGGAATACAGGGTCAGTCGAATATACATCGGAATAACATGTTGAAAGTTTTTTGCGGAAAAAGAACAACTGTGTGATTTTGTTTAGGTAGGCTTCGTGGTCGAGAATAGTTCCTTGGTCTTGTAAATTTTCGAGTTGTTCACGGTAGAGCACCGCTTCAGGGTCCATTTCGCCCTTGCTTCCTGGGAATCGGTCTGCCCAATCGCCATCGGCTATATCATCCGCTCTTCGGCAAAAGGCATACACTGCGCACATGGCATGACGTTGCTGGTCAGGGAGATATTTGAATGAGTGATAGAAGTTTCCGGCTTCACGAATAGTGAGTTCTTCACAGTAGCGGAAAGCTAATTTTGATAATTCTTGAGGTGGTCGTTCAAACCAGATCGGAGCATCAAGGTGTGCGAAAGGGTCGACCAGTTCGTTGGTCTCTCCGACCATTCCAATGTAGGTAGCACCTTCGCGAAGGGCTTCCATAGCAGTCAGGCTGACTGCTTTCACAGCATCTCGGGCAAGCATAACACCCGCTCGGAGGCGGTCAAGTGTGGTGATACTTTTTTGTTCAGTACCTTCTTCCCTTGAAGTAGCATTCCCTTTGAGGGGGAAGAGCAATTCCAGAGGTTTTCGGCGTTCCAGCATCGTGACCAGTTAGTGCTCACACCTCACCCCTTTTGAGTCCTACGCTTAATTGCCCACATGTGAAATTTTTTCAACGGCCTTTATTCTTCATGAGAAGGCGATTCACCCCTCCGGGTATTATCAGTGCTGTAAGCAGTTTACGGGCGTAAGATTTGATTTCATCTCTTGTGACCTTTATCCGTTCTTCGGAATTCAAAATGTTACCAGTTCGCAACAATGTTACAGTTCTCTGTCCAATGAGCACAGGAAGCATGCAAGACGCTTTGAGGCGTAATTGTGTTTCAGGCAACAGAGCAATGTATTCAATTGCAGCATCAAGATGTTTATTTGTCAAGTCTAGATATTCATCATATAATGGTCTGAACGCATCAATATTTTTGTCATCCAACAAGTCCTCTGGCTTGAGGTTGTACCGACTCAGTGCCTGTTCTGGAATGTAGCATCGGCCAAAACGCAAGTCTTCGGGAATATCTCGTAGAATATTGATCATTTGCAGTGATTTGCCAAATCTGATTCCTTTCTCGAAAAACTCCTTTTCTTTTTCGGGAGGTAAAGAAAAGAGATGTTCAAGCGACATTTTACTCCAAAAAACTCCCACTGAGCCTGCAACTCTGAATGCATAATCATCCATCTGTTCATCAGAGGCGAGCGCAGAAATATTCCCTCCTTCATTCGCAGTTCCAAACCTCTCAAGGTCGAGCACTTGACCACTTACAATGACGTCGAGACACTCCAGCATAAGTCCTTGGTCTTCCTTGCTATAGACTTCAAGCCCCGCTACAACATCTTCAACATTTCGAAGCAGTTCCGCCTCGTTTTCGTTTGTTTGTATCTCAGCGAGTTCAGTAAAATCGGGAAGAGATGAACTCCGACCTTGGGCAACATCATTGTAGCCTTCAAGAATTTTCAGAAGAAACTCGGTCTCTCCGTGCTTTGAGTCTGCGATGGTATCGGCAACTCGGGCGAGAAGGTAGAGCAATCCAATTTGTCCACGTACTTTCTTTGGAAGATATTTGAGTGTTGGATAAAATGAACGAGAAGTTGCTTGGAGCAACGCATCGATTTTCTCGTTGATGAGTACCGCCATCTTATCCCCTCAATTTAGCGGAATAGTTCTCTGTTCTTGACCCTGTGGGAGGGCGATATTGCCAATTGGTATATTCTAAAGTCAATCGCAACGATTTTGCTTTGCCCACATTACCCCTTCGTCTGCGTCTGGTCTCGGAGTTCGGATGAACATTGGTATTGCAGTATTTTCACTCAATCATCTTCGGCTCAGAATATGTAAAGAAAATTACCACTTTAGGGGTGGCATTCCGTCGTAAGGCTTTAGGGAGGGTTATGCGAGCACCAAACCTTCGGGGTGATGTATTTTGGACTGCGGCTCGTGTACAGAACAGATTCCTGATGACAGTATATTCTGCCCTGAATGCGGTGCTCGACAGGAAATGTCTCGTGCTGGTGGCTTTACCAGCCCCAATTCAATTGGACTGAGTGGACAAGAAGTATCAGGTGGTCGCAACTTCGGAGTCGTCTCTGGTGAAGCCGTTCGCCAGCAACGTGATATGAGCATGGGTGGGAATACAAATGTTTCACCTGAAGTTCTCCAACAGATTGCCATGGGGATTCAGCAACAAGCAAATACCCTCCCTGGACAATTCCCTCCTCAAAACCTTCCACACAATCAAATGGGTCAGTTCCCACCTCAAAACATTCCACCCAATCAAATGGGCCAAATGCCTCCTCAAGGCTTGCCGCAACAACCCCAACAAGGAAACGTAATTCCGAATGTTCAATCTGATCGCCCACAGCAAGCACGTGGCCCTTCACTCGCCAGCGGTGCACTCCCTCAAAATCAAGTCAATAATGTTCCTGCGTATCCAACCGATGGCACTGTTATTGCAAATAATCCAACATCCTCTCCAACCGATGCGATGGTCGACCGATTGGCTGAAGCAGAACGGGCAATGAAAGACGAACGCCGTAGTCAATGGCTCAACATGAATCAAACTCCAGCCAATAACGTCTTAGCATCGCTTGGGGCAGAATTGCCATCTCACCTTCGGGGCATGGAGCCCAGTAACCCTGCTCAAAATGTTGTTTCAGGTGCATTTGGCCAAGCATCTCAAGATGCTCCAAATGAAGCCTTGCTCCGCAGAATGTGTGAAGTCGCAGTACGCCGAGTCGCTCGAAAGAGAGGTGTTGCGGTTGAGACTCCTCAGGCGAAAGTCGATGGCGAAGTCTTGAATGTCAATGTGACCTACATCGATGATGGTAGAGTTCTCGATACCCCAGAAGACCTTACTCAAGCATTCCAACATGCGATTGAAACCGAAGTGGCATTGAAAGGATTTGATCTTACAACTGAATTGAAATTGTTCCGTTCAAAAGACGGTGAAGTGGAAACACTCAACGGCGATGATACGGAAGATGACGGTGTGGAAATGTTTGCTTGTGAAATCTGTGATGGATTAGTCAAAGAGACCGACAATGAATGCCCTCATTGCGGTGCAATGTTTGAAGATGAAGAAGAAGAAGTTGTTGAAGCTCCACGCCGAAGTCCTCCGAAGAGAGGCGGTCCACCCGGCCCATCAGGTCCATCGAAAGGCGGCCCTCCAAAGAAGAGTGGTCCACCCGGCCCATCAGGTCCATCGAAAGGCGGTCCTCCAAAGAAGAGCGGTCCACCCGGCCCATCAGGTCCATCGAAAGGCGGTCCTCCAAAGAAGAGCGGTCCACCCGGCCCATCAGGTCCATCGAAAGGCGGTCCTCCAAAGAAAGGCGGTCCACCCAGCCAATCAGGTCCATCGAAAGGCGGTCCTCCAAAGAAAGGCGGTCCACCCAGCCCATCAGGTCCATCGAAAGGCGGTCCACCAAAGGGCGGCCCATCAGGTCCATCGAAAGGCGGTCCTCCCGGTCCGTCGAAAGGCGGCCCATCTGGTCCAAAAAGAGGTCCACCACGCTGAACGCGAGGGGACTTGGGCATGAGTGATTTACCTACGTGAGTTCATCTCCGTTTTCAGGAAATTGCTTCATCTCAATTTACAGCGACTACGGTTACTTCAACGTAAGCCGGCTGCCTTGAGCGACTCAAGCAGTACTTGGCCGAGTTCCGACGGGTCCATTGCACAAGCAATTCCTGCTTCTCTGAATGCTTCGAATTTTTCTTCAGCAGTTCCTTTACCGCCCGAAATAATTGCTCCAGCGTGTCCCATTCTTTTACCGGGAGGTGCTGTAGCACCTGCGACGAATCCTACAATTGGTTTGGTGACGTTTTCAGCCGCCCAAGCAGCCGCTTCTTGTTCAGCATTGCCGCCGATTTCACCAATCATAATGATCGCTTCAGTTTGAGGGTCTGCTTGGAAAGCGGCTAAGCAATCGATAAATCCAGTTCCGTTGACAGGGTCGCCGCCAATTCCGATACAGGTTGATTGTCCTTCATCGATACTCATTGTTTGTGCGACTGCCTCGTACGTTAAGGTTCCAGATTTACTGACAATTCCAATGCGCCCTTTGGCATGAATGTGACCTGGCATGATGCCAATCTTTGCTCCACCGGTTTCACCTGGAGTGATGATGCCGGGGCAGTTCGGGCCAATCAGACGGACACCTGGACGGTTTTCGACATACGCTACGGCCTTGACCATGTCAAGCGTTGGGATTCCTTCAGTAATACAGACGATGACGCCTTCTCCTTTGAGCCAATCAAAGGCATCAGCAGCCTCCATGATTGCTTCAGCTGCAAATGGAGGTGGGACATAGATGACTGTTGCATCAGCATCTGTTGCTTCGATTGCTTCACTCATGCTGTGCCAAACTGGGAATACTTTGCCTTGGAGTTCAACGGTTTGTCCACCCTTTCCAGGTGTACATCCCCCGACGATGTTGGTGCCGTATTCAACCATCTTGCCAGCATGGAACATACCTTGCTTTCCAGTGATGCCTTGCACCAATACCTTTGCATCTTCTTCAATCCAAATTGCCATTATTCTTCACCTCCGATGAGTGCTACGATCTTTTGAGCACCTTCTGCCAAATCATCAGCAGCATGAATATTCAAGGTTGATGCTGCAAGAATTTTCTTGCCTTCATCGACATTGGTTCCTGCAAGTCGAACGACGAGCGGAACTTCCAGTGAAAGTGCTTCAGTAGCGGCAATCACACCACGTGCAATGATGTCGCAACGCATGATTCCGCCAAAGATATTGACCAAAATACCTTTGACATTCGGGTCTTCAAGAATAATCGAGAATGCAGTTTTGACTTGCTCTTCATCAGCACCGCCACCAACGTCAAGGAAGTTTGCCGGTTCGCCACCGTAGAGTTTGATGACGTCCATCGTAGCCATTGCAAGACCTGCACCGTTCACTAAACATCCGATGTTGCCATCGAGTTTGACATACGACAATCCTGTTTCTTTCGCTCGAATTTCGACATCTTCTTCTTCTGAGAGGTCACGAAGGTCATCCCAGTTCTTGTGTCGGAACTCGGCGTTTTCATCAAAGGATATCTTTGAATCAAGCGCCACGATTTCATCATTACCTGTTCGGACAAGTGGGTTAATCTCGACCATAGCACAATCTTCTCGTACGAACATTGTATACATATTCGTCAACATCTTTCCGAATGATTTCAGTGCCGCACCTTGCAGGCCTAACGCCATGCCAAGGTCTCTTTTTTGGAATCCGAGAAGACCAGCATTCGGGTCAACCATCACTTTGTGAATCAGTTCGGGGGTATTATTAGCGACGTCTTCGATGTCCATGCCGCCTTCGGTAGAAGCCATGATGAGGACTGATTTATTGTCTCGGTCGACAAGTAAGGCAAGATAGTATTCGTGAGCGATATCGCAACCTGCTTCAATGTAGAGATTGCTGACTAATTTCCCTTCTTCGCCTGTTTGGATGGTGACCAATACATTGCCCAATATCTTGGTTGCATACGCCTCGACTTCTTCTCGTGAAAAAGCGATTTTCACACCGCCATCCATGACGTGTTCTCGAGTTTCAGGATGATAGAGTGTTCCTTTTCCACGGCCACCAGCATGAATTTGTGATTTGACTGCAACCACTTTACTCCCGAGTGAGTCGTAAGCGGCGAGCGCTTGTTCGACGTTGGTGCAATGCACACCTTCTGGGACAGTAATGTTGTTTTCTCGAAGGAGTGTTTTCCCTTGGTATTCGTGGATATTCATGGTGCTCTCCAATCCTTCCACAGTAAGACCGTCTTTGAATACTTTGATGTGTCAATTGGCAAATTGGATGCCAACATCAAAGGAATTGGTAGGTGGTGCGGAGGTGTTTTGATAGGTAATCGATGAAACGCCCTGTTCATGCAAGTGGTGGTTTTGGCTGGTGGAGTTGGTTCACGCCTTCGCCCTTGGACCAATAAAGTGCCCAAACCATTGCTCCCAATGCTCGATATGTCGTTGCTTGAACGGGTTGTTGAAGGCGTACCAAATCATTTGATTGATGAAGTGGTTGTTGCGGGTGGCTACAAAGTCGATATGATCAAAGAATACTTTGCCCGAGTCGATGTTGATTTCGATGTCCGAATTGTCAATGAAGACCAACCCCTTGGTACAGGTGGCGCTTTAGGAAATTGCAGAGATGTAGTGAGTGGTAGATTTGCTTGTTTCAATGGTGACATTGTCTCTTCTCTTCAAATCGAACCGTTGTTGGAATTACACAAGCGTAATGGTGGTGTTGGTAGTCTTGCGCTTTGGGAAGTTGAAGACCCGACCCGGTTTGGAATCGTTGGCCTTGATGACGATTCCCGGATAACCCAATTCAAAGAAAAACCAAAACCTGAAGAAGTATTTTCCAATTTGATCAATGCTGGCTCATATGTTTTTGAAGATGATATTTTTGATTACATGCCTCAAGGGAGACACTCTATAGAGAGGGATGTATTCCCGAGGCTCGCAGAGGAGAACCTCTTGAATGGTCAAAAATTTGAGGGCTATTTTCTTGATGCTGGAACACCCAGTGCTTGGTCAGATGCGGTACATCGCTGTATTAGAGAAAAGAGATTCCGCCGAGGAGTGATTCATGGAAATTCGTGGTATGGCTCTGCCGATACACAAACTTCAGAAAGGGTCACTGAATCGATGATTGAAACGGACGTTCTTGTTTCAAACAGCCAAATACACCGTTCAACTCTTCTCAAAGGTACCGTTATTGGAGAGAACTCGGTGATCGAATCGAGTTTAATCGGGAACCAAGTGACGGTTGGAACGGATGTTCAAATCACAGATGTCGTTGTTGATCACGGTAGCGTGATTCCGAACGGCACTACTCTGGTTGGCGGCCAATGGCCACGAACGGAATGAATTGCCTCGGAACCAGCGAAGGCCTCAAATGCGTTTCATGTCTGCCAAAGGTATGAACAAACCATTGGTCGTTGTTAATTTCAAAACCTATGCTTCTGCAAGCGGAGCAACTGCAGAACGTCTTGCTCTTGCTATGGAGGCACATTGTAATGGTCCTGCTCGAATGGTTGCCGTTGTTTCTGCTTTTGATTTAGAAGCAGTTCGTCGTGTTGCTCCTTCTTTGGAAGTTTGGACCCAGCACTTGGACCCCGTTGGCCAAGGTGGCTTTACCGGCTGGCTTGAGCCACATACTGCTCTTCACCGTGGAGCGCAGGGCACCATCATCAATCACGCTGAACACAAAGTCTCAATGGAACATGTTGCCAGTTTGAAAGCACAGTTGCCAGACGGCTTTCCGATGTGTGGATGTGCAGCGAATGTTGATGAAGCCAAGCATCTCGCAGAAATTGGACCGACCTTCATCGCAGTAGAACCTCCGGAATTGATTGGCGGTGATATTTCGGTAACCACTGCAGACCCTTCGATTGTTAGCGATACTGTTGCAGTTGTAAAGGCAGTGAACCCGAATGTACGAGTTCTCTGTGGCGCTGGCGTCAAAAGTGGGGCTGATGTCGCCAAAGCAGTCGAATTAGGTGCTGAAGGAGTTTTACTTGCCAGCGGAGTTACCAAAGCCAGCGATGTTGAAGCAGTTCTTGCCGACCTCGTCTCAAGTCTTGCTTGAAGCAGATTGATGTGCAAGTTCAAGCAGTGTTTGCTCGTGTTGAGCGACAACTAAATTTTCCCCACCAGGACAACGTGCTCGAAAGGAGCATGATTGACAGGTTTTCTTGGTATTTGCCAATGGGAGTAATGCGAGATTTGCGCGTGCATAGCGATGGATTTCAAGCATGGCTTTACAATCATACTCGAGTAGTTTGTAGCATTGCTTGACCGATTGTTGAGTTGGTTGAAATGTTTCAGTATGCCAAAAACCTCTCCTCCACCCAATTGTATGCAATCGGTAGGAGGTCTCATGCTGCGGAAAACCACCATGGTGTTTCGCCCAAAGTACCATTGCATTTGCTTCGAATTCATCGGTGGCTTTTTTTGGAGCGCTTTGCATATCAAACCGTACAAGGTGCCATTTGTTTTGAATCAAAACAGCAAGATCAGGTGATGCATAGATTCGTCGGGTGCCGATTTGTACGGATTCTGTGCGGTCCAATACATACCAACATGGGTATTTTCTTTGTTCTAATTGGCGAATGATTCTGCATCTCCACAACATTGCAAAACGATGGTTAGCGTAGCGTAATAAGGCCTCAAAGTATCGTTTTTTGATGTGATGTGAGGTCTGATTGATTTGTTTTTGAAGCGAGTATTTGAGCTGATGCTCCAGAAGCAGTGGAGACCATTGCTTTCCTTCTTGAAGGTCTTCTAAACGTTCAACGAGTATCTCTTTCATCGCCCGGAGCATCAAATCCCATGGCAGTCTCTTGGTTTGAAACTGATTGATTCCGTGCGAAAGTGTCGTATGGCCATAGCGCAAATACCATGCTCGTGGGCATTTCAAAAACAAATCTCTTCGCGTACGACTCCATTCTATCTTTATCTCCATAACCACTGGATTGGCCTCAACGGTTGTCAAAGATTCGGTTAAATTACGCCGATATCAAGCAGTGAAATGATAGTGTTTCCTATTGCCCATAGAGCGACAGGGATGAGACACCATCCCGAATATTGAGCAAAGGATTCGGAGCCAAGTTCTCCAAATAGGCGAGAGATTGAACCGCCAAGAGAGGCAATGAACCGCAACAGGAGAGTCACTGCACCACCAAGCAGTACAATCATGATGACTCCAAGGATTCCAAAGAAGATACCTGATGCTCCACTCAGCATTGCCGCACCTACGCCTTGTGAGAATAATGCCGGGAATGCCAGCCAACCAAACCACCCGATCCAAATCCCGATCAAAGAATCCCGTTGCATGTCCTCAAGTCCGCGCCAATCTCGAAATTTCTTTGGGAACAGTTTGTGAATGAATGCACCCAAAAAATCCGCTTCATACGGCGTTCCACGAAGAGCGGTCACGACGCTTATTTCAAGCAGCCATACAACCATTCCAATCTCAACCCAAAACAATGTGTTCGAGGGGATTGGAGCAAGTGTAGCGATAAGGAGAGGCAGGTTTACCAAGATGATTCCAGCACCGCTGGCGGCAATAATTGCTCCCCAATACATACCAATTGGCAAAGGTTCCTCTAAGTCCTCATATTCTTCACGTGGAAGGGCTAAGAAGAATAAGAACAATCCCGGGCCGAAGATCAAGGAAAGGTAAGACCATGGACTTGTGCTACCACCGTTGTTAATACTTTCAACAGCGCTGATTATTTCTTCTGAGGAGGCCGAAGGTGCGTTTGAATAGACGACACGCATGGTTTTGTCAAGCACGAGTATTGAATCAGAAGTTCCATTCGGAGAACTTCGGGTAAACGATTCATCCAAATCAACATACGTTGGCCATGTGAGGTTGTAGTTCGCTTTCATCGACGATACATCTGTCATTGAAGCATCCATGCCTGAAAGAATATGCACGACGGAAACTTCATCCCCAAGGAGGTCAAGCGTTTTGTTCAATTCAATGGCTTGGTCAACTACATTTTGTGTGCCGGGTAAGGCGATGGCGATAATGAGGACATCTTTGCCATCAAAGAGTTCAGAGACCATCATGGATTGCATGTTTTCATCATAGACTTCAGTGTCAAACATTCGTGCATGGTCATCGATGAGTTCGGATGAACCCAAATTTGGTTGACTTATTGCTGTGGGAATAAAGAGAATTGTCATCAGAACAATCGCTACGAGAATTGGAAGAGGTGGAAGCTCATCCTTTCTTACCAACATTACCATGAAACCAATCAGAGAACCAAATGTAGTGACCGATAAAAACACGGTTGAACTTGCAAGGCCTTCATCGCTTTTTTCAACTCCAAATCGAATAATTCCAAAGGCATGGCAATCGCTGTTCAAGTCACCTGAAACAATTTGAACACACAGTTCCAAGTTTGCATCACCTGGTGTTAAAGGGACCACGCCTGACCACGCCCAAATCGTGTCATTCCCGGATACTGAGCGGTCAATTCGTAATCGGCCTGTCGAAGTTTCCATAATTGAATCTTCATCTTTGATGAACTTTTCATCGGCAGCCAGTGGACCCCACAGCTCCCATTTTGTAGTTTTGACATCATCGGTTCCCCAAGGGAATAACGGCTCAAATTCAATGTGTGCTCGACGTTCTGCATCGACAAAAACTCGAGCCTTTGGTTCGTAAATTTGACCTTCCATGACGATGCCGCCACTGTTTTGCTCAAATGCTCCCCATTGAACCTGAATCGTACTCCCAACACAATTGTTCTCTGCAGATACCGAGAGTGTGAATACATCACCAACAGCCATTGAAAGGAATACTTCTACCCGTTCACCTGAAAAGTTCATTGCTGAGTTTGAATCAGCGCTATCGACCACTTGAGTCACGACCGAATCATACACAGGGGCGCCTCCAGCATCGACCGAATAAATCAATGTGAAACTATTATCCGGTGCAAAACTTTGGCGTTCACAGAATTGAGGTCCACCGACACCGTCGATATAGGCGGAGAGGAATACAGTCATGTTGACCGTGGCATTGACTGGGTTTTGCAAAGGTTCACTGCTGATAGTGAAAATTGGAGTTTGGCCACCACCGTAGTTTACTGGTTGACTACCAACGGCGTTATCGGTACGCTGACGTTGAAGCACCGCTTCTTCAACATTCAATCCTTCGACAAATAAGCGTTCAAAGGGGTCGATATCCCATTCGACGAATCCTGGTTCATAGGTGGTGTCTCGCGCGGCATCAACAGCCACCGTTGCAGTCACTCCGAGTAAGAGTGCAAACAAGACCAAGGCAAGGCTACGCTGGCGCATTGTCGGTACCACATGGTTTTGGTTCATGAAGGCGATGGCCCGTTGACAAAGACTGCTTCTGAATCAAACGAATATTCCAGACGACAAAATGGCCCACATTAAGAGCATCCCACAGGTGATCGAAATACCATTTACGCTACCTTTAGTGAGATATCCACGGTTTTCGAAAACTGCGCCTAAGAGACTGTCCATTTGGCATCCGAGCCAACCAATGATTACAACGAGAGCAGTTTTTTGCAAACCAATCTGTAACGTGTCAACATCGGCGTTCGTCGCCATCCAAGCAAAGAACGCCAAGACAGCAATCATGCTTGAACCAGCAAACGCAGCTTTTTGACCGGAGGGGGAAAATCCACCGTTCATTCCTGGTTCACACGGCTTCATTGTTGTAATCATGCGAACATTATCATCGAGGCAACCAATTTCACTGGCGAATGTATCCGATGATGCAACGGCTACAGCAGCACTGAACATCCAAAGCCCATTGTTCCAGTCTTCACAGATAAAGGCAAAAATAGCAACAATCCCAGGTAGTCCACCGTTGGCAATCACGTTGCCATAACTTCGGTGCCCGTCTTCAGATTCGGACATTCCTCGAACTCTTTTTTCTTCAAATCGCCATTTTGTGGCTTTATGAGATGCCAAAAGAAAACCGAGGAGAATGAGAAGCCACGTCCAATGGCCCATTGCACCAACAACAAATCCGAGTGCAGTGGCAGCGATGATTCCAGGAGTATCAAGCATTTTCGCTTGACGTGAAACTATGACGAGGGCAAATAAAAGGGCTGATGTGACCATCAAATTACCTTGATTGAGCCCACCTGAAAGCACATCCATGTACATCCCTCAAACCATCGTGGTTTCTTCTCATTGAAAGGTGCTTTCCCTATGAAATACGGTAAATGGCGTTTGCGTGAGTGCTTTCTGATTATGAGAGTGCAGTTGGTAGTATCTTACGAGTAATGAGCCACAAACCTACGATTAAGAACACCAACCAACCAAAGACGAAAAACACATACAACCACACATTAGCATCAATGAATACGACACCCAAGAGCCAAGAAGAGCCGTTCCAAAAAGAATGGAATAGCATGGCTAAGCCGATTCCAAAGATTGGCTTCTTCGGAAGTGGAAATGCCCCTTCTTTCGATGAACAGAGCCATCGTGGCACTCGTATTGGTTCTGAAAACTCTGTTGCTGATTGCTTGACGATTTCACCTGAAGTATTCACCAACATCCATTGATTTGTTATTGGTGCAGTCTGCTCTGTAGTCACCTGGTATCCTGGTTGAATGGGTGGTGCATCACGGTTACACAAATATGAACCGATTGCATATCCTGAGATACCAGTCCACAATCCATGGGCTGGAATTGAACCAATTCCTCGAAGCAAACTGATCATTGGAAACGAAATGGCGGAATATTCACCCTCGAAAAAAGCCATCAAAACATACATAGAATTCTCAAGCAAAGCAAAACCCAATCCAACCGTGAATCCAATTTGGAATCCGCGACGTGGGCTATCGATAAACCGAGCTAAGACAAGTATTGCTGCTGCTTTACACAGTTCCTCGCCAATTGGGGCTGAAAGAAAAAGAATCATTCCAAAGCCAAGACTCATTGGGTCCAGTGTATCAAAGCCAAGAGCGCTGAATAATATCGGAGAAAGAAACGAATTAATGACTACAGCAGGTAGCGCTGAAAGCATCCCCACAATCAACATCCATTCAGCCAGTCTGCGTGTTGTTGGTAGTCCAAAGTAAGCGTTTAATGTTGACCACCACGCAAATACGGGTGTTGAAAATCCGATGACAAATGCTGGAATTGCGACCAATCCGAAAAGCAGTCCTGTGAATATATTGAGACCAAAGGCGAGCATCGGGAACATGCAAAGGGTACTGATGGAGACGCCGCCGAAAAACAACCACCACAACTGCTTACCAGGGGGCATTTCCAAAGGAGATAAATCCCGAACGAGATGGTGATCGACATGAATTGGTTGGGAAGATTGAATGGCGGTATGAGGTGCAATCATGTTGAATGTGCGCCCAAATATAGATTCAGTACCTCGGATGACATGGGTAAGCCTTGGGCGTCGTAAAAAAGTAAACCCTACGACACACGGAATCAAACAAGCTGAACCAAAAATCGTCAAAAGTGGATTTGAAGGGCCGAGGTCTCCATCGAGGTCACTGTCGAGAATTCCAGCAAATATCGCAACAGCTGAGACCTGGACGATAATGAATACGAGTAACACGAAGCCGAGCATCGAGCGAACCACTTTCCATGGGGATGATGGATGTGCTAAGGTGAGGCCAGGTGGAGGCGGGGTCAACGGTGTCGTTGGTAGACCCTGCATGATGTGTACAGGGAGTGAGTACCCTATCACATTTACGAAGAGGTCCCGCTCAGTTCGCCCATCACTCGTCACTGAAATAAACAGCAGTCGGCCAAAGCCCTCATCATTGCGGGATTGGCGCTTCGGTCTCTTACACATCAACCCACCGGAAAGCAAGGATGGCAAATTGCTCTTGTCATCCCACCAATTTTTCTTGGATGGAGATTGGTTGTCTCAAGTTTGAGGTCTTCTCAATACGATGTATTCAATCAAAAAGACTCAGTTGAATGATTTTAGCAGCATAAACTCCCGCACTGGGGAGGCTAATTTGGAGAGCGTGGAAGTTTCTCCAATTGCAACAAGATACGTCGCCATTGAATCACCGAGAGTTCACTTTTCGTCGAGGAAACCGTAGCCCCACGAATGCGGTGGTGCAAATGTTTCTTTGATTGAACGAGGCGAGACCCAGCGTAACAAATTGAGCGGAGAGCCGGCTTTGTCATTTGTTCCACTGCCGCGAGCACCGCCAAACGGTTGTTGACCTACGACTGCACCTGTTGGCTTGTCGTTGATGTAGAAATTCCCTGAAGCATAGCGTAGGGCATTCATTGCTGTAATGACATCTTCACGCTTGGTGGCAAAGATTGAGCCGGTCAATGCGTATTCAGAAGTTTCATCACAGGTCTTGAGAACGGATTCGAATCCATTATCAGGGTAGACGTGAATTGAAAGAACAGGTCCAAATATTTCCTGTGCCATGGATTCATAATGAGGGTCTGAACATACAATGGTCGTTGGTTCAATGAAGTAACCTTTGGAGCCATCATAGCCTCCTCCGGTGACGATTTCGCAACCATCATCTGCTTTGGCTCGGTCGATGTACCCGGTGATGTTGTCGAAGGATTTCTTATCGATTACTGCTGTCATGAAATTGGTGAAGTCTCGGGGGTCACCCATGGTGATTTTACCGACTTCAGCACAATACTCATCCTTGATGTTGTTCCATACAGTTTGCGGGATGTAGGCACGGCTTGCAGCACTGCACTTTTGTCCTTGGAACTCGAAAGAACCTCGTAAGAGAGCCACAATCAATGCTTTCTCATCGCAATCAGGATGCGCGACAATGAAGTCCTTACCGCCAGTTTCACCGACGACACGAGGGTATGAACGGTAGTTTTCGAGGTTATTAGCCACATCTCGCCACATCTTTCGGAACACATTCGTGGAACCAGTGAAGTGGATTCCTGCGAGCATTGGGTGGGCAAGTACGGTATCTCCGACCATACTTGCCTTACCGGGGATGAAGTTGATGACACCTGCTGGAAGACCAGCATCCATCATCAAGCGCATAAGTAAGTAGTTAGAAACATACGAATTCCGGCTCGGTTTCCAAACGCCAGTGTTGCCCATTATGGCAGCGCTTGAAGGTAGGTTGGCAGCGATGCTCGAGAAGTTAAACGGTGTGACCGAAAAGACGAATCCTTCCAAAGGCCGAACTTCACTTGAATTCCACATGCTTGATGGCGAGATCGGTGGTTGCAGGTCTTCGTAAATCTGACGAGCATAGAATGGATTAAATCGCCAAAAGTCAATCAGTTCACATGCTGAGTCGATTTCTGCTTGGTTGCAAGTTTTCGATTGATTGAGCATAGTGCTGGCATTTATTTGAGCGCGATATTCGCCCTTCAACAACTCACTGGCTTTGAGAAAGATAGCACAACGAGCCTCCCAAGGCATGGTAGACCACATCTCATGTGCATCGAGTGAGGCTTGAATTGCTTCTTCGACGTTGGCTTTGGTCGCCATGTGAACACGAGCGATGACGTGGCTGTGGTCGTGTGGCATCACTTGTTCAACAACATCGCCTGTGAAGACTTCTTTGCCGTTGATGATGCATGGGATTTCAAGAATTTCATTCTCTTGGCGTGCGATTTCAGCTTTCAGTTCTGCACGTTCAGGACTACCGGGGAGATAGCCGAGTACGGGTTCATTGAGGGGGGTCGGTGGGCGAGGAACATTGTTCACCATGCACCGATGCTATCGCACCCGCCACTTCAACATCACGCTATGTAGAGATGAGCGAGTTTGGCTCGAACTTTACTCAGTTTTGGCCCAACTACGGCCATACAGTAGCCTTGTCCAGGATTACGAGCGTAGTAATCGTGATGGTCTTCTTCCGCCAAAGTGAAGTATTTTGCTTCTTCGATGGTCGTGACAATTGGACGGTCGTAGTAGGCTTGCATTTTTTCAAGAGTGAT
>CAJJCM010000048.1 GCA_905182635.1 uncultured Candidatus Poseidoniales archaeon
GGGGGAATTTCACATGTATCGGAAAAAACACCGAGGTGCCAAAAACCCCTCCACCCCCCTCAAATCCTCCGCAGACCATAAAGAGGCAAAGTTCGGGTGGACTGCAATGGACCCTCTAACTGCCGCATTTGGACTCGCTTGTATTGGTGTTGGGGGAGGTGCTGGATTTTGGCTCAAAAAGGCCGACGCTCGACTTCAACGTCTATCGGAAACAGCAGTTGTTCTTCAAGAAGGCCAAGCGGCGCATTTTTCCCACCTTAACACAGAAGTCAACACACTTCAACAACGCTTCTCTCATATGACTGGATTGGTTGAGGCACTTCGTGCAACCCACCCAGAAATCGACGGAGCCTTACTCGTTCACTCTGTGATAGTTCAGTATGAAAACTCAACAGAGATGGAGCAAGAAGTATCTCGTTCAGACGCTCTTGAAGCTCTTGAAACCCTCATCTCACCGCTCTCGACAGAATCAGAAATAGGTGGAGAATCGTTGCTATCTTCAGCAACCGAGAGTCTGTTGAATCGCCTCCTTGATGTGTTCCACTCCCGGAAAATCACAGTCGAAGCATTGGGCCTCAACCCCGTTGCAGCTCATCGTCTTGGCCATGCAAGTTTACTACTGCGCCGCTATGATTGGGCAGAATCATGCTTTGGTGTAGCATACCGCTCGTCTCCAGGAAATCAAAATATTCTCGAAGCATTGGAACATATTGCTTTGCTACGAGGCGATGAAGAACTCCGCCGGCATTGGCTTGAAGCTCGTATGACCGTGACCCCCGACCAACCAGAACTGTTGCGGGCACACGCCCATTTGTTGGCTAAACTTGGTGACGCTGAAGCAGAACGCGATATTCGCCGATTGGAAGCGTTGGGCGTTGATACCGCTGCAGACCGTTCACTTTTGTCAGGTCTCAGAGCACGTGCAGGTTCGCGCTCAGAGGCCCTTGAGGCGATAGAATTGGCCTTGGCCGATGACCCTCAACGTTCAGACGATTGGTACAGTTATGCACATTTATTGTATGACGACGGCGAACAAGGTAAAGCCCAACAAGCGGTTGAGCGATGCCTTGACCTCGACCGGCAAAACGGTGAGGCTTGGGGATTGCTTGCCAAGTTATTGGCTCCGATGGCAAACCGACTTGAAGAAGCCCTCAAAGCTGCAGTTCATGCCGTTGCTTTGGAAGCCGGCGGAACTCAATTGGTGTTCTTGAAATCAGACTTGTTATTGGCAAGCGGTAAAGTTACGGAATCCGAAGAAGCGCTTGAACGCGCATTGCTTGTAAGCCCAGACAATGCAGAATTGCGTGCACGAATGGCAAGCCGTAAACTCCTCAACGGATACATTTCTGAAGCACAAAAAATCCTTGATGAAACCCCCTTAGGAATCGACCACCCCCTCCTCCATGTTATCGAAGGGCGTTTACATCTTGCCCGCGCAGACAGAGAGAGGGACGGCACAGGGCAAACTGATGCATCTTTACTTGCTGAAGCCCTTGCTGCTTTCAACGATGGATTACGATTAGACCGTGAATCCGGAGTTGCATGGCTTGGCCTTGCCCGAACAAAGCGCCTGCTCGGAGATTTAGAAGGTGCTGAGGAAGACATCGGACGCGCACTTCGCCTTCTGCCTGACCAAGACCCATCATCTACATCTGAAGCAGCATTACTGGCTTTGGACCTTGGGGACATTTCTGCTGCAACAAAACATATTGAGGCTGCTGCGATTCATGGAAATTCAGCAACCATCCATTACGTTCGCGGAAACATTGCTGCACGAACAGGAATCCTTGACAAAGCATTGATGCAATTCGATGAGGCACTCTCTGCAGATCCTGCACATATACGTGCACGTTTGAACCGATGCAGTATTTTAATGGCGATGGGTGAAGGAAGAAAAGTAGTCGACGATGCAGAAATATTGCTTGACTTGGCCCCTCTCCTCACCCTTGCTCGTCTACGACGGGCAGAGGGGTTCATGCTCTTGAGTGAATGGGAAAACGCCCGAGACGACCTTAAGATGGTGCTTGAAAAGGCTCCACACCATTACCATGCTTTGACGCAACTCGGCTCATGCTACCTTTCACTCGAACGACCAGAGCGAGCAGAAGGCCCATTGAACGAAGCCATCCGCCTTAACCAGAATCACGCACCTGCTTGGCACCAACGAGGCCTACTCTATTTGGAATTGAAAGAAATCGATGCGGCATACGATGACTTCCAAGCAGCGATACGATGCGATGCCAACCATCTTGATGCACGTCTCCACGTCGCAGCAACGCTCCATCAACAAGAACGGCACGAAGAAGCAGCAGCCGCTTGGCGGGCTGTTCTCACTATCGACCCCGACCATACTGTTGCCCGAACCCGTCTCGGTGAATGTGAAGTCATTCTCCTTTGATGGCGTAAATTGATTACTTACCAATCCAGAGGTCCTATTATGCAAGGCACCCCCCCTCCTCAACAGATTCTAATTCAGCCAAGCAAAGTTGCCGCCAAGTACGGTGATGGGCCGGAAGTTTGGAACCAAGCCCCGCATCAAATACCGCTCAACCAAGGCATGGCAATGGGATATTACCCGGCGACTCAGGCCACATTAGCACTTGTTCTTTCTATTCTCGGAATCGTGGCGTGTAGTATTTTTACTGCAATACCGGGATTGATTTTAGCAAATGGTGCTTTACAAATTACAAATTCAACGCCCAACCACCCTGATGCAGGAATCGCAAAAGCCGCCCAAGTAGTTGGGTGGATCGGCATCGGCCTGTTTACTTTGACCATTTTGGTTTATGCTGGCATGGGGCTTCTTTTTCTTGCTACAAGTGGGTTTATGTGATTTTAGTTTACAAAATAAATTGACCTTTCCCCAACTATGAGTTGCTGTTCATACAATGCAATGACTTCAATGGAACAACTTGTAGAACACACATCGACGCCGTTCTCCTGAAGCGAGATCGTTTCATTCGCCCCCCAAACTCCATCGCCGTTATCGATGATTGAACAAGGCGAGATCTGCACCATCGATTCATCAACCATGGCGGGGATTATTGCATTTCCCAATGGTGCTGCGAGGATCGTAAGATGTCGGGAATCATCATTTACATCGTAGTAACTCACGAATTTTATTTTGAAAAACACCCCGCGGTCTTGAACGATGTAGACTTCCGTGTCGGGGATGATTCGATGAACAGAAAGGTCGTATGAATACCATTCAAGGCGTTGTTCAGAAGATTCATCAAACACAAGATCCTCCTCAAAACCAGCGTTGTCAAAACTTGCACTGACGGTACCTCCCGTGACATTCTCGCCCAGAAACACATCAGTTTTTTGAACGGTTAAGCTTACGGAACTGTTGTTGGTTGCACTCATCGTAAAAAGATCGAAATACTGAATTCCTTCACCCGTCGTATCGATGTTCACTGTAAATGTCCGACCATCAGCATTCAGTTTTGATTGAATTGTTCCATTTGATTGCTCAATCGAACTCACCCCTCCAACCATACATGGGAATTCTTCTCCACCGATGCTTAAACTAAGTTGGACAGCATTCCATGACAGGTTTTCAGCACCATCTTCGAAAGACAAATTCGCCAATATATCTTCGAAGCCTTCGGTAGAATTGCCCTTCTCCACTTGAAGAATATTCTTCGTGCCAAGTTGTTCATCATAGGCGGCAATGTTGGCGTAATACCCCACCGAGCCAACTAATAACACAAACAGGACGAGGATTTTGATACGCCAGTCAACCCGGGCCATGGGATGTTGGTGCCGGGGAACTACTTGAAGCCGAGGAGTCTTTCTTGCAGTCGAATTCTTGGCGAGGGTTCATACGCGTTTGAGCAATGTCTCCTACATGGGCGTTCGAACACACCTTATGCCGGTGGTTTTACTCCTTATCTTTCTTCTTTTAGCGCGTGAAATTTACCCTTATGCTGAACCATTGAACAGCAAGGTTATCGATGGCTATTCTCTTGAGAAAGTCGCCACTGGCTTTGGTGGGCCAACATGCCTTGAATGGGCAGATGAACACCATCTCTTGATGTGTGACCGAGATGAGGGGCGTATTCTTTCACTCAATGCTTCAGATGAATTTAGCTCCACCACTCTGCTTTCAGGCCTTTCAAATCCACACGGGCTTCATCTGACCGCAGAGCATATTTTCATTTCAGAAGAGGGTAAACTCACCCGTTATGAACGAACAAACTTCACTTTTACCAATCCTTCAATTCTAATCGAAGGCGTTCCAAGCGGGAACCATCAAACGAACGCCATCAACGCTTTTCCGAATGGGACTTTAATTTGGCACAGCGGTTCAACATGTAATGTATGTTCTGAAGACGACGAGCGAAATGCAGCTTTACTTTGGGTTAACCCCGATACCGGTGAGCATGGAGTTCTTGCCTCTGGCGTTCGGAATTCTTTTGACGGCGTTTGGGTTTCAGGGATGGGGTATTTGTTTTCTGATAATGGGCGCGATTTGAATTTCGACCCCCCAAACGAAGAAATTAATCTCTTGGTAGCAGGTGCATCTTACGGGTGGCCCGATGACGACGCTGACAACCCGATTCCAGCGGGAACGCTTGGCCCAGTCGCACAGTGGACGCCCCATACTTCGTTGAATGGTATTGATCTTCGTCCAAACAATTCACCGCTCCCCGGTTTAAATTCAAGTGCAGGCGAAGGCTATACCGTGTATGCGACCGTATATGGTTCATGGAACACTCTCTTACCCCAAGGACATGAAATAGTTCGAATTGATTTCACGCCAAGCCCGACAAACAGTTCGCTGCCGACTGAGCAATGGGACAGTGAAATAACGCGCTTTGCAACCGATTTAGGAACGCCATTACCAGTTCGGTTTGGGCCAGATGGAAATCTGTATTATGCAACCTTTGGCAGTGGCGGAACGTTATATCGCATCACAGCGAATTGAGCCATTCACTTAATCTGCGAATGCCTTCATGGATATTCTCAGTCGAGGTTGCATAGGAAATCCGAATAAAACCCTCTCCTCCAGGCATTAACGAGCCCGGAATCAATTGGACGTTTGCTTCTTCAAGCGCACGCGTGGCAAATTCGATGTCATCCATTCCAGTTCCGGTGATATCGCAAAAGGCATAGAAAGCCCCTTCGGGCTCTGGTACAATAATTCCCGGTAATTGCTTCAAAAGTTCATGAATAATACCTCTTCGTTCTTTGAATGAGGCCGCCATCATTGCCGTTTCTTCGTGAAGTCCCAAGGCTACAGCAGCCGCTGGCATCAGGAATGTTGGAACATGGGTTGCAGAACTGACGTTAATTTTCTTGACACCGTCCATGAGTTTCTTTGGCCCAGTAATCCATCCTAATCTCCAACCAGTCATTGCCCAACCTTTCGACCAACCGCCAATGGTAATTGTCCGATCAGCACCTCCTTCAAGAGAACACGGCGAGGTGTAGGGGTAATCTGTCCACGCCAAGGTAGCGTAAATCATATCATCGAGAATCCACAGGTCATGCTTGATAGCAAAATCAACAAGCTGACGAATTTCTTCAGGTGTGTAAACTGCCCCTGTGGGGTTGTTCGGAGAGTTGATGAGGATGGCTTTGGTTTTCGTCGTCACTGCTGCTTCAAGTGCATTAAAATCGGGATGGTAATTATTTCGCAGCACTGGAACATGGACTGGTTTGCAATTGAGAAGTTTGAGCATACCGTCATACGAAGGCCACGCTGGAGAAAGCAGCAGCACCTCGTCCCCGGCATCGAGGGTTACCATCATTGAATACAGGAGAGCCTGTTTACAACCAGGGGTAATCAGCACATCTTCGGGGTCTACGGGAATATCGTAGCCTGAAAGGTGATGAGCCACTGCGTTACACAATTCTACTGAACCTTGAGTTCGAGTATAGGTCGTCTCGCCACGGTCGAGGGCCGCTTTCGCCTCATCAATCACGGGCTGGGGAGTATCAAAATCAGGCAACCCCACTGAAAAGCGAATCACTTCTGGACCCGGGGGTGCAAGGAATGCGGCAAAGCCCGTTCCGACGTTTTTCAAAGAACGGTTAATTTCAGGCATAGACACTTCCTCCAAATAGACAACATCTAGGGATAAGACAGACCAATCGGTCATTGAATATCAAGACTGCGCGTCAAAACAAAGTTGAAACTCAATTTTTTGAAAGAGCACAGACTGGGATTTGAACCCAGGTGAGAGGATTTGCAATCCCCGACGTAGCCGCTCCGACACCCGTGCAGTATTCCATCGCATTGGCTGGTTCTATTTCAACGCGACCGAAGTACAGATGCCCTCTTATCCCCTCCACCCAAAACCTTCATTATTTTAAAATCCGGCAAATCTATTATACGCTAAACAAGGAACCACTCTTCATGACTCGGCCACCGGACCATGAACCCGAAAACCATTTCAAAAACCCTCCCCCGCAAACGATTATTTTGGAATCGACTCCATCGATTACTTCTTTTCAGAGGCAGGATAGAACTGTAAGAGCCCCCCAACATTCTTCCTTTCAACTCCTGGAGCCGATGCCTGCAGAGACCGCACAAAAATCTTGGCCAATGTTTTTTCTTGGATTTTTCATGCCTTTTGCCGTGTGCTTTCTAGCCTACGGCGTAATAGATATGCTATGGCAGAACTTTCCAAGAGCGAGTGATGAACTCTTTGATGCTTCATGTTGGGCCCTCCCCCTCCTCTATATCGGTACATTGATCTACTCATTCGCGAAAGGCAGCAGGTCTTTCGGAAAGGGATTATTAGCGGCAGCAGCGGTGCCAGTGCTCTTAATCGGAGGCTTATTCCTCATTATCTATATTGAATACGGAATGTAAAGTTTTGAAAGACCACCCTCGAATATCTCTTCCGAATTCTATGAAGGGTATATTTCTAAAAACCCCCGTGCGAAGCATACACCGAGGTGCCTGAATGGAACATGTTTTGATCCCACCCGCACCCCCTTCAATCCCATATTATGATTGCAGATATGCGGTACTCCGTGAACCACTTGGGTTTCCAAGGGGTGCAGAGATGCTCGATGATGACGAAGAGGCCATACATGCTTGGGTTGAGCATGAAGATTTAGTTGTGGCCGTTGGCCGAGCACACCTTATTGATGCTGAAAGCGATGGTTCTGCAGCCGACCACGCAGGGCCAGATGCTACCAAATGCCCTGGCTTTGGGCCATTGGCCGACCCATCAAATCGACCAGCAATTCAAATTCGACAGATGGGCACACGCCCCGAGGCACGACGACAAGGACATGCGGCAACGGTTCTGCAAACGCTTGAAAAAGCCTCAAAGCAGCACTTTGGCGCCAAAACTGGACTTTTACAAGCCAGAGAAATCGCCATACCATTTTACCTATCGCAAGGATGGTCACTCATCGACGAGCCTTATTCGATTGATGGAATCGGGCCACACCGTTCGATGATGAAGCAATTATAAACATGAATTGTTCATATACCGTCGGAATTTTTTATATTCAACAATAAATGATTCCCCGGGGCGTTCGCTCCATAAGAACTAATATGAATACTGCAACGGTTTTCCGCCATTATTTTTGAAAAAGTGCAGAAAATACGCCAAAAGTGAGGAGATACAATGAAATCTAAGCAAATCAACAAGAAAGAACCTTATTATGTAACTACGGACAACATAATTCTAATGCCGCCTGAGCAGACCCTGCAAAAAGCACGGAATGAAAAATACTTGAAAGCCCTCCAAACTCTTGCAGAAAGAGACCCTGAAGGATTTTCAAACGTGGCACCAGAACTCATCAAAAGAAGCGTTTGGAATTGGAGGGGTGCAGACCCCTTCTTTGCTGAAAGGCTTTCAAATTGGATCGATACAGCTCATAAATGGAGCGAATTCAAAGAAATTCTTCCAAAAGACGCCCACCTCCCTCGTCGAAAAACCGCCGAAGCGATTTCATATGAGAATTTACCAAAACAATACAGTGGATTCTTGCAGCACATCACGCAAAGATTCGAGGGAGATTATACTCGCTGGGACGCTTCAAAGAGGGACCAGTTCACGATTCTTGGCATGCTTGCACTCGAAGGAAAAGAAGGCGTACGGCAGGGCAGATTGATTCATCACCTGGGCCTTGATAGTTCAGGCAGTGTTGGATTGCCAGGCTCAAATGCAATCCGTGCAGCAAAGATCGCATTGAGTCGCTCAGCCAAACCCCTGCACCTTTGGGCTCCTGCATCAGGGAACGGCAGTGAGAGACTTCATGCATTCGACGATTCGAATTTGGCAGATCTCGTAGCGAGATTTGTGTTAAATCAGCAAGCAGCTATTTTACTTCCACCCGCATATACGCTTGAGGGATAAATGAAACACTGCATCGCGCCCTTCATATAGGGTCGGTGTGTTCCAATATGTAGAGGGAACGTTGGGTTCCCTAGAACTAACCCGTGAAATACGATGCATTTGGAGGAACAATACAAGGAACAGGACAAGAGACAAAAAAGCATGCTTGCTAAGCAATTCATGCTTGCCACAACCGTTGAAGTTGTCGGTCAAAAGTCTCTTGTTACCGCCTTGAAAACTACACGCATTCAGTGCGTAGCACCGTTAACATCCCAAAATACCCCTCCCACCATGTGGGCTGGGCATTTGGAAAGAGAGAACAGCGGGTTCTCTGTGTAAAACAACCAAAAATATAGGAAGTGAAAAAACATGAATGATAAAAAAATAATGAGCGTGCTAATTGCAATGTTCCTCGCTCTCTCTGCAGTTTCTGCAGTGAGCGGTGACGGATCTGATCCACTCGACCCATCCGATGGTGGGGCCGACTGGGACGGTGACGGACTTACCAACTCTGAGGAACAAAACGAAGGCACCAATATGAACAATGCAGACAGCG
>CAJJCM010000049.1 GCA_905182635.1 uncultured Candidatus Poseidoniales archaeon
AAAGAATTACCTGAGGCTTGGACCTATATCCAACACGGATTCGCCAAAGGCACAGCAATGATTTTGGGTTTGCGCCACCATCATGACGGTGATGACCTAGTGATTACATCCGGTTGGCCCGCATTACTCGAAGGCTTTGGGTTTGGAGACGAACAAGAAAAACCTCTCCGAATCACCGATGCGGAAACGCGCTTCGAAGAACGAATCGCTCAATTGCGACAATGCCAAATCACACTCACCGATGAACGCCAAAGGCTCGAAGAACTCCGCCAAGCCCGCGCAACAGTCCGAATCGCTGCCGAAACAAGCGCTCGTCAACGCGGACTTGGTATTACAGAAACAGATGAAGTTGGACGGCAGGCCGCAACCGAAGTTCCCGACCCTGGGCCTGCAGACCCGAAACTGTATCTTGCCGCTCAAATTCACGAAGATGACCACGATGTCGATGGAATCATGTTGCAAGTTCGAAAAATATCAAACTTACGTTGGGAGCACGCCGCTCCAGTCCGCATCGGGTGCAGAATGGGCCGCCCGGAAAAAGCAGCACCGCGTGTCATGAATCCTATGACGCACGCCTTATTTCCGATTGATTTGAATGGCGGCAATCAAAGGTTATTGGCGAATGCTGCTGGAAAACAAAGTATACGCGTTCAAATGGGCCGCCGAGTTTGTAAGGAATGCGGCAAAGAATCACCCTTCATCCGCTGCCACCATCGAAACGTTGACTCGGATGGCATTGAACTGGTTGGCGATACATGCAGCGGGCGTACGAAAATGCGAGAATCAAGTAACACAAAACGCCGTCGCAGAGGTGAAATCCAGACCGTCCGCTTGGATACGATGATCGAAGATGCCCGTATACGCCTCGGTATCGACCGCATACCGCGTCAAGTCAAGTGCATGAAGCAAATTGCAAGTCGGGACCAAACACCCGAGGCTATTGAAAAGGGCTTATTGAGAGCAAAACATCAATTGCCAGTGTTTCGAGATGGAACGGTTCGATTCGATATGAGCGACGTCCCGATTACGCATTTTACGCCACGAGAAATCGGCGTACCTTGGCAAACACTTGAAACGCTTGGCTATGCGAATGATTACGAAGGAAACCCCATTGAAAACGATGAGCAAATGCTCGAAATGTTTCCTCAAGATTTCATCGTCAGTAAAAACGCCTGTGATTTCTTTGTTCGTACCGCTCAATACATCGACGAACTCTTGGTTCGATATTATGGCATGGAGCCCTATTACAATGTCAACACTCCAGGTGACTTAGTTGGGCATTTAATTTGCGCTTTAGCCCCCCACACATCCGGTGGCGTATTGAGTCGAATCATTGGTTGGGCGGATTGCTCAGGAGGATATGCTCACCCTCTTTTCCACGCCGCTAAACGCAGAAACTGTGACGGTGATGAAGACGCCATTCTACTCTTGATGGATGGTTTACTCAATTTTAGCCGAGAGATACTGCCTGCAAACCGAGGCGGGTTGATGGATGCACCTCTTGTTCTAACGACGAGATTGAATCCAACCGAAGTCGACAAAGAAGCCCTCAACGTTGATACCGGCTGGTTTTACAGCCGTGACTTTTACGAAATGACGCTCACACAACCCCACCCCAAAGAGTGTGCTGAACGGATGGATTTCGTTGAACGCAGACTTGGTTCGGTTGCAGCAGTACGAGGGTATGGGTATACTCATGATTGCCATGCACTTGACCAAGGCCCAGCACTTTCAGCCTACAAGACACTGGACACAATGATTGACAAAATGAACGGACAATTAGACCTCGGACACCGACTTCGTGCCGTTGATGTTCGCACTGTAGCCTCGAGCGTAGTCCGATCTCACTTCTTACCTGATTTACGAGGTAACCTCAATGCCTACGGTCGTCAAAAAATCCGCTGTCTCAAATGCGCCCATTCGTACCGCCGCATGCCTGTAGCAGGAAACTGTATTCAGCCAAAGAAAGAATCGGGCCGGGGGCTTACGAGCGTAGGTGTAGCAAAATCCGAAGGCGGATTGTGTGGGGGTAACCTTGCATTGACTGTTTCAGAAGGCGCCGTTCGAAAATACATCAAAGTTACCAAGCACGTTATGGAAAAATACGGCGTCGATGGTTATACCAAGCAAAACGTCGAATGGCTCTCGGACAGTGCAGATTCGTTATTCAATAACGACCGAGCCAAACAACTTTCTTTGGCTGACTTCCTTTGACCCCGACTCCAAATGTTTGGAAATCTTGGTTTGTCCGGAATCGCCTTTTTATCAAATGAACAATAAAAAGGGTTCAAGGGGAATTGGTATGGATGAAGCAACGCTCGTATTGAACGTGATTCTTTATGTCTTATTGCCGCTTTGGGGTATTGCCAGTATGCTCGATTGGTGGTGTCATAAACAAACAAATATTGAAGCAACTTCCGGTTTACGTGAGGCCAATATTCATTGCCTGATGGGCGCCCAGATAGGAATTCCATTGGTTTTATCACTCGTTTTCGAGGTCAATGTATTAATCCTACTTCTCTGTTTTGCAGCCCTCATCGCTCATGAATTCATCGCTCATTACGATGTCCACTTCACCACTGGGAAAAGAGAAATCAGTATCTGGGAAGTTCACGCTCACAACTACCTGTCCACCTTACCGTTTTTCCTTATACTCTTGATCATCGTTCGGAAATGGGAGGTTTTCCTTGATTTGATTTCCTTTGATTGGGCGGGTGGATTTTCTTTACAATGGCGCCAAGAACCCTTGGGGGCATCCGGTAATTACGCAGCACTTTACATTCTTACCATGTCCATTTTAGTCGTCGGCCCATATATTCAGGAATGGTGGCGCTGTTGGTCTTATGAACGAAACCTCGCTACCGAGGAGGCTACAAAATGACAGTCTACATCACCAGTACCGGCGCTTTTTTACCAGGCCCAGCAATTCCAGTCGAGCAAGTTGAAAACATCCTTGGAGCCGTTCATGGCAAACCTTCTTCTCTTCGTGTTCAGATTCAAAAAGCGAACAAAATACAAACTCGCCATTATGCAATCGATGAACAACAACAAACTACGCACAGTAATACTGAAATGGCAACCACTGCTGCAGAACAGTGTCTCGACCGCGCGTTTATTCACCGTGAAAAGGTAGGTATGTTGGCCGTCGCCTCGACGCAAGGAGACCTTCCCGCCCCAGGGATGGCAAGCATGGTTCAGGCAGAATTGGAATTGCCCGAAATAGAAATTCTCACGACGCATGGCATTTGTTCTTCATCGATCATGGCACTGAAAGCAGCTTGGAATAGCCTGCGACTTGAAGAACACGAAGCGGCTTTGGTTGTCTCCAGTGAATTAGCCAGCCGACTTCTCAAAAAGCAACGCTATGAGGCTGCAACCACTTCGACGTTTGCAGCAAAACGCATCGACTTCAGCACAGAATTTCTCCGATGGATGCTTTCAGATGGCGCAGGAGCCCTCCTTCTTCAAAACAAACCCGCTCCAAAAGGCTTCAGTTTACGGATTGATTGGATTCGGGGATTTTCCCACGCCCATGCCCTTCCTACTTGCATGAGCGTTGGCTCGGCAGGACGGCCTGAAGACACTCGAACATGGCAAGATTATGACACCTATGCAGAAGCAGAACAAGACGGCGCCCTCCTCCTTCGTCAAGATGTTCGCCTTCTTGACAACCTCATGCGAATGGGTGTAGACGGTTACCTTCGCTTGGTCGAAGAAGGAGTGAGTAAACCCAGTGAAGTCGACCACTTCCTATGCCATTATTCCAGCCACCACTTCAAAAATAAGATTCTAGAAATGCTCGATACAGCGGGTGCCGGCATACCCGAAGAGCGATGGTGGACAAATCTCTACTCACGCGGAAACACGGGTGCTGCATCTCTTTTCATCATGCTTGATGAATTCTTGCGCACCGATGAAGTTTCAGTGAAAGAAGGTGACAGAGTACTCTGTTTTGTTCCAGAAAGTGGACGTTTCAATACCACCTATCTGCAATTAACGGTGGTGAATGGATGAACGATGGTGAAATCTCAATCGAAGGCGGAGGAACCACCACGGCCCAAGAAAATGCACCCGAAGGCATTGTATTGAATTCCCATGCCCAAATCTGCTTACAACAATTACTACGTGTATGGCTCGGTTTTGAACGAGACTTGTCGAAAGTCCCGCTTCTCCGCCGTATTGATTTGGGCACCTATACAGCCGAAGATCACCAGATATTTTTGAGGAATATTCGGCAACAAGTCATCGAAGGCTCACGATGGATAGCGCGAACTGCGAGCAGTTTCGACCGCGACTATTCTGAAATCCGTTCGAGCATTATCAGTCACGCGGTCGACGAACATCGCGATTATGAGATGCTTGAGAAAGATTATGTCGCGTCCGGTGGCCAACTTGAAGACATCCTCAACATGGAGCGCAATATCGGTTCTGAAGCCTTACACGGTTTCCTCATGCACCGTTCCTCTCTCCCAAATCCGATTGATTTACTCGGTGCAATGTGGATCATCGAAGGGCTCGGAGAAAAGATGGCCAACTCTTGGGCAGAAAGAATTCAAGAAATAACCGGCTTGTCCGAAGATTCAACTCGCTTCATGACCTATCACGGCCACAACGACAGTGAACACATGCAGCGCTTTTATGCAATACTTGACAGCGTCTGTATCGATGAAAAAGCAATCAAAAGTATTGTTAAGACTTCAAAAGTCGTTGCCCGTCTCTACCGATTACAATTGGAGGAAATAGAATATGACCTCAAGTGAACCGACATTAACCCGAAAAGAGCAACGAGCCCAACGTAGGCTCGAGAAAGCATTGGCTAAAAATCACGGAAGAATGCCAGCATCGTTGAGTGATGCACTGCGCGGTGATGATAGCCTTCCTTTGGATTTAGAAGCCAAAGAATACTGGCTCAAGGATTTGCAAAACCCATTACGTGTGATTGTTTTACCTACCTTGAAAATTCTTCTCAGTATCACTCTTCATATCACTTACTACCTCAAACGCCTATCGCCAATTCAATGGAGAGCACACCGATTCCTTCAATGGCAGATTTGCTTTTTCATGAAACATTTTGTCCGCCCCGAAGCAAATATTCTGATACTCCGTCATTTTCAAACTGAAAGTAATCTACTAAATTTCGTGATTGACAATTCAGGGAAAGAGGGCGTTGAACCCGTTCTCATTTATCCAAAGGTCATTCGAGACTTGATGGTTCAAACATTTGTCCATCACGACCAAGGCGTTTTGATGACAATGCGTGATTTGGGTGAGATGAAAGGTGAAAACTGGCCAATCGCTGAAGCAGATTTACAGTGGACAAATTGGACCCCTGTTGATATCCAATATTCACCTTCCCGAAAGAAATGGACCCAATTTCTTGATTTTGAAACCGCACATGAATTATTCAAAACTACATTCTGCTTTTGGCTGACTGCTAAGGAATATGAGGCCGCGATTAACTCGTTCCAATTTGACCATTCAGTAGGTTTGCGAATCGATGAGATTGTTGGCACAGCCCACTTCGCTGACCTTGCCCACAACCGTTTTCCAATGATTCATGTTGGTCCAACTGGGCTCTCTTACCGATTCCTTATGCACGGTTTTTTTGTCGAACATGCTCATGCTCATCTTGAGCGAATGCG
>CAJJCM010000050.1 GCA_905182635.1 uncultured Candidatus Poseidoniales archaeon
GGAAAAGCCAATTGGTTGCATGGTCTTGGTGGTCGAATCTGGATGGCAACCGTTGTACAATTGATTGCTCGTTATGTGACCAAAGAGAAAAACCATCCTTGGAAAGGCCTTGCCAATACCTATACCCAATACGGTACAAATGGTTACTATCGTACCATGATGAAGGAAGTAGGATTCGATGAGGTCCAAGGGCGTTTATTGTGGCCTTTTTTGATGTCAAGTCGCTTCCGAGCAACCAAGCCAAAACAAGAGTAAAATGGCTATTCCAGTAAATATCTCCATACTTTATCCCCATTAGCCTCATAAACCCCTTTCAATTCAGCGAGGTTGCAGGTGGTTTACATGGGTATGAAAGATGTCCTTCGCAAAATCAAAGAAGCAGAGCAGTCTGCTGAAAAGACGCTTTCCTCCGCTCAAATGGAGTCAAGTAAAATCACCGCTGACGCTCGCCGAGATGCAGCCGCAATTGTCACAGGAGCTACTGAAGACTCTGTCAATGAAACTCAAGCAACACTTGACGATGCTCGAAGTAAGGCTGGAAAAGAAGCCGCCAAAGCCCAAAAGGAAGGCGCTTCGATTGTTGAGAACATCGAATCTTCGGCATCCAGCCGCAAAGAAAAAGCGGTCAAGAATCTTCTTGGCGCTGTCACATCACAATGAGGCGATTCTATGTTTGCTACCTCTGAGATGTCCCGTCTTACTGTAGCAGCCCCACTTGAAAAGTTGGAAGAAATTCTACGCATTTGCGCTGATACGTCCTGTATCCACATCGAAGAATACGGTCGATTTGAAGATGGAATCGGTGTCGGGAAATCGATGGATTCGAAAGATGCAAATTCAATCAGTGCTCTGTTGGTCAAAGTTCAGGCGGTATCCTCCACAGTCAATGCCTTCAATACCGAAGGAGCACTTTCCCGTGCAGAGGTCGTCAAAATGCTTCCATCGTTCGAAGAAAAAACTACAGCGGCTTTGGCATACATTGATTCTCTCCGAGAAGCCCAAGCAAGCATTAAAACTTCACAAGAACAATACCAGGCTTTGAATCGATTAGCTCCATTGGATATTCCTCTGGAATTAATGGGTGGTTTTGAAGACGTAGATGTCTTTGTTGGAGAGACCGGCCGTGCATCGAAAGCAAAAGAAGTCTTTTCAGACATCGATTCAGAAATCGAAATGCATGCTGCTGGTGGATTAATTGCTATTGCTTGCCGTTCTTCACAATCAGCTGATGTGCAAATTGGCATGGCTGAACTTGGGGCAAAGGCTATTCAAATTCCTGCTGGGGAAGGCACTCCATCCGAAAAAGCAAGTGCTCTTCTCGAAGAAATCAGTCGTTTGGAATCCAAAGTTGTCGTCGACCAGGAATCACTCGATGCTTGGGTTATCCGCAATGGGCGTAAACTTGTGGCTGTTGAAGAATACTTAGTTCGTGAATCAGCCATCTATACAGCGCCAACATTGGTCGCAGTAAGCAACCAGGCTTTTGCTTTAGATGGTTGGGTCCCAGCAGATAAAGCAGAGATGGTAAATGCGCTCTTGTCGAAGAAAGCCTCCCATGTCAGTGTCGAAGCCTATGTCGGTGGCCATCACCATCATGAAGCACATGTTGACAGTGGAATTGATGTCCCAAAAGAACTCACCATGCTTTCAAATTATCTGCAAAAGTCGAATCAATCGATTTTCCAATTCTTCAAAGCAATCGATTTGGACGATTCCGGCCTCATCGATGGCTATGAGTTCCAATCGGCACTCAGGAATGCAGATATTGCCAATCTACCTCCATGGGAAATGGGCGCCTTAGTTGCCGCAGTTGACCTCGATGGCGATGGAAAGATCAACTTGCCAGAATTGGATATTACACTGACGCGTATCCGTAATACACCATCCGCCACCGAAGAGCACCATGACATCGAACCTCCTATTCAATACACAAACGGCTCGACTTCAGAACCGTTTGAATTGATGGTCGATTTGGTCGGCCGTCCAAAATACGGAACCTTTGACCCAACCATGTTCTTGATGATGACATTCCCGTTCATCTATGGGATGATTTTGGGCGATTGGGGCTATGGAATCGTCCTTCTGCTTTTGGCAGGATGGCTTGGTAGCAAGTCATTCGCAGCCGACCCAATGGCACAAAAAGGCCTTACTATCCTTCGGTGGATGGGTGTCTGGTGTATCATTTGGGGTATTATTTTCGCTGAAGGATTTGGCTTTGTATGGGATAAGACGGGTCAAATGGGCAGTAATTCTCCGTTTACCGGATTGTATGAATGGACCTATGCAAACCTCCACGTCCCTGAAGCACTTGCCGAACTCTTGAACCTTGGAGGACTCCACATGCCGTTCCACCGTGCATCAGCGGGTCATGGCTTGCAAGAATATGTTGTGCTCTCCATCTATTTGGGTGCACTTCACATCTTCGTTGGCTTCGTTCTCGGATTGGTCAATGTCTACAAAGCACACGGTGCAGCAGCAGCCTATTTCGAAAAGGGCTCTTGGATTCTTATTCTCATCGGCGGTTTCATGCAATGTCGAAACATGGTTAGCGGCTACAATGAATTGTTTGACTTCCAAATTTGGACCGTTCTGCTCATCGTTGGAATTGTAAGCCTCATTATCGGTTTGGCAATCTTTGAGAAGTTTGGCTGGGTTGGCGGTCTTATTATGGGCCCAATCGAAACATTCGGTCTTCTGGCAAACACACTCTCTTACTTGCGCATCATGGCTGTCGGCGTTGCTGGCGTCAAAATTGCGGAGGTGTCCATCACTATGGGCTTCGAGCCAATGCTGGACGCATTTACCAACGGTGGAGCCATAGGTTACTTCACTGCCCTGCTTTGTTTGGTGTTATTCCTCGGCATCCAAATCTTTGCCATCGCTTTGGGAATCCTTTCCCCTACAATTCACGCTGCCCGTCTCCACTTTGTGGAATGGATGGGCAAGTTCTACGACGGGTCCGGCCGTGCTTTCGCACCGCTCGGTGGCCGTAATCTCCATGTGGAGAGTACATTCGTGGAGAGTAAATCATAGTCCAACGGACAAAAAACGGAGGTAGTAAATATGAACGTAAATACCCTAAAAATGAGCCTAAGAACACTGATCCTTTTGGCAGCCATCACTATGGTTGCTCAAGGTGTCGCAGCAGATACACACGGTAACTCCGACGGCGATGGCTATACAGCCATTGGCGCCGGTATCGCTTTGGGTCTCGCCGGCCTTGGTGCTGGCGTTTCTCAAGCAGCCATTGGCAGCGCAGCTGTCGGCATGCTTGCTGAAGATGGAAGCAAATTCGGTGTCGCACTGATTTTCACTGCGTTGCCTGAATCCATCGTTATTCTCGGCGCTTTGCCCCTCTTCCTTTGAGGGAGAAGGTCAATAATCTGGGAACACCCAGCAAAGTGAAAAAAAACACATGAGGAATATACATGACGCTCGAAACACTCGCAAAGGACATCGCAAAATCTGCTAAGGCTGAAGCCTCGGCTCTGATGACGGCGGCCAATGAAGAGGCTAAGGCAATTCTCGCCGAAGCCAACACAAAGGCCGACAACATTCGCTCGGAAGCATCGGCTCGTACTGAACGTGAAGCAATTCAAATTGCCCGTGAAGTCGTAGCAAGTGCACGCCAAGCTAACCAAAAAGAAATTCTCGTCGCACGGCGAAAGGTTCTCGATGAGACCTTCCAATCTGCCAGCGATGAACTTGGAAGTCCAAAACTCTCAGGAAGAGCAAGTTTGCTCAAGTCCCTGATGGCTATGGCTGACAAGATTGGTGATAGTGATTACACAATCCGACCTGTCGAAATTGACCGCAAGGCCCTTTCGGAACTGGCTGGAAAGCGTACTCTTGGCGAAGCAATCGATGGCCTTGGTGGCTTTGTTCTCGAAGCACCCGATCGTTCTGTATCTTATGATATGCGTTTTGATACACTCCTCAACTCTTCGTGGAGTGGACAACTCGCTGAAACGAATTCAATACTTTTTGACTGAGGGATAAATGATGGTACTGCTTGGAAATACACCTTATGTTGCTGCCCGCGCTAAGTCGCGACGGCAGAAACTTGCGGACCGCTCCAGGCTACGCCAATTGATCAACCAATCACCCGAACAACTGACCGTTGCTATCGGTGAAATTGGATACCGAGCAGAGATTGATATCTATGCTGGGCAATTAACAGGTGGCGATTTGGTTGAAGCTGCATTAACTCACAACCTCGAGCATGAACTTGAGAATATGCTCTCGATGTGCAATGGAAAAATCCGCGGCATGGTTGAAACTTATACCTCTCGTTTTGAGTATCACAATGCAAAAGTTGTTCTTCGCGCCGTTGTGAATGATGTGGAACTTGAAAAAATCGCTCATTCGATTCTTCCTGAATTGAATGACATTAACACACCTTGGTTAAAGATTATCGAAAGTGCAGATGATTTGCGCTCCGCAGTCGTCCAGATGCGTCGTAAATCGTTTGGGCCTGCACTTATTGCTGTCCCTGAAGATTCACGACTTTCCGATTATGAAGATGCCCTTGATGTCCATTACTTCAAGAAAGCTTTGACTTCCTTGAATGGCAAGGGAGCAGATGTTCGTTTCTTGAATGAACTTCTTGCTGCTGAAATCGACCATCGCAACCTCTTGAATATTCTTGAGGCTGAGGCAGTTGGTATTTCGTCAGAGAACATCACCGCAATGCTCGTTCCTGGTGGCCGCTTGGTTCCTACCCGCGCTTTCTCTTCGATTGCTGCAGGTGGAAAAGATGCTGCTATGGATTTGTTACGTGGATCAGGTCGATTTGATTTCCCTGAATTTGAAGCAATCCTTTCTTCTTCGAAGGAAATGAACAGCCTTGACCCTGTTATTATTTGGTTCAAGGAACGAGAACATGCAATCATGAAGCGAATGAGCTTCCTCCATCCAGTATCCGCACTACCGGTTATTCACTACGTAGCCATGAAGGTCCAAGAAGTGAATGATTTGCGTTTCATCATCCGTGGACGCATTGCTGGGTTGTCTATTGAAGTGCTTGAAGCACATATTTTGTGAGGTGAATTGGAATGGATATCGCAGTTGTCGGAACACCAGAATTCACCCTTGGATTCCAACTTGCAGGTATCGATAACCTGCATAACCCTGAAGGTGAAGAGGCAACAATCTCGACCTTCAAAAAACTACTCACAACAAAAAACGTAGGGATTGTCGTGGTTGACTCCACAATCCTTGCTGAACTGCCAGAGCGTCTTCGTGACCAACTCTCGGCATCCATCTCTCCGACCGTGCTTGGCATTGGAACGGAAGAAGATACCACCTTACGTGATACCATTCGTAGGGCAATAGGAGTCGACCTGTGGAAGTAACATTCCAAAACTAAATGGAGGAAATATAAATGAGAAATGAAGGAGTAATTTACCGAATATCCGGTCCTGTTGTAACTGCAACTGGCATGAACGCTGCAATGTATGACGTGGTTCGTGTTGGCGATGAAGGTTTAATGGGCGAAGTAATTGAACTGCACGGCGATAAGGCTGTCATCCAAG
>CAJJCM010000051.1 GCA_905182635.1 uncultured Candidatus Poseidoniales archaeon
TAAAGAATGGAGTGCCCGTTTGCTGATTATTGGATTCATCCGATTCCATTAATTCTTCATCAGCATCGATGGTAAGTCGACAATTGTAGATTCCAGATGCTCTTTCATCTACCGTTGTATAGGATTCGACATCCGAGCCAAAGGTGGTGTTGTATTCTCCACTAACAACGACGGTTTTAGTAATCATTCGAGCAACTTCTTCTCCACTTGAATCAATGAGGTCAAGATGAAGGGTAATGGTAGTAGCATTGGCATTTCCACGCAAACTAACCAACTCCCATGTAATTTGGACTTCGGAGCCAGAGGTATGATTGGTCGGGCAGGCGAGAGAGGAAATGCTGACATCAGCAGGAGCCGAATCCAAACCTTCAACGGAAAGATTGTACAATCCAGCGCCATTGTTTGCATCAATGATGAGTACGTAATCCTTACTCATACCTTCGTATTCGGTGTCATATGAAGTGAAGACTGGCCCATAACTGGTATTGTCAACATAGGCGATTAAATTGCCACTTGCATCTTGTAGAGTAGCAGTGAAGGGGAGGGTAGGGTCGGCAGTAAATTCAATCTCGAAATTCTTACCATCGTTGACAGTGAAAGCAAAAACATCAGAATCATCGAAGCCACTAAAACATCCTTCGCCCATGATTGTTGGATTTTGACCGATATTGAGTCCATTGCCAGCAGGGACATCCTGTCCTAGGCCGAGGTCATCTTGCTGCCCGCAATTGAACGAATTCGAGTCAACGCCTTCGGTTTCGATAATGAGCGTGTAAACACCTAAACTCGACCAACTTTGTACGCTGATAAAGAAAGTTCCACCGGTTCCGGAAAAGTCTGTACTGTCTTCTGTGCTAATAGTTTCATCAACTGATCCTGCCAACCAACCTCGTTCAAACCATTCACCTTGGTCGTCATGGAGGTAGATATCAGCATCTTGGTCAGGCGAATTAACCAGCGTCACTGTTAGATTAAGTCCAGGAGAGATGTAAATTCGGTACCAGTCTTCGTCATCAACATCTGTGTGGACGCACCCAGTTATTGTTGCCGAAATATCGGTGCCCAAGCTAACATAATCACCAGCATCTCCACCAGCATCTCCACCAGACATGGCATCATCTTGAGCTGGGCATGACGTTGCTTTCGAATCAATCAGAATCATCTCAAATGATTCTTCAGTGTTGTCACCCTCATTCTTTTCATTAATTTGTTCATCGGAATCAACCATTACTATAATTGAATAATTGCCGCCTTGGGAGTTTGCAGGAATCATGGCTGAGAGTTGGAAGAGACCACTTTCATTGACGTCCAAGGCAGAGATGCTCATGTTACCAATCTCAACATCATGGTCCGCTAAAGTGCCCTCAACCGAAAGCCATGCGGTAAGTAAGGATGCAGAAGCAAGTTGTGTCCCAGTATTGTTCACTTCAACATCCACTATGATGCTGCTTCCAGCACTTGATGCGAGTGGTGCCGAGATATTATCGATGACTAAGTTCGGCGCTGGAGTTGAATAATTGGTCCATATATCCAAGGTCCAATTCACTCCTGTTCCTGAGCGTGAGAGATTGACGTAATATGTTCCGCCTATGCCATCATATGAAGTACCAAACGTAGAGACCAACCCCTCAGTTGCTCCAAACGCAAATGAATAATCAATAAAATCAAGGTTTCCATTGACCAATTCAATGTAGGCGGCAACAGATTCGTTGAGAGTGAGTGTGGCATCAAGAGAGTGATTCGCAGGGACAACAAAAGCAAAGACATCATTCGCCTCAACTCCATCTATGCACCCATTATAGGACGCTGTGACATTGGTGCCCATTGGAGTCGAAGCATTCGCTTCGTTCTGCGGGGCATCACTCCCAAGGCCAGCATCATTTTGTCCATTTGGATGCAGGTCATCACAAGAGTCGCCAATCAACATTACACCAGTTGACCAGAGGAGATTATTCGATTCATTGTGTTCTGTGACGTTATCATACCCATCGACATACAGCATCCAGTAATAGGTGCCGTTTGCTAAATTCGAAGGAAGGGATACTTGAGCAGTGGTGTTACGGCTTGTGTTTTCAGCCAAGGCCGCTTCCGCCTGTGAGACATCGATCAATTCGTCACCAAAGTCATAGATTTGGTCGGTAGAGAGGATAAATTGAATTTCAAAAGCATCAGAGGTTGTGTTGTAAATATTCTTAACAACATATTCGACATTGACGTTTCCACCTGGCTGACCGATAGCAGGTTCAAGAACTGAAGTAATTGTCAAATCTGGTCGAGGGGGCGTGTTATTGGTCCAGGTTCGTAGCGAGTATTGTCCATCACCGCTGTAGGCGAGGATTCTGATGTAAAAAGTTCCAGCAGTACTCGAAAGTGAAGTGCCTGAAGTACTCACCTTTTCTAATGCACTGATTGAGAGTGAAGCATCGACCTCCGTTCCAGCAGAGTCGACGAGGTAGAGGTCAAAGTCAGCAGTACTCGGGACAGTCAATTCAACATCAACATCCTTTCCAGCAGTAATGGTAACCTCATACCAATCTTCGGTGTCGGCAGTATCCATGCAGCCTTGAACGCCTGTTTGCCCGCTGTTTGGATTTGTTCCAAGACTACGGGAGGTATTGGCGTCACCTCCGGCATCACCAGGAGTGCCAGCATCAGATTGAGCCACACATGCAGCGCGACCACCAGTTGTTGTTTTGTAATGAGGTTCTTTGAACAAGAGCTGTGTGGGGTGATTCATTACCGGCCCATCAAAATACTCTTTCGGTGAAATATGTTTCAACTCATTTGGTTCATTCAACGCAGATACCATTGGTATCATTGCGGCAAAAAAGAAGAGGAAAGTGAGGCCAATAGCCGTATGCCAAGCATTCTGCATAGCAGAACGACCACATGGTCCATTATCAAACCTCGGATGTTTTAATCAAGCGAATGCTCGCTCAATTTCGCTCGACAAGTTGTCAAAGCGTCCTTGAAGTTCTTTCATTGCCCCGTTGAAGGCTTGCTCTGGAGTAAGGCTTCCATCAGTTTCGTAAGTGAATACATAGGCACCTTCTACAGGTTCCATGGTAATGGCATCATCAAATTCACCATCACGGTTTGTTCCTTCACCAACTTGGTGGAGGGCGTTTTCGAGGTCGATAAGATAATTCACATCTGTTAATTTTTTGTCCTTGCCGAAAAGTTTTGCATCGATTGGTTTTCCATCGGTGGTAGTAAGGTCGAGGTCAAACAAAATCTTGGCCTTTTTCGGCTTGTTCAGAGTTGCAATTCGGTATTGGCGGAATCCAACAGCAGCGACTGGCGACCACTTAGCGTGGTCTCGACCACGGCCGAGGGTTGCAAATGCATAGAATTCGAGATATTGTCCCTTTGAAAGAATAGTCAAAGGAATACGCTTGTGTTCTTCCCGAATGTCGAACATTTGGTCAGAAATAGTTGTAAGGTCTCCTGCATAGACAGTACGGTATTCTTCATCAGAATCTTCCGAAGGCCCTTCTTTCCGGATGTGGTAGAGAACTTGACAGGTCATGCAACCCTTGGATTCTTCAGCCATGTCTTTGCAAGTAGGACAATCTTCAGGGAAAGTGATACCTTCATCCGGGTATGTTGGGACTGGAATCATTGCCAATCGGTGAGCGATAGTTTCGTCAGGTAAAACGTTGACAGATTCGAAAACTTGTCCTTTGTTATCTTGATGAGTTCCTTGATCGAAGTTTACTCGGTCAATTGCTAACTTAGGAACATCCGCAATAAGGGCACGGCGAATAGCATTCACCTGTGCAGCGTCTGTGTTTGTCAAAAGAATTCGAATTGCATTGCCATTTGGCCAACCATCAACGATTTGTACATCCATTTTTTCCACCTCAAAAATCAAACACGGCGACCACGACGGCCACCCTTCTTCTTTGTTCCATCGTGAGCAATTGGTGTCACGTCTTCGATACGAGTGATTGTCATCCCTGCACGAGTGAGTGCACGGATTGCAGCTTGAGCACCAGGTCCAGTATTGTTGGAAAGGTTGCCACCAGGTGCACGATACTTGATGATAAGTTGTGTGAACTCCTTGTCTTTGAGCTCATCAGCCATCTTTTCAGCAGCACGAGTAGCAGCGAATTGGCCACCACTGTCCTTGGATGATTTGACAACTTGTCCACCAGAGCAGGTTGTGATTGTTTCTGCACCGGTTAAGTCGGTTGCAGTCATCAGAATATTGTTGTATGAACTAAAAATGTTGATAATTGCACGTCGTGTCATCACTCTTCACCTCCATCTTTCTTTACTGAAGGGGCTTCTTTTGCAGCAACTTCAACTTCAGTAGCGAATTCTTTAGTTGCTTCCGGGTCAACTTCCTCTTCTTCAACGCCGTATTCAGCAGAAGATGCGCGTCCGTCGATAGCCTTTCGAATTGGGTGTTCGGTGTTGTCTACCCAAGGGCAACTTGGGTGCCAGGTGAGATTCTCTTCCTCATCCCGAGAAAGAGGGTAAGAAGGGATGGTTACTTTTTGGCTTCCAACCACAATCTTGCCGTGGGTGACAAATTGACGGGCTTGCTTCATTGATATTGCAAGACCTTTGTAGTAAACTTGAGCTTGCAATCGACGGTTGAGGATGTCTTCAGTGCTCAAAGAGAGAATGTCGTCAAGTGTAGCTTCAGAAGAAATCAATCCTTTGTTATGGAGTGAACGAAGCAAGTCGTCCATTTCCCGCTTTCCGTGAGCTTCACTGGTATCAACAACACCAATCAAGCGCATTGCTTGTCGGCGATGGCGTCGAAGTTGAGACTTGGCCTTCCAAATCTCACGCATGTTCTTCAAACCATGATTGGCTTGGATTGCGTGTTCTTCTTCGATACGTGCAGCCTTCCAAGGATGGGAAGGCGTGTCAAACTTAGGTCGTGCAAACTTTGGTTCTCCCATACATCATCCCTCCAATCACTTCTTTCGGCTCACACCAAGGGTGAGTCCACCACGGCCATTTGAGCGGCCACGTTGTCCACGAACTTTGTTTCCGCTTGCGTGGCGAGTACCACGATAGCACTTCATAGTTCGAAGGCGGTCAATATCGTCTTTAAGAGTAAGAGACACTTGTTGTCCGGTGAGATGTAATTCATCTCCCGTTTCAAGGTCACGTTGTCGGTTGAGCATCCAGAGCGGAACAGTTTCCGCATAGCCTTCAATTGCAACTCGGAGGGATTCCTGTTCTTCGACCGAGAGGTGGCCGGCGAGAGAAGCAGGGTCAAATCCGGTGTTCTTGCAAATCTGAATCGCAGTTCGTGGACCAACGCCCCGAACAGCAGTCAATGCTGTTGCAAGGGTTTTCAGTCCATCCATATCGGTATCAGCCATTCGCAAAATGTAAGAGAAATCTTCTCCTAAATCTTCTTCCTTCTGTCGTGCCATAGTGTTTCACCTCTCCTTAACACAGAGTGTCAAGCAGGTTCCCGACCCAACTCCCCTATATCAAGACCGCGATGCATCTTCGCGGTACTGAGAACCGAAAACACTTGATTTCCGAGCGGCTTTTATGAAGGAGGAATGGTGTGAAAAAAGCAAAAATTATTCAGCGATACAAATGAGAAGCATTTCATCCCCGGGTTGCTGCACAAGAAAAGCCTCTCTTTTTCCATGTCTTCGGGCGAGTTGGCGGTCAATCGCTCCTTGTATTTTGGGCTGTATCTCTGGTGCGAGTGGAACGCGAACAGTCATCTTCGCAATGTCGTGTTCAAGAATCAATTCGACCAATTGATCAACGGTTTCAAGGCAGAGTTTAATTCGAGCTAAAGCGACAACTCGGCCAGTTGCTTGAACCAACATTCGGTCCATTGGATGCTCAAGGCAGAGGGCATGCTGATGATGAATTTGAGGTCGGCGTCCTTCAATCACGCTCCAAGATATGTGTTCGGATTTTGTGACGGTGTTCAACCAGTCATCTGCAAGACCACTCTCAACAAGTGCAGCATCGAGGATACTGACTCTTTCTCCTCGTCTTGGAGGTTGTCGTACTGGTGTTGGTAAACCATCACCGGAACCAATTCCGATACCGCCGGAAATCACATGAGTTTCTTCGGTAATCGATGGAGGAATACGAACAAAACGGCGGGCGACGCCTGCTGTGGCAGCACTTCCAAGCCACAAAGCGAGACGGTCAACACGCCCGCGCCCCCTCGATGTCCAAACCCAAGTCCGGTTTATTCCGTTCCAAACTTCATCGACCATCGCTTCAACCTCGAGACGTTGAGCGTGTGTAAGTCGTGGCG
>CAJJCM010000052.1 GCA_905182635.1 uncultured Candidatus Poseidoniales archaeon
AGCTAACCAAGACTTGACATCTTCGCGTTCTGCGTATCCCTTGCCTGCTTTCGTACCAATTACAGTTTCGATAGCGGATTCAGATGCAATCTCAAGAGTGCGTTCACTCACTGGTCCATTGAATATAATGGCTACAGCACCGTCTGCGCTTCCTGCTGCTTTCGAGAGCGTTGAAGGGCCGACTGGTTCTGAAACTGTTCCGTCAACCATAATGAAAACTGCTTTGTTCTTGTCAAGATTGTCGAGGTGGTCGAACATTTCTTGAACTTCTGCAGGTGCTTCAGGAGCTTCGTAAACCTCCTCCATACCTTCGGACCAGTTTTTGTCTGGGACGCCGGCTTTTTCATCATCTTCTGCATGTTTCTTGCCAAGTGCGTGAGCGAATTTCTTTGCTTCAACTTTCATTGAAAGGCACTTTGTAACGGTCTTTTGAGGGAGTAATTCCCATTCTTGGCCGACTGGTGCTTGGGCAACGAAATCAACTTTCAAAGTGTCCATCAATTGACTGAACAACATCTCGCCGCCTCGGTCACCATCAATTGCAAGTATGACGGTTTCCTTGGTATTGGCAAGATCGATGAGTTCCTGTTTCATTGTTCCAGCACCATCGGCGCTGATGGCGTTCTTCACGCCACAATTCAAAAGATTGCGGACATCATTTCGGCCTTCAACGATAATTAACGATGAAGAAGATTCGATGTTCGGTCCACACGTAAGTCCGTGGAAAACGGTTGCAGTTCCAGTGGTCATCACTGAACGAACTTCTTCGATGATAGTCTTCGATGCTGCTTCGCCGGAATTAACCATGGTGAGCAACAGTTCTTTTGCGCGGTCGACAACTGCGGTGCGCTTTGATGCACGGATGTCTTGAATTTCAACAACTGTGATGATTGAGCTGCATGGGCCAATTCGGTCAATGGTTTCGAGTGCTGATGCAATAATTGCTGTTTCAACATTGTCTAAACTGCTTGGAATCAGAATGAGTCCGTGCACTTTTCCGCCTTTCGATTCGATTTCTACATCAACGTGGCCAATTCGAGCTGTGCGTTGTAATTTACGCAATTCCAGTTCGTCTCCGAGCAGACCTTCGGTCTGCCCCATGATGGCACCAATGATGTCTTTTCGTTGGACTGTTCCATTTACTTTAATATCGGCGCGGATTTGATATTTCATTGCCTTGCCTTGCTTTGAGCCGCCTGGGCGGCCTCCTGTGTTTTGATTTCGAGCCATTTTAATTTCTCCTTCTATCGACATCCCATTGCAAAAAGATGGGCCGAGGCCCATCACTCATTTGCTGCAATTGTGAACGAATTCACACTGCGTGAAAGGGAGGTGGATAGATATCCCACTTGCCGGTTCCTTTTCAACCCTCTTACGGATTTCAGGCTGAATTCGTTTTTCTCTCATACAAGAGTTTGAAGAAGAGAAGCGTTCTCCCCTAACTGTGACGACCTCCAATTCTCGAAACTTGGATGTATTTCGCAGTACCGTCGAAGTCATGCTCGCTGACGGCCGCCTCACACGTGAAGAGAAGCGCCTCACCATCAAACTCGCCAGTGCATTGGAACTAACCGAAGAGCAACCTGCGCTGATCTACAATGCCATCCAGAACAACACTGAATCAGAACCTGGCGAGCTTGTATCTATGATTAAAGCCCGTGAAATATACACCAAGGTATTCGAAGTTGCCATTGTCAATGCCTCTCTTTCACGGGATGAGTTTCGCGTTCTTGCCCATCTACGTTCAGTATTTGAAATCGATAATGACGAACACCAAAGCATCGAGACGCAATTACGGGAAATCGTCAAAGAAAAATTCGACGACCCCAGTGTTGTCGATAAAATGCTTCTCACCCTCCGCGATTCGGTAGGACTTGTCGGCGATATTTTTGATACCGTTCGAAAGAAGACCTCCGATGGTGGTCGAAGTGAATGAAAAAGTAGCACACTACCTTGGTGAGCCACAACCAAAATTGCTTCGTTCACATCGAAAAATGTTGAAGTTTCTCAAAGGTGCCTATGCTGCTGGAGTCCCTGGCATGATGGCCAAACCAACGACTGATTTATTGGCTCACTCTGGGGGGTATTCGTTTCATTACGGTTGCCCTAATCCAGAAATGCGCGATATCGCTTCTTGGATTCTCACCAGTGGTAAAGGCAATACCCGCCGCGTTGCAAAATTGATCCCTTCACTTTGGAAAAGGCACGGGCAAGAAGACCTCGTCTTAACTGGCCTGTTACTTGCGAATATGTCGGAGAAGGAATTGGGTGATTCGCCGTGGATGGCTTTAATTCATTTGTTTGAAGAGCAAGAGCCTTTGGGCGCTTTACTTGAAATTAGTGAAGAGTTAATTCGCGGGGGCCATGAAGTACCAGATGACCAGTGGCTGATAGCGATGGCTCAACAAAGCAAACTTTGGCATCAGGTCGCGGTGTTGTTCCTCTCATTGAGAAAGGAAGGTCTTGGTGAAATTCGCGGTCTTGTCACCACGGCCCCTACTGGTGGCGAATTGTTTGAAAGGATACGCAACCATCTCCTTTCACAGGAGAATTGAAGCCCTTGCTCGGACGCCGTGTGTGTATGAGTGAACGATTTCTCCCGGCAGACGACCCCGTGCTTGAGGCTGTGCTTCAATGGACGGTCGCACGTGATGCGCAAGATGTTCGTCGTTTACTGGAATGGTTGCCTGAAGCACGCTCGAGCAGGGAGCGCAAAGCGTTACTCGACCGCGTGCGAGGCCTCTTGATTGAACTTGAGTCTGCATTGGATGGACTTGAAACTCTCTCGTGAGGCGTTTATATGGTGACTGTGTTCCTTCTCGCCGGCGGAAAAAGCCGGCGCATGGGCCAAGATAAGGCAACGATGGTTGGTGGCGTCGGGCGTTTACATGCACTCGCAACCCAATGCAATGTTGACCGAATCATTACCCTGTGTGGTGATGCATCTCGGCAATCGATGTTTGAAGGAGAAACATGGCCAGACCCCCTTTCATGCTCCTCCTTGTGCGAAGTATTAGAGTGGGCTTTCAAGAATATTGAAGGGGCGGTTCAATTGATTTCCTGTGACTCTTTCCTATTGGAGCGCGCTGGGTTGGAGTTTTTGCTAGCAAGTAAAGGTGGGGTACCGTTGGACGGGGCTGGGCGCCGTCAGCCTTTACTCGCCCATTGTCCGGCCGGATGGACATTAAATCCATCCGATGGGAAAATCTCTTCACTGTTTTCAAACCTTCAAGACCTCAAGCCTGATGTGCTTGCCCATCAAATGAAAAACTTCAACACGCCCGATGATTGAAGCGTTACATTGCAATTCTATCGATTACTTCTGGATACAATTGATGCTCCTCGATTTTAACTCGCTCGGCAAGAGATGATTCGTCGTCATCGGTGAACACTGGTACTCGGCGTTGACCAAGGATTTCGCCTGAATCCATTCCTGCATCGACGTAGTGAACGGTACAGCCCGACACTTCAACACCGGCAGCTAACACATCACGGTGGGCGTGCGCCCCGGGAAACATGGGTAAGAGTGAGGGATGGATGTTGATGACTCGCTGGGTCCATCGATCAACAAATTCGGGGGATACAAGACGCATGTAGCCGCTGAGGAGAATCAATTCGACTTCATGCTCTTCTAAAAGAAGTTGAATTTGTTGCTCGTGCTGAAGGCGGCGTGTGGAGCGGTCAGTCTCTTCGGGCAGTGCTATCAAACGCGTCGGTATGCCGAGGCGTTCGGCTTTAGCAAGCCCGGATGCATCCGGCTGGTCTGAAATTACGACCATGGTGCGGTGGCCACACTCGAGATGGGTTTGTTGATGGGTGACCATTGCTTGCATCCCAGAGCCTGACCCTGAAATAAGAATGGCGCAACGTATCGGGTCGGAAGTGGAACCTGCTCGGAGTGGACCCAACTCGCTGGTCATACCACGGGCTACGGTGTAAACGCCTTGAGGCCTTCGGAAAAGCGCGCCCATCACTTTTTGAGGGCCCCCTTGTACGGTTGGATGAGGAGCATGATTGAGGTGGGGGCATCGAATTCTTCAGCCGTCGCTGAGGAAGGTGCTGAAACTTCACCAAATCCGTTCCTTAATTTGACCGAAGAAGAAATTATTCAACAGGTCCTTGGTGAACACAAACCTTCGCGTAATCCCTTTGTCCGTGGACTTTGGATCATCATTGGAAGCCTTGGAGTTGTCTTCGCTGTAATCGGTGTCTTCGTTCCTGGCTGGCCGACAACCTCTTGGCTGGTACTTTCGGCATACTGCTACGCGCGATCGAGCCAAAAAATGTTCAAATGGTTGTTAACCAATCGAATGTTTGGTTCTGGGCTTTTAGAATATTACCGAACTGGAAGGTCATTGCCCTTCCACTCTAAAGTAGTCATTGCAGGTATTATTTGTCTCGCTTCAGCCGCATCGGTTTGGATAATTACCAAAGCAGGAGATCCTGGTTTTGGGCAGACGCTCATTGTAGTCACCGCCATTGTTGGCGTATGGTGGGTTGGTTGGAAAGTGCCGACAACTGCTTAGTCTTCTTTTGAAGCACCTTTGTATTTCAAAACCGTTGAGTGTCCTGCCTCAGTATCGAAATTGGGAATGAGTCCGTGAATAATTAATCGGAGGCTTCCAAACCCGAACCAAAAAGCCATTTTCCAAGCCTGGACCAAATGTTGAAAATATGTTAAATTGAGTTCTTTTAAGTGGCCCATGCTCTAAGGCCAATGGTTCTTGACTTAAACAAGAGGGTCAAAATCGCGTATTTAGCGTTCAATGCCGGAAAAGACGGTGACCCGTGAACAACATCGAGATGCCGCGTTCATCCGCAGCATCGATGACTTCTTGGTCGCGAATTGAACCGCCTGGTTGAACAATTGATGCGGCTCCAGCATCTGCTGCCTGCTCGAGACCGTCTTTGAACGGGAAGAAAGCATCGGATGCGAGAATGCAGCCTTTTGCCCGTTCTCCTGCTCGACGAGCGGCTATTC
>CAJJCM010000053.1 GCA_905182635.1 uncultured Candidatus Poseidoniales archaeon
TTAGCCATTATATTCCGTTCACCTCGACTTGGAATCTATACCATGATTCCTGTCGCTATTGTCATTTTGTGGCAACCGTTATTGATGAAGAGTGGCGATGTCAATGTCAATATTTTTACCGCGATGATTGGAACAATTGTCTTTGGAATTGGAGTTGATGACTCGATTCACGTGATGCATCGAATACGCGAAGAAGGCGAGACGCCGACCGGTATTGCAAATGCAATAGAAGAAACGGGTCAGACAATCTTCGAGACGACTGCTACCACTGTCGGTGGTATATCTGCGGGATTCATTGCGGCCTTCCCAGGTTTGGAGAATTTCTTCATGCTCATGTGTCTCTTGATCTTCTTTGCTTTCATCACAAGTGCATTCTTACTTCCAGCCATCATCACAGCAGAGCATACACTGCGAGCAAAAATTCGTGGAGATGGACCATGGGCCGATTATGGCGATGGAATCGCGTTGGCATCGCCTCTCTCGATGAAGCCACTTGAAGCGGTACTCCTTGAAGATTAGATTCATTCAAAAGAGTGGAGGGAGTAGGGAGTAAGCCCCTTTCTGTTACCTTTCGGTGACCGCATTCAACTTAGCATCCTACCTGCCCCTCGACGTGCAGCGTCAACGGGGCTGTTTGGACTTGCTCCAACGGGGTTGCTCGTCTCATCGACCACAAGGCAATCTCTGTTTTTCAACGTCATTGTACACACCTTGTATCGTTCGTTTCTGCAGCATTGACCTGACCATTTCTGTTCTCTCACTTCTGTAAGCCGTTTGCACTATGGAGAGGGGACTTTCCTCAGAGTCGAACTCTGTCAGCGGCCCTCCTACTCCCTCCATACTGCGGTTGACATCACTGCTTCAAAGTCTTCGGATGAAGAAAATGGTCATTTGTAGGGATTTTCGCCTGGTGATGCCGCTTGCTCTGGCGCTCCATAAGGCCCTGACATTTCTTGAGGAGATTGATTTTTGAGGGTCGCTATTTCGGGGAGTGCCTTGTTAACTAATTGTTTTCGATCAGCATCCCATTGCTTTGGCTGTGGGGCCTTCAGTCCAAAGATGAGCAATCCTACCAACGACACAGTCAACAAAAAGATGACTATGAGGAGGACTGGATTGACAGAAGAAATCCCAGCCAGCATACCTTCAGAACGTTCTTCATCGACATATACAGTTTCAGATTGAGCCAGCGGGCCGTTGACGATATGAAACTCAATCCACATTGTACCGGCTCGGTCAGGAACCCAATCTTTTGAATAGACATAGTTACTGCCAGCCTCGATTTGAATTCTTCGGGCATCAATCGGAGTTCGGGCACCGTTGCTTTCGACTAAATCAACAAAAATCTGAGCATCGCCATCGGCTAAACCTAAGTTGCTAATCGAAATACCAAGGCTAACGATCTCGCCAGCTGTAATGCTGTCACTTGGCTTCATTTCCGGTCTACTGAATGAATATTCTGCAATTCGTTGTTCAAGGGCCCAAACCGCAAGTGGGGCGTCAATATCGTTGAACACTGGATTTATTTCATGGCCTGCCATATCCTGACCTGTGACCCAAACTCGAAGTTCGAGGGCATCATTACGCATTGAAGTGGACAATAATTCATCTAAATCCAAAACAGAAACACATGGGATCTCATCACCAAATGCTCTACCGCCGATAAGTGAGAGTGATTGACTTCCATTGATTACAGATTGACTTGAAAGACCAAATCCTTCAGGGTGAACAGCCCAATGAATGATTAATGAATCTTCATTCAATCGGTCGCCCTCCGAAATGAGAACTTCAAGATGAAGAGAAGACCAAGTTGATTCAGAGAGTACAATTGCATTTGCAGGGGAGGCCATTCCGAAGATTGAGGGCACTTGGTCATCGACGATGAACCAAGCGGAAGGTGAGGTTGGAGTACGGTCAATCGCTCCGTTTGGAGGGCTGTATAACGAAGTGTATATCCCGTATGAACCCGAGGCTAAAGGTGCTATAATCATACCACCAAATGAACCGTTCAATGATTTGAATTGTGCCTCGTTATTACCGAGAGTCACTTTCAAGTCACGTGGTTGTATGACCGAACGTGAAGAACGGTACCACGTCAATTCGCCAGTAATGTCAATCTCTTCACGAGGTTGTACCCAAGTTCCGAGTGTATCGACGAGTTCTCCTTGAATTGAATAGGAAAGAGTTTGTGGGTCAACCTGCATTTCACCCGAAAACCTCCAACTCAGTTCAGGGATTGAAAGAGTATTGGATTGACCCCGGAAGTCTTGTATGAATACGGTAGGGACTCGAGTGAGGCTAACATCAGGGTCGAAGCCCCATTCAAGCGAAAAATGTACTTCAAGTGTTCCTTCGGAAGAAAACAGGTTATTGCCTTGCGATGGTGAAAATACACAAGTTTCAATGTCAAGGTATATGTGGAGACTCGTACATTGTTCTGTTGACGCATTCCATTTGAGAAGAACCGGTTCATTTTGATTTCCAGCCAAGTCTAATTCAATATAAGATATATCTGATATTCCATTCAAGTCCCACAACGGAAGATGCAGCATATTTGATTCACCTGGGTGAATCCAAATTGAGTCACCAATATTCCAACTCGCAGGGGTTGAACCAAGTTGAGGTGAGCCATCGTTGTTGATTTGAACATTGAATAACGGCTCTTCAAATGTTCCAGAAGCAGGCATCATATTTCCAGCAGGGTCTGCAACCTCCAGCCAACCACTGAAGAATGAACCACTAAAAGCACTTGAAGTGTCTAATTCTAGCGAATATGTTCCTTGAATGGAGGTCAAGAGTTCAGGGAGATGGAGAGGTTGAACCTGAACTTCCTCCGCTTGCATGACACCATCGAGATTGAAATCGTCAATCCAAGAACGCCAGAGATGTGCTTTTGCATGGGAGGGTAAGATTGGCCTGTCTGCTACAATGAACTCGATGCTCGTCAGTGGTCGAGCCTCGACGTGATCAAATTCAGAGATGCTCATACCCAACAGTTCAGGGTTGATTGTGTCGAATTCGAAGACAACACTGTTGGGGACATCGTAGACAATACTTTGACCACTTAACGGAGAAACATCGATCGACAGAGTAACGTTCTCTTTGTTGGTGGGGACTGTCCAAGGAAAAGTCACCAAACCATTGGTGATAATAGATGAGGACTGCGCTTCACTTCCATCGACAAGGAAACGAACCAAAGTTGAACCAGACCGAGGCGATGCACTGAACGGAACATTCTCGAATCCAAGTTCGATTTCGACAAGGACGTCATCACCTGGATTGAGATAAGGTGCTGAAAGCATCGACTGTACGAGGTTTTGATTGACAATAGCCCAATTCGTTACAGCAACATCATTTTCAACACCGTGAGAAGAGCCGAGTCCAAAATTCATACTTACTGGAAGCATTGGGCCCGATGGTGCGATGAGATTAACTGAAACTGCAAGAGATTCTTCATCATCCCATTGTTCGGTAAATTTGAATCGATGGTCGACTTGTAAAAATGAACCACTTCCAAGCATACGTATTTCTCCATTTGCACCATTTTGAAGCCATATCATTGAGGTTCCTTGATTGAGACAACCATTGACTGCTGAACCAAACAGAGGAAGTGACTGAGTTTGACAACGTGTATGAGATTCAGTCGATTGGCCTTGAAGGTGTAATTCAACCGCCCAGCCGTTTGCTTTGACGTATGTCTCAGCTTCAGTAACACCCAAATTTGAGAAATCAAAGGTGCTGGTCACTTCAATCCAATCAGTCGAAGGCGTGAAGGTATCAGTTACATTCGAGACGACGATTGAAACTGGTTCAATCGAACTTTGAGTCGTTTGCTGAACCACAGTAAGTCGGATAGCACCAGATGAAGTCATACGAATTGGTACAGATAATTCCTTTGTACCACCGAGAGGTGTTACGGATTGTAAAGCATCATTAAGTGCAATAACGACTGCATCGGTTGAGGTGAATTGCAAAGCAAGCGACGCATTATATGGTGCAAAGATTCCACCAAACAAGACTTCAGTAGTCGTTGAAGATGAACCAAGACGAAGAATCACCTCGACCATTGGAAGTCCTTCAACGCCTGCTAGAGTAGATGATTGTGACAATGCATTGTTCATCGATGTCAGTTCGCTCGAAGTGAGTTGAATCACCTGAAGGTCCTGGAGGTTCGGTAATGATGAGGACATGAAGTCTTGACCATCGATTGACATTGTAACAAAGGGTGAAACCATTTGCTGTAAAGGTGAAGAAACTCCGAACTCAAAAGCATCAGCACCAGAGGCTGGGAGAAGAAAAGTAAACTCTGCTGAGATTGAAGGCGAAGATACGCGTGACTGCCACATAGAACCGTCTTTCAATCGGTCTTGAATACCTAACCGACCAATGCCATCGCCTTCAAGCGACCAATCACTGATTCCATCCATACCGATATCGATGCGTAGGCCATCCACTACGCTGGTTCGAATCATCTCAACATCGAATGTATCGAGGGTCCAACTTCCCCCGGTTGAGATTGTCCTGAATTGAACCGTAAAATGAGGTGAAGTGAGCCATTGAGTTCCAGCGTTGAGCGTGACCCAAGTGGTTCCGCCATCGAGAGAGTATTCCATCTCGCCATTTCCAGTCAGTGAACAATTTGAGTCGAAACCTGCAAATCCTGAACGGATATTAAATTGAGTGGAAAGTAGGGTGCCAGAGCCGGAAATTTGACCCGAGGACCATACTGCATTTTGCAATTGCCAACCCATTCCAGTTGGGTCCTCTTCAAAATCTTCAACTACTTTTCCTTCAAAGTGAATTCCATGTACAACAGGGATGCCACCGGCTTGACTCTTCATATGAATGCTGAGACGAACGCTCGGATAGAGTTCCCAATCGATCATCCCAAGGTCGACCGATTTGGAAACAGAGTGTTCGAAACCAGGAACTGGTTGGCTTGTCGAAGCATCGAGTAGCCGCCATTCGAGAACCTCACCTGAAGGAATTTCTGCATCGAGGTGAAGATAACCAAACGTTTTCATTTCACCTTGACCAAGCGTCGAAGGGCTGAAAGGTGCTGAAGTCCAATTTCCTTCACCGGAAGAAACTCCAGTTCCGCTTGGCATAACAGAAACATCATCTATATTCCAACCTGTATAAGTCACTGAACTGTCGGTTGTACCGATTCCAAATCTGACTTGAAACGATGGATTATTAGCAACATAATTGGAAATGCTAATGGTCTGTAGGTAAAAACTACTGTCAGAGGTAGCCCCAGATGAATATACCGTCGACCAAGAACCCGTTGCACCTTTCACGGCAACATATGCATGGTCCCAACTTGCGCTTTCAACACCGAGGCGTTTCATAAAATTCAGTTCCCAAGAGCCTGAGCATGAAGAACAATTCATCACAGGAGATGTAGCCCAAATGGTCGAACCCATGTTATTTGGATAATTGCCGTTGTAGGTGTAAATCGCTTTTGTACCACTGCTCACGCCATTGGTTTGACCAAGTGAACTGTCGAATCCCCAGAGCCAAGATGGTGAACCAAGTGTCCAAGCGTGGTTTGTATTTTCAAAATCCCATTCCCAACCTTGGGGTAAAATGGTCAAGGATGAGCCGTTTACATCAACCCCATCATAGACAGTATTCGTCGAAAAATCAAGGGATTCGGTCAGTGAATATCCTGTTGAAGATGGAAGTCGAGCAGGTTCGATATTCAAATCAAGTGATTGGATTGCTTCACCATCAAGCACACCAAGTCGAGTGTTGGTATTTGCTCCATCGGGGAATGAGCCAATCGAAAGCAAATGCGACTGGCCCATTTGTGTAGGAGTATTCAGAGAGGCTTCGTCATCAGAAAGAGTATCCTCAGGAACGATGGCATACCCTTGCATAAGCGTCGAAAGGAGAAACAAAGTCACTACTCCAAAGCAACGAAGTGGCATGGCTCCCGTTGACCCCATAGTATACCCTACGCTCCCCCGTAGGTCAAAAGTCTTCGGCAACCATATGTTCATCCCGTAGGGATGGGAAAGACAGATGTTATGCTTGGCACAATGCTCAAAGACTTTAGCCATAGAACACCCGTTATGACCGATGTCGAGACGCTGAAAAGGGATGCTGGAATTGCTGCTTGTGCCTATGTAAGCAGTGGAATGAAAGTCGGTTTGGGAACTGGCTCAACCGTCAAATACACCGTCATTGAATTGGGCCGTATGATGGCTGAAGAAGGGCTTGAAATCGTTGGAGTCCCTACATCATTAGCAACAGAGAAATTAGCGACTGAAGTCGGAATCCCCTTAGTCAAACTCTCCGAGATTGATGGATTGGATGTTGTGATCGACGGCGCTGACGAATACGACCCTCAGTTTCAACTCATCAAAGGTGGAGGAGCTGCGCTGTTGAGAGAGAAAATTGTGGCCCAAGAATCCAGTGGAATGGTTGTTGTAGCCGATGATAGAAAACGTGTCGATACGCTTGGTGCATTCCCACTCCCGATTGAGGTCACACCCTTTGCACACCAAGCGACTATTCGGGTTCTCGGACGTGTTTTAAATTGCCGTGTGAATTGTCGAATGTCGGGTGACCATCCAGTGATTACCGACAATGGAAACATGATTGCTGATGCGCATTGTGGCCCTACAATTCAAGACCCTGTTGCCATGGAAAAAGAAATCCTCAATATTGCTGGAGTTGTTCAAGTTGGTTTGTTCAACAATATGTGTGATGTCGTCGTACTCGCAGGAGCGAACGGTGTCGAAACTTTTGTCAATCCAAATGGGCGTCTGAAGTGAAGGTCAATCTCTCAATTGTTAAATACGGGTGGTTAAGACCGTAGGATGGGCCTGTAGCTTAGTCAGGTAGAGCGATGGACTCTTAATCCATCGGTCGCGGGTTCGAACCCCGTCTGGCCCGCCTCTCAATCATCGTGTTCTTCTCTTGGAACACAGACACCAAGAATCGCATCGCAATGTATTTTTCCAAAATTATGAGAATCTTCACTGGCCGTTGGGTCCGGATTGTCTCCAACCAAGAAAACCATTTCATCGTCAATCGACTGAATTCTTTTTACAATCTGTATGTCCGAGTGAAAAGGATGGGTGGTAAGAACAACATCTCCAATTGATGGTTGGATTGAATCGATTGGTAGCAATTCAAATTCGGCACCATCGGGATATGTGGGCCACATACTATCGCCCGAAATTCGAACTCGGACAACCGACATGTTTGAACCTCAACTGGCTCGTATCCAAGGAACTTCACGGCCTTTAATGGACCAGAACATGGTGTGAATCGCTTCGATTGCATCCATGAGTTCTTGAGCATGTTGAGCAGAAACTTCTACTTTACATGCACTGCATAATTTTGCAGCATTCCAGAAGGTGGTATGCAGTTCAGGGTGAGCATCAAGGTGCACAGGTTTGAAGAAATCAGTCCAAAGAATCAATAATTCGCTCTTGCACTTTTGTGATTCTTCCTCTTTGATTGCTGCGTAACGGCTCATGGTATTCATGTAGGACGCCATTGATTCTGAACTGAACACTTGTGGATATTCTAATGCGAGCATTTTCTTGGTCATCGATTGAACTGCTTCACCAGCAACACGGGCACTTGCAGGGTCGTATACTCCACAAGGTCCATCACAGTGGGCAGAGGCTTCAATCAGTGTATATGGTTCGTCTTCCATGCCATGGGCATTGGTAGCAGGCATATCAATATGTGCTCTGCGACACATCACACGGAAATTGTGGTGCCTGCCTCTCCCCTCAAGGCAAGAAGTGCATCGCCCGGTTGACATAGAATCGCACTCAATCCCGGACGATGGAATGCGGCCTCCATGAGGCTCCCTATTTTTGGAGCCATCGAACCGGGAGGGAATTCTCCTTGTTCCATGAATTGGTCACATTCATCCAAGGATAAACGGTGATGGGTCTTTTCATTTACACCACCAAAATCGCTACGAACAGCATCGATAGCGGTCGAAATAATCAGTGCATCGGCTTCCAATTCAATGGCTAAAAGTGCAGACAACCGGTCTTTATCGATGACGGCTGGAACACCGACGAAATGGTCACCTCTTTCGATGATTGGAATTCCACCTCCTCCTCCACAAATAACAACTGCATGCAGTTCTACCAATTTACGAATGACGGGCAAATCGATAACTTTCATTGGAAGAGGGCTTGCTACAACCCTTCGTGGACCCTGAATCGTTTCTGCAATATCCCAATCTGCAGACATCACAACTTCGGGAGAAAGAATCGGTCCAACGGGTTTCGTGGGATGGCCAAATCCGCTGTCATCACCATTCACCAAAACACGTGTAATCACACAAGCAGTCCGTTCAGGTCGTTTCCGCCGATGCAAAATAGAATCAAGATTTAACGCCAATGAATGTCCAATCATTCCTTGAGTCGCAGCGACCCAACTGTCCATCGATTGAGTTTGTCCGGGATCTAATTCCATCAGATGTCCTACCTGAGGACCGTTCCCATGGGTAAGTACAACGCCCCAGCCCGCTTCGAGCAAATCGATAACATCAGACATCACCCGAGCAAGTACTTCTGCGCTTGCATCTTCTTCATTTGAGTGCGGAGATGAAAGTGCATTCCCGCCAATAGCATAGACTGCAATTCGTGTCACACCCCCTTTGCGCCGTTGAGAGGGTTTGACCCTTTGCCTTTGAAACATCAAATGGAATGAGATTTTGCGATGAAAACCAAAACTCCAATGGGGTGACATTGAATTAGAGAAGGTTCCAGCAACAGATAGGTGCGAGCATGGTAAAGACCATTTGGATTGGAGATGTTCAGGCAGGAAAGTACGACGACCAAGAGGTTGAACTGAAAGGATGGATAAAGCGCGAACGTGGAAGTAACAAGATGCGTTTCATCGTTCTGCGCGATTCAACAGGTACGATTCAATGCGTCATCAAAAAAGATACAATCGGAGAAGAATTGTTTCTCAAAGTCAAGAACGTACTCATCGAAACCTCTGTCATCATCACTGGTGTTGTCAATGCCGATGAACGTGCAGACGGAGGTCATGAACTGATTGCTACTTCATTCGAGATAATCGGACCGGTCAATGCTGAGCGTCCGTTTCCAATTAACAAAGAAGCGTTGGAGTCCGCTGTGGATGAAGACGGAGAGCTTATGCCAGGTGGTTCAGAATTCCTTCTTGACCACCGACATCTCTACTTGCGAACAAGTCGCATGACCTCGATGCTCAAACTTCGCAGTTCTGCTTTTGGAGCGATTCACAACTACTTCAGAAAGAAAGATTTCATTGAATACCAAGCCCCAAACTTCGTCACTGGTGCAGTTGAAGGCGGTTCAACCTTGTTTGAAGTGCCTTACTTCGACCGTACTGCTTACCTTACTCAGTCTTGGCAATTGTATGCAGAAGCAGCCATGCCCGCATTGGAACGCCTCTACACCATTGCACCATCGTTCCGTGCTGAAAAGTCACGCACACGACGCCATCTAACGGAGTTTTGGCATGCTGAAATGGAAATGGCTTGGGCTACGAACGATGAGATCATGGCGCACGGGGAAGGTGTCGTTCGACATGTTGCTCGTACTCTACTTGAAGAACAAGAAAAGGAACTGACTTCACTCGACCGGGACTTGGATTTAATCGCTCGGTACGCAGACAATCCATACCCTCGCATGCGATATGATGAGGCTGTAGAAATACTTCAAGCGAAAGGCGACGATGTTGAATGGGGCCAAGACCTTGATTATTCAAAGGAAAAAATCCTTACACAGGATTTTGATCTTCCTCATTTCCTCACCCATTATCCAAAGGTTGCAAAGCCTTTCTATCATCGTGTTGACCCTGATGATGATAACTATGTCCTGTGCCATGATTTACTCGCACCGGAAGGTTATGGAGAAATCATCGGTGGCGGTGAACGAACTTGGTCAGAAGAAGAAATTCTGGCACGACTCGATGAAGAAGGAACTCCACGAGAACCTTACCAGTTCTATATTGACACCCGTTCATATGGTGGCGTACCTCACGCTGGATTTGGCCTTGGCGTTGACCGAATCGTCAGTTGGTTGGCTGGAGCAACACACATACGTGAAGTCATTCCGTTCCCACGAACTTCTCGTCGTGTGACTCCTTAGGTGGCTCTCATGGCTGCTGCAATCGCTCTTGGCTGTGGACTGGTCGGGCGATTTGTCATTGAGCGTTTACTTGAATATGGCCACCATGTCACTGTACTTGATTTGAAAGTCCCTGAACAATTGGCAACTCACCCAAACATCGATGCACGTCAAGGTGATGTGTTTCAAAACATAGCACACTTACCTCCACAATCGGTTGTCATCAACATGCTTCCAGGTAGAATTGGAAACGGTGTTCGGCCGTTGTTGCTTAAGGCTGGCCACCAAGTGGTCGACCTTGCCTTTACCGCTGAAGACCCTCACCAGTATCAAGCGTTAGCAGTTGCGAACAATGCGGTCTTGTTATGGGATGTTGGTATTGCTCCAGGAATGTCGAATATGCTTGCCAAAAAGGCATATGAAATACTTGGTGAATTGGAAAACATTACGATCAAAGTTGGAGGTAACCCAACCAAACCTGATTCTGAATGGTCCTATATGGCACCTTTTTCACCTTCGGATGTCATTGAAGAATACACCCGCCCTGCACGAATAAAAGTCGCAAACAAAATTTGCGAAGTTCCTGCAATCACAGAAAGACACCTCATAGAGGTTGATGGCTATGGTCCAATGGAAGCATTTCTAACCGATGGTTTGCGCAGTGTACTCACCACAATCCCTGCAATAAACATGAAAGAGTTCACCGTACGGTGGCCAGGTCATATCGATAAATGGCTACGTGAATCGAGCCATTTAGATGAACAGGAACTTCTTGACGCATGGAAATTCGACCCTTCACGAGATGAATTCACATGGCTTGAAGTGGTAGCAGTGTCGAAAAATCAACGGAAACGATGGGTCGTGCAAGATTCTGGAATGAATGGTGATGGGTCGATGGCTCGGACAACGGGATTGGTAACTGCGGCATGTGCTTTACAATTCCTCGAACACGGTCCATTGGAGGGTTGTGGTTTATCGCCAGGAATTCATCCACCTGAGGCAATTCATGGACGAGCGATTGATGCAATCATCGAAATGATGAAGCGACATGGCGTGGCTTTTTCTGAAGATTAGAGCATGGTTTCGCCACAATTTGGGCAAGGTAATCCCGGAATAAATGCTCCAAGTAAAAATCCACAGTGCGGGCACAGGGAAGTTATCAGGTCGTCTCCGAACATGAAAAGACATCGGCGGTGACTGTTCATCAAGTTAACGCTTAAACCGATGCGAAATATGCATCGATAAGTTCGCCTACAGGCAGCAAGTCTTTTTCTTCGATGACGATTGCCGCATGCTTTTTTGGCCGATCATCCCATGGATTGAAACAAATAGGGTAGCCAGATTCTTGAAACATAGCGATATCTCCGGCTGAATCTCCAATCGACGCTGTGTTTTCTTTACTCACGCCTAACCGACGTTGAAGCATTTGAACCACTGAACCCTTTCCGTCCATTTGCACTTGATAGCGCCCAAAATCACCTAATTCATGTTCACCATTGGGCATTTGTTTGCCTAAGAGCCATCCATTTGTGAACACATGTAATCGAGTATCGTTACCATCGGCAAAGCGTTGTGCGGTGAATGGGTCGATACCACCCCAGCGTCGAGCCCATGGTTTACCGCTTGAAAATTGGGCTGCAATGTCCCGTGCTGTTTGTTGTAAGCCACCACTTACAATGGCCACATGGTAGCCTTTGTCGAGTAAACCTTGAATGAATGGCCTCCAGTTTTTCATCATTGGCATCCCTTCCATACAGGCCCGTAACTCTGAATCTGAGATAGGAGGGAGTTCAGGTGAACGGCTCTCTTTGATGAGAGCAATATCAAGTTTAATCCAATCCCATTCATCGAGTAAACCTTGATTGTACAATTCAAATGATTCATCATTGGAAATGCCTAAATTATCATAGACAAATTGCCAGGTCGACAGATGGTCGACCAATACCCGATCCATATCTAAGCAAACGAGGCGTTCAACATTCTTCTGTGGCATAAATATCAATCTCCGTACTCCTTCAAGAATCATTTGGTTCATTTTTACTTACGGCCCGGCCAATCGTATTGAGATTGTATCTGCTCAACTTGCTTACCCATGATGTAGAGAATTAAGGCAACCATGATGCCAAATAACCCAATGAGAGTCATGGCAATTGTAGCCAGCGTGACACTTATTGAAGTGGAATTGAGTTCTTCCAGTGTACCAATGACGTTGCCCGATAATTTGTAACCGAGAATGAACAAGACGACGCCAGGTATCCCAAACAAGAGAAGTGGATGTTTTGTTTCAAGCATCCAATAGAAGAGTTGCGCAAAACGCGATGCGGTTGCCAGTGATTCTCGTTGTGGAACACTCACATCCAACTGTGCCTCAACAATACGTACACGGAGTTGTTCATCTAAATCTGCTGTTCGTGCCAAGGGCCCTAAATAGGCAAGCGCTTCCATTCCTTGATGTGTAAAAACAACGTGTTGAATGATGGCAGAACCAAGAATAAATTCATCGGCAGAATCAGGATGATTCTCCTCAGCTTTATGCGAAAAATGTACATCCCAATTCTCACGTGCCCGGTTTATAGAAAGTGGCAGGTCCCGTAACTTCCACTGGTCGGTGATTGAAAGAACCAAGGTTGAGTCAATTGGCTCAAGGTTTGAGTCCAAAATGAAAGAGGCAACGTTTTGAACATTCGTTTCGTTATTGAAGTGGAGTACTTCACAGCCAATTTCTTGAGCATATTCCACCGTCGAGTCATTTGAACCGAGGTCCATCAATACAACTTCATCGGCACCTTCTCGAGCCCGAACAACGAGCGATACAAGTCTCAACTCTATGTCGCGAGCCATCAATATAATGCGCAACGATTGGCGAGCCACATGTGTTGTCCGTGGTCGGCTTCATATCAAACCCTCGCCGATTCTATCATCAACAGTTCACTTTTGAATTTCAATGGATTCAAGCCACATGTTCATGTTCTATGACAAAATGGAAAACCTGTGAAGGGTGAATACCGCATTGGGGTTGTCATCCCAGCGAGGAATGAGGAACAGTTTATCCAAAAGGTTGTGGAGACACTCCCTCCTTTTGTGGATTTGGCTGTCGTTGTCAATGACGGGTCGACGGATGGGACGCAAGCAATCCTTGATGCAATGAATCCTTCCATCAAAATGCATTGCATCTCCTTGGATGGTGAAGGTGTTGGTGCAGCAATTGATGCAGGACACCAATATCTTTTGCAGCATTGGCAAGAAGAACTCTTCATCAGCGTAGTCATGGCGGGAGATGGTCAAATGAATCCCACCGATATGGAGGCACTTCTTCAGCCAGTCTTACACAATACGGCAGATTATGCCAAAGGTAATCGATTTGCTCATCAAAATGGGATTCAATCAATGCCAAACATACGCCGACGAGCGAGTCGAATACTGTCTATTTTTACTGGACTTGCCTCAGGTCAAGCAATTCCAGACCCGCAATGCGGCTACACAGCCACACATTGTGAGATTCTACGCGAATGGAATTGGAAGAACTCATGGAAAGGGTATGGATACCCCAACTATTGGCTTATTCGGCTTTCGACACTCGGCTGCCGAATAGCGCATGTCCCAGTAGAATCGGTGTATGGCACTGAAAAGTCTGGTATTCGTCGATTGTCATTTTTCACAAAAGTTGGCCTGATGATGGCTTATCAGCATCATCACCGAAACATATCATGGATATTCAGTAGCCGGATTACACCGCACACTCTTTTCGCTGCAATTGCGTATGCTATTGGTTGGATTGCCTTACTTCCGGCAATAAGCACCGATCTGGAACGTGAATTGGTGGGTCGAGGTATTACGCCATTCGCCCTCACATTTGTTGCTTGGTCGATAGCGCATGTTTTTGACAGAGGAGCAACTCGAACCGTTCAGGAGTTGAGACTAAATGCGAAGGCTCGACAAAAGACGTAAACCAAGAAAAGCCCATGTGCGGCATATTTTGGTTGCTTCGAAACCCGATGCGAGGGAGATTCTGGAGCAGATTCAATCTGCCCGTAATCCATTGAAGGAGTTCAAGAAATTAGCTAAGAAATATTCCAATTGCTCCAGTGCAACAAAGAAGGGTGACCTCGGTGAATTTGTCGAAGGACAAATGGTTCAACGTTTTGAAGAGGCGGTGTGGGCGATGGAACCGGAAACAGTCCCCGAGTCATACATCAAAACTCAATTCGGCTATCATCTACTTTGGGTACATGAAATAATACTACCCGAATGAACCACACATAACGAATTAAGGTGGGCGATCCAGGATTTGAACCTGGGTCCAAGCGTCCCAAACGCCCGAGTATAGGCCAAGCTAACCCAATCGCCCCTTGCAGTCCTCGCCACGGCGTCTTACCTATGAAGTTCACTCAAGGAGTT
>CAJJCM010000054.1 GCA_905182635.1 uncultured Candidatus Poseidoniales archaeon
GCTGTTCATCCCATGTATTACCTGTGAGCGTTGCGGAAATTCGGTAGATTGTATCGTTCAGTAAATCAGCTGTTATCGATGATGTGTATTCTTGTCCAGGTCCAAGGTTATTGAGTGGAACATTGGCTTGTTGAACTTGTGGGTTCGGCTCGAAAGCAGTCGTTTGCTTCCAAATACTGATGTTGTCAACTGCAAATCCATCTCGCCCTTCCCATCGGCTTTCGTTAGCATTCGAAATCGAACCTTCGAAACCTGTTCGAAGACGGAAGCGAATATCGACCGTTTCTCCAGCCCAAGGGCTAAGGTCGAAGGCACCAACACCTTCTTCTGTGAAATTGTTCCAACCGTAGTAGGTTCCGAACGAATAGACGCCGTTAATCATAAATTCGGGAGACCCAAAATTGTTTATCTTATAGATTCGGTCTATGTCAAAACCGCCCCACATCGATTCTCCTGATGCACATGCACCACTGAGTTGAGCGCTTTGAGGACAAGCGATGGTTGACCATCCTGTTTCGACACTGCCGATTTCAATCATTGCAATGTCGTCCCAGACATCTCCTGGAATGTAGTTACCTGCAGCATCCACACTTCCTAAAACGCCGTGTCCCAGGTGTTGGAATAATTCAAGACTCATGAAGGCTCGATCTGAACCTGTCAAATCGACGTCTTCGAGAACCATTGCATCGTCCCAGTTCCGGCCATATCCAGACCATGAATCACCAGATGAATTGGTTTTGTATTGTCCAGCCCACATGAAATCGGTCGGGTTATTGTAGTTCGCTGAAACATTTGGGTCGTTGTTTCCATCGGTTGCACCCATGGAGTGGTTCGTTTCTTCGTGCCAATAGGTCGATTGGTCAACGTATTCTTCATATGACCAAGTACATCCACTGCAAGAAGCCTTGTTCTCTGGAGCATCCCAATCCATTTCGTAAACGGAAGTATTAGAGGAGTTTGCTTGGTCAACAACCTTCAACTCGACATTGAGTGTAGCCTGTAGTCCGTTGAGGGTATCCATTCCGGTATTGGTGACGGTGACGTTAATATTGCGAGTTCCTTCACCTACACTTCCATAGAATTTGTCGACAGGGGATATTTCAATTGAAGAGACAGACAAATCTTTGTTGTCCATTTCGATGACCGAAACTGTGTCGTATTGTCCTTCCCAGCCGAAATTATCTCTCCATCCATTGAATCGCCAGTTTTTATGCCCGACAACCAAATCATCAGCAGAAGAGCTTGAACCTGCAAGTTGACCGACTTCAACAACGTTCGGTCGGCGACCTGCAGCGTATGACAATGGGCTCAAATGACCGCCATTACCGTCTGAAAGTGTAACTTGAACCGTCGTTGGGAAATTCAGATAGAACGAAGAAGTCGAACCACCAGCGGAGTCGCTCGAATTTTGTTGATACGCAATCGTCGGGTTGATGAAATCAGGTTCTTGGTCGCCGTTTAAATCAGCAACAGTAACCTGCCAAGAGAGATATGGGCCAAAGTAGGCCAAAGTTGGTGAAGTCCAAGTACCTACTGCGGATGAGGTCACGTAGGTGACATTTTCTAAGTTTGCATCGTTTAACACCATGACATCAATAATGGCGTCTCCATCCATATCACCAATATCGAAATTGTCTGATGTAACGGTGTTCATGTTAATGACGTGAGTGTTCAGAGGGGGGTTGGTTGCACTGAATGTATAGGTTGCAGGATAGGTGTTGGTCAAGCAACTGAATTCGATGATGGACATGTTGTCATCATTTCCAGGGTTTGTGACTGTGCCTGTGGCGTAATCAAGACCTTCAGCCCGTTGAAGCCAGATGTCATCATCAGAACAGGTTCCGGAAAGTCCAGTTTCAGTTTCTCCCCAATCGCCGACTTCCATATTTCGGTAGGTGTTTTGCTGAGAGGACCCCAGTGTAGTGATCATTCCTTGTGTGTTACTCGTGATTGGGCCGCGGTAGGTTACGACACGTTGTGTCGTGATATCGGACATCAAATCGAGAATGAAGACATCATCATTGCCATCTTGATTCGCATCACCCACAGCAAGGTCCCAAGCATAGAAGTGAGTAAAGCGAGCACCGATGCTCCACGATTTATCGGTACATCCACCGTTTTCGATGATAGTTACGTTCCCTGGGTCGCCGGCAGGCGCACCGTTATCATCTGTCTTGAAGGGATTGTTTCGCTGGAAAATAACAATGTCTATTGCATCATCACCAGTGAATTCACCAACTTCGATGAACTGAACATTTGAGAACTCATCCCATTCAGCATCTCGACTGGTGTTCTTTGAAACCCAAATATCTTGACGTTCGCTAAAATCGCCATTACCATCATTCCAAAGGATAGTGATGGTGTGAGTTCCGTCTGTTGCCATAGCCAAATCATTGAAACCATCGCAATTGAAATCGCCAATCGCTACATCCTGTGGGTCACGGTTTGTTGTATACGAGCGAGCCATGGATGCGCTTGCTGTTGAAGCGATTGCAAAGGTGGTCGAAAGTAACATCAGCATGACAAGGAACATGCTTAGGGCGCGGCTCTTGAGGTGGTGGTTCTTGGGAATCATCAACATCACTGTTCTTCTCCAATCTCTGTTGCACTTTAATTCCTTTGCTTTCAAGTTCTTAGCAACATACTCTAAAAAGCCCTGCAGTGCGACGAATACCATACGAGAATAAAGTTGGGAAGCATTTCCCCCTCTCTAGAGGACGATACTTAATATTTTTCAAAATTTACCTGCCAACCATCGTGGAGAAGGGCCCCATCCAGTCGCATCTCCACCGTGAACTTTGACAAGTTTACCAGCAGAGAAGAGAGATTCAAGCCAAACCTCGAGTTTGGTCCCTTCTCTCCCACCTAATCGGTTACTCGCAATTTCTTCAATATCCTCAGTTTTGAGGGCGGTGATTCCGTATTCTCGAACCACGAGATGAAGTAATTCCCGAAGCCAAGCTTCTGCCATTGGATCTACGCTCATTGCACCTTGGACAGGTTGAGGGGGTTCCATCTCTTCCAATGTCGCCATCAGTTCAATCGAGTCTGGGCGGATTGGTGCCTTCAAACCAAGTAATTTGAGTTCTTCAGCGAGATTTAACTTGCCAATAGGGCGTCGGACAACAGGGATCCGAGAGGGGTCAGGTGTTGGACCCATATCTGCTGGTTTCTTATTCTCTGGAGCATCGCTCTCTTCGTTAAAATCCTCATCGTTCTTTGAGATCTCAATACCTGAAGAATTCGTCGCCCGAACTTCGGATGCGATTGGCATAGTCCACCCTACGCCTTCTAATCCAAGTTCTCCGACCCGTTGCTTCACCCAAGTCGCTTCCCCCTCAAGATGAACTTGGACATCGTGTTCGTCTGAACGAAATCGATAACGAACTTGTCCTCGGAGTTCAGCCATTATTATCATTCCATTTTACCGTATTTAATCAAGTTGACGCTGGACGCTTTCCAATCTACTCTTGTTTCACAAGTTGGCGAAGAACCGTATGTAAAATACCACCATTGCGATAATATTCTACTTCCACGGGCGTATCGAGTCTCACTTGTGTTTGGAAGGTCGAGGTCGTTCCATTTGGGTGAAGTGCAGTAACAGTGAGCATTTGTAAAGGTTGAACATCATCTGAAACAGGAATCGAATAGGATTCAGTACCATCAAGGCCAAGAGATTCGTGAGTTTCACCTTCGGCGAACGTCAAAGGGAGAACGCCCATTCCGACAAGATTTGAACGATGAATTCTTTCAAACGATGTAGCAATTACTGCTTCGATGCCGAGAAGATATGTGCCTTTAGCAGCCCAATCCCGTGAAGAGCCCGTACCATACTCACTTCCAGCAAGAACTACCTTTGCCCCTGCATAAGAATGTGCAGCATCATAGACCGAAACGACCTCTCCGGTATTGAAGTCCATTGCATATCCGCCTTCGGTTTCGGGTGCCATTTGATTACGGATACGAACATTGGCAAATGTCCCTCGCATCATAATTTCGTGGTTTCCTCTGCGGCTACCGAATGAATTGAAATCACCCTTTCCGATGCCACGTTCGACCAACCATTCCCCAGCAGGTCCGTCCGCAGGAAATGCTCCAGCAGGAGAGATGTGGTCGGTCGTAATCGAATCACCTAACTTCAACAAAACTCGAGCCTCATCAATGCTGGTAATCGGTTGGGGCTCAGGTGAAAGACCTGAGAAAAATGTCGGCAATCGAATGTAGGTCGAATCGGTTTCCCAAGGATAAAGAGGGCTGGGTTCAGAAGGAATACTGTCCCAGCGCGGTTCATTCATAGCATCCGCATACCGTTGACGGAACATATCTGGAGTAATCACACTCAGTGCTTCAGCCAATTGTTCATCACTCGGCCATAAATCACTCAGCATAACGGGTGTGCCGTCTTTTGAAAAACCAACAGGCTCAGTTGCCAAATCGACTTCCAAAGTCCCTGCCAATGCATAAGCGACCACAAGTGGTGGACTTGCAAGATAAGAGGCTTTGACTTTGCCATGAACTCGACCTTCGAAGTTCCGGTTTCCTGAGATGACAGAGCCAACGATAAGACTTGCTTCATCAACCGCCGCTTCAATCTCTTCAGGGAGAGGACCTGAGTTGCCAATACAGGTGGTGCAACCGTAGCCAACGACATGGAATCCGAGCGCGTTCAAATCCTCTTGAAGGCCGGAAGCCTCGTAGTATTCAGTCACGACTCTGCTGCCGGGTGCAAGTGAAGTCTTAACCCATGGTTTGACTTCAAGACCGTGGGCACGAGCATTGCGTGCAAGAAGACCCGCAGCCAGCATGACGCCAGGGTTTGAAGTATTGGTACACGACGTAATAGCAGCGATGACAACATCACCATGATTGAGGTCATAAGTTTGCCCATTTCGTTCGACTATGGCTCCCTTTGAGAGTTGTTCAGTCGATAGACCGTGTCCATGATGTCCGAGTTCAGTGGTCAATGATTCCTTGAAATGCTGCTTCATACTTGAGAGGTCAACACGGTCTTGAGGACGTTTTGGTCCTGCAAGTGCTGGCTGGACGGTTGTAAGGTCAAGTTCCAAAGTATCGGTATAGGATTTCTCAGCATCTTCTACCGAATACCAAAATCCTTGTGCTCGAGCATAAGCCTCAACCCCTGCAATAGCGTCATCTTCTCTACCGCTTAGGCGCAGATACTCAAGCGTTCGCTCATCGACAGGGAAAAAGCCACACGTAGCACCGTATTCAGGCGCCATATTGGCAATGGTCGCTCGGTCTGCCAATGTGAGAACAGACATACCAGGTCCAAAGAATTCAACGAATTTCCCTACAACGCCATGGTTACGGAGAATTTCGACAATTCGTAGCGTCATATCGGTTGCAGTTACACCGGAATTAAGTGCACCAGTGAGGCGCATTCCGACAACATCAGGAGCAAGCATGTAGATGGGTTGGCCAAGCATAACCGCCTCAGCTTCAATTCCACCAACACCCCATCCAAGAACACCAAGACCGTTGATCATGGTGGTGTGGGAATCAGTTCCAACCAATGTATCGGCAAGCCAAATTCCATTTTCCTGACGAGCAACACTGGCCAGGTATTCCAAATTGACTTGGTGGACAATACCGCGTGATGGTGGGACTGCTTGGAAATTGGCCAAGGATTGTTGGCCCCACTTGAGGAATGTATAGCGCTCCATATTTCGGTGGTATTCAATGTCGAGATTGAGTTGTAAAGCATCGCTGTGACCTCCATCGACATCAACTTGAACCGAATGGTCAATCACCAAATCGACCGGGACTTGAGGATTGACTTTTTCAGGGTCTCCACCCATTTCGACCATTGCGTCACGGAGTGCTGCCAAATCGACAACAGCAGGAACACCGGTAAAATCTTGAAGAATGACGCGAGAAGGACGGAAAGGAATTTCACCACGTTCACCGTTTGGTGTCCAGCCTGCAATATTTTGAATGTCTTCATCTCGAACCAAGAAACCGTCATTACCGCGAAGTGCACCTTCAAGCAAGATTCGTATCGAATAAGGGAGTGAAGAAGTATCGATTCCATTTTCATCAAGCCCATCAAGGGCAAAATATTCACCACCAACCGAGAGACTGCGGCGGGCATTGTAAGGGTCGAGGGGCGTCATGATTCAAGCCATACGGCTCTCGTCTATGAATAAAACCCTTCATCATGCCCGGAATACCAAACGCATGCTTCAAATCTGTGTTCACCAGAATTGGTACCAAGGTTCGCCACCATCATTGGCAAATGTTGCACTCTTCAAAGTCACCGTCTCAACCGGGTCACTTCCCGACGAACCAGCAGTTTCAACAACATCGATTTTATCGATGATGTCTTGACCTTCGATGACCTTTCCAAAGACGGTGTGAACACCATCGAGGTGACTCGGAGTGGAGCCCGGGGAAACGATGAAGAATTGAGAACCGCCGGTGTTGGCTGCGTTTGTTTTAGCCATTGAAAGAGCATAGGGTTCGTGAATCATTCCATGGTGTGCTTCATCTGGAAGGGTCCATTCAGTCTTCGCACAATCACTCGAAGAGGAAGTGGCTACTCCATTACAATAGCCCGACCAAACAACTGCATACCCACCCGTGCCATCGAAATTAGTGAAATCGCCTCCTTGAATCATAAAACCTTGAATGATTCGATGATAAATGGTATTATCATAGTAACCTTCACTGACTAATGCTTTGAAGTTTTCAACATGCATTGGTGCTGCATGAGGATACAATTCGATGGTGATGGTACCAGATTCTTGGACGCCATTTGCGTTGGTCCAACTCATTTCAAAAATCACTTCATCATCGTATGCATCACCGTATGTTTTTGGTTGAGCAAGAATTGCTAATCCTGCTAAAATAACGATCATGCTAGCAACAAATGCAAAGATGCCGGCGACAGTTGGAGTTCCATCATTCATCAATCGCGGAATGATGCTTTCACTGATTCTCTTGTCTTGCATTTCATTGAGAATCTCATTGTAAGCAGTATTGGATTTTTTGTCCTTTGGATTCATGTTTACTGAATCACGGAGCAGTAAAGCAGCCTTACGATAGTCGGACTTGGAATTGGTTCGTTGTGCGATTTTATGAGTTGCTTCACCCGCAAGGCGTAAGGTGGTTGCGTGTAAGCCATTTGGGTCAGATTCTCTCAAAAGAAGAAGGGCACCTTCGGGTTTTCCTTTTGCAATCAACTTCTCTGACTTAGTCCAAGAACTTTTTCGGTTTTCTTCTGAGTCGAAGGGGTTTTTCTTCTGAACTTTGTCAGTACTTGATTCAACCTTGTCTGTAGTGTCCGCCATAAACCCCCGAGAAGGGATGAGGTTTTGAGTATCACGGCAAGAAATGAAGCACTCTACAACTGAATCCAATGCCCAAAAGTGTTGTTTTAAGGGACTTGCGCATCAACATGTTCAAAGGGTGTATGCTAAACCCAGCGATAAGAGAGGCAAGTGTAGACTCACGAATACACTCTTAGGGGAAAACAAACAATGGCAACCATTGCAAACGACTTCACTATTAACATCGCAACTGCCAACGGAACCGGTTCGCAATCAGCAAACCTCATTCTGCTTCAATCTCTGTTTGAGATGGGGATTCCAGTCAGTGGGAAAAATATGTTCCCATCAAACATTTCAGGCCTACCAACATGGTATATTGTCCGCCTCTCCGACCATGGCTACCAAGCTCCAGGGAATCGTACACACATACAGGTCCTTGTGAATCCCACTACGTGGCATGAAGACCTCGAAAGCCTCGAACCTGGTTCTGTCGTTATATGGAACGAGAATGCAAAGATGGAAATGACACGAGACGACGTAATCTCCTATCCGATCCCAATGTCATCATTGGCACGAAAAATCAATCCGAAAATTGCAAAATTGGTTACCAACATCATCTACGTCGGTGTTATTGCAGAAATACTTGGTATTGATCAGGCTGAACTTGAATCTGCAGTCGCAAAGCAATTCAAAGGAAAAACAACAGCAATTGAACTCAACATTACCGCGCTTGGACTTGGCCGTGATTACTTCAAAGAGAATCTCTCAAAGAGCGACCCCTATGTGGTCGAAAGGCGAACAATAGAGAAGAAACAGTTTTTCATTGAAGGAAATGAAGCGGTTGCTTTAGGGTGCATTTATGGCGGTGTGCAACTGCTTGCTTGGTATCCAATCACACCTTCCTCTTCTCTTGCAGAAGGTATCATCAATTATATTCCTCAACTTCGAACAGATGATGATGGAAACGCAACATGTGCTGTTGTGCAAGCCGAAGATGAACTCGCTGCTGCAGGTATGGTTTTGGGTGCCGGCTGGGCTGGCGGCCGAGGTATGACTGCAACTTCAGGACCTGGGATTTCTCTTATGCAGGAATTTATCGGCCTCGGCTATTTTGCTGAAATCCCATCGGTGTTCTGGGATGTCAATCGTGTCGGGCCCTCGACAGGTTTGCCAACTCGAACCCAACAATCAGACATTACGATGCTGTATGAAGGAAGCCATGGTGATACTCAACATATTGTCCTTATACCCGGGACCGTAGAAGAATGCTTTGAATTCGGATGGCGTGCATTTGATTATGCTGAACGATTCCAAACACCTGTTTTTGGACTCAGTGATTTGGATTTAGGAATGAACCGGTGGGCGTGTGAAGGATTTGAATATCCGGATCAAGACATGGACCGAGGCAAAGTTGTTCGCGACCGAGATGTGTTCGAAGCCTTCGAAGACTTTGGTCGATACCTCGACGTCGATGGAGATGGTATTCCTTACCGCACCCTGCCAGGCTCGGGCATGGACCCAATCCTTTACCGAGGAACTGGCCACAACCCGAAAGGCGTATACTCAGAAAAGCCTCATGATTATTTCGAACTGATGCAACGATTGCGACGTAAAATCGACGGCGCACGAGACCTCTTGCCAGCACCGATTCTACGTGAAGAAACCGAGTGTGAAATCGGAATCATCTATCTGGGAAGCATGGAAAACACCATTCAAGAAATTGATGACATCCTTGAAGCAACTGGAATTAAAGTCAGTCAATGCCGAGTCCGCGCCCTTCCAATGCACAGTGAAGTTGAAGACTTTATTCGTCGTCATGAAATGACCATCGTCTTGGAACTCAACCGCGATGGTCAGATGTATGGTATTCTTCGAAAAGAATTACCAAATGATTTGATTACCAAAGTACGTTCTGCCGCTCACAGCGATGGCGACCCACCAAGAGCGGGCATATACGCCCAATTGATTCTTGATACTCTGAAGGAGGAAGAACAATGAGCGATACACCTGAACGCCCAGCACGCACAATAAAACTCAATGTCTTGAACGAGCCGAAGGACAGTTACACTGGAGGGAAATCATCTCTCTGTCCAGGCTGTGGACACGACCAAATTTCAAGTGTAATTATCAATGCTGCATGGGAAAACGGCATTGAGCCTCATCGTGTAGCAAAGATGTCTGGAATTGGTTGTTCATCAAAAACACCTGCTTACTACCTTGGTAAGTCTCACGGATTTAATACGGTTCACGGAAGAATGCCATCAGTCACCACAGGCGCCTATACAATCAACAAAGATTTACTTTACATCGGTGTATCCGGCGATGGCGATTCCGCTTCGATTGGAATCGGACAACTGATTCACTCTATTCGCCGAAACATAGACATGGTCTACATCATTGAAAACAACGGAGTCTATGGATTGACAAAGGGTCAATACTCAGCGACTGCAGACATCGGTTCAAAAAAGAAAAAGGGAGTTCCAAACAAGACGCAACCAATTGATTTGTGCGCACTTGCCATCAATCTTGGTTGCACCTTTGTCGCACGCTCATTCTCAGGTTCTAAGAAACAACTGTCTTCCTTGATCAAAGCTGCAATGTCGCACAAAGGTTTTGCCCTTATCGATGTCATCAGCCCTTGTGTAACTTTCAATAACAACGATGAGTCAATGCGTTCGTATGGATATGTCAAAGAAAATGAAATCACGCTCCATATGACCGATTACATCCCTCACTTCAATCCAGTTGAGGAAATCGATGTGCCCGAGGGTCATTATCGCGACATCACACTCCATGATGGTTCTACGATACGCCTCGAAACTATTTCTGCGGAACATGACCCAGAGAGTTCAATTGCAGCACTGACAGCCCTTCATCATGCAGAAGTTGCCAAGAAACACGTCACCGGCTTATTGTATTTCGACAATTCAAAACCTTCCCTTGCCGAGGACTTGGGCCTGGTCGACATGCCGCTGGTCGATGTTCCGAATGACGTATTACGACCGAGTAAAGACACACTTGACAAAATCAATACTGCATTATACAATTGAGGAATAAAATCGGAGGAGAGGAGAACATGGCAATCTCCTTCAAACTCCTTGCAATCGGTATTACTGGCGGACTAACACTTTTTTCGCTTGCTATCCTTAGCAGAATACTCTTTGGAATAATCCGTTCACGATTTCAGCAAGATAAACTGCTTGATGCAGCGGCTCGTCGAGAAAAGCATGCTCCCAAAGTTACTGAAATACCAACACGCTTCATATCAGCCGGCAGCAAAATTCAGCAATCCGAAGACATACAATCAAAGATACCCGAAGAAAGTAACCAACCTCTCGAATCCGAAGAAAGTACAGAACCACTCATCCTCGAATCCTCAAGCCGTCAAGTCGATGAATTATCGAACGAAGAACGGGAAGAGTATGATGTTCGTGACCAAGCACGGGATGAAAATATCTTGTCCCTTCGCTTGTTGGTAGATGATTTGTTTGAGGGTGATGCCAATCCCGTAGATGAAGCATTATCAGATGAGGCACAAGTACAATCCTCTATTGAATTACGAAACTCTTGGATCGAACAATTCGAAACTCCGTTGAATGAACATGCTACGTTCATCGAACAAGAAAAAGTTGGTAGCGGTATCATGGTGATGGATCCAACAGATGTTGAAAATGATGATTTCGAAGAAAGGCTTCAGCGCGAAGGTGGAAAAACAGGTACAGTTCAGATTTCATTGGCCTGGGATGACTTCAACGACCTTGACCTCCATATGTTCTGCCCTTCAGGGGAACGTATTTACTTCAATGACAAAAAGAGCGCATGTGGTGGTGAACTTGATGTTGATATGAATGTTCGACCTACGAGCAATAATGCTGTTGAAAACATAGTTTGGACTCAAAATGCACCATTTGGGATATACAAAGTGGGCGTCCATTTTTACAAACACCATTCGGAAATCGACACAACCACGACATGTAAGTTCCGAGCGCGCATCACTGTTCATGGTGAAGTACGCAATTATTCAGGGAGTATTACGCACGGCCAAGCCATGCAAATGGTAACGAGTTTCACTTTAAGCCAGAAAAACGAAGACTCCGATTAGTAAATTCGGCCGGTGAGTGTACGAAGAATTCGTTTAAACACAGAGACATGAGGGCGTTCACTGAGCCCTAAACGCCAATCTAACTCATTTGCCTGTTCATACTTCTGTAATTCTTCAAAGCCACCAATCCATTCATCATCGATAAATATTTGTGGAATCGTCTTGCTTCCCTTGGTTCGAAAGTGAAATTCAGCATCAATGCGCTTTGATGAACCAAGGCGTATTTCTTGATAGTTGACTTTTTTTGAATCCAACAACCGTTTTGCGTTAACGCAAGCACCGCACCCTCGGTTGGTGTAGAGCTCAATCTTCGCCATACTCGAAGGTGACGCCACCATGTATCAAAACCTTTCATTGAACGAAAGCGGTGGTAGTCCCTCCCGGATTTGAACCGAGGTCAGAGGACCCAGAATCCTCCATGATGGACCGCTACACTAAGGGACTATTAATCGGCCCAACAGCCATTACCTCTTCAATTCAACGGTGAAACAGATACATATTTTCTTTGAAGAGTGCCAAAAAGCCAAAAAACCTATCCTTTAATATAGATTAGGTTAGACGGCAAGTGATGACTGATTCTCTATCACTCAAATCGAAGCCCAGCGCGGCCATTCTTATGGCTCTTGCATTGATCACCACCACCTTCGCAGGCGTCTCTTTTGCAGACCACACTGATGAAACTGGTCTAATGAATACATTTCTCAGTATGGACTATGACGAACTCGAGATTACTGTCGATTTTGGTGCGAATGGAACTGACTACGGTACCATGACTGGAAATTATTCCCTCAGGGAAGCAGGAAATGAAGGCACCCTACTTTCAGGTTCATACGATCTGATGGAAGAAACTGACAACACCTCGTGGAATTCCCACTGGGGTAGTTTCAACCTTGCTCTCTTCTTTGAACAAACTGCCGAAGATGGTAGTTGGTATACTGTCGAAGGTTATGTTTATGCTGAAAACAGTACTCAAATTGGGTACAACTGGATTGACATCTGCATGGATAACGGTACCGCTTGTGAATCAGACATCGAGGCTACGGCTGAAGAACTCTTTGACGAAGTTGACGCTGATGGCGATGGTGCAATCACCGGACAAGAACTCATCGATTTCATGAACGAGCAGGCAGATGAATTAAACGAATCCGCATTGAACAACACTGAGGAAACAGAACTCCTTGAAGAGATGGCAATGTGGGACACCGGCTGGACGAGCATGGACGGGAACGACACCGAAGATGCGAACGACAGTATGCTTGAGCTCAATGAATTCCTTGCCTGGTTGAACTCCGATGGCGATGATGACGTTGGGATGGACTGGTCAGTTGAGGCTATGCTTGATGAAACTGGAGTCCTCACAGTTATGATTCACAATGATGATGGCAACATTGCATACGTTCAAATTGTGATTATGGACATGTATCAAAACGAACTTATTAACGAAACGCACTTCCCGGCAGACAGCAGTGACCCTACCAATAACTTCGATGATTGGATAACAATGTGGCACTCGGCAGGCGAGATATCTTGCTGTGCCGATTCGGGAATGTACTCGATCTCGGTTTATTTTTACGATGAAAACAATTCCATGATTGGAATGGAGTACCTCACAGTTGGAGAAATGCCAACTCAAGAAGAAAGTATGTTCCAGATGTTCGACCTCGACGGAAATGGAAATATTTCAATCGATGAATACATCGCAGTATATGAAGACGGCACCAATGACACTATGGACGAACAAACAAAGAGCATGATTACCAATCTCTTCATGGCTGAGGACGTCGATGGCGACCAAGAACTCAACATGGATGAATTCTCTTCTTTCAATGAAGCCATGAATAACATGGGCGATGGCGGCGAAGGCGAATACTCCGAGATGGAAATGATGATGGCGATGATTGATGCCGATGGTGATGGAAACCTCAGCCTTTCTGAGTTGTTAGTTATGTTCTCAGATGAAATGATGGATGATGAAGCATCCACGCTTACAATGACTACCAATCTTTTCAACTTTCACGATGAAGACAACAACAACATGCTCGACATGGATGAAATGGTTGAGTTGTTCAAACACCTGGACCGACTTGACTCTGAAGTGTGTTACGAGATTGCTGCTGGTGATGTCGTATTCCAAGAAGGAGAATTTTGGAAATACGAAAGTGATGGTGATGTAATAATTCTGAAGAACGGTGACAGCGCACCAAACGACGGTGAGTTCTGCTTTACGAAGGGTATGGATTCTGAGATGCTCAGATTCATGGCTGATACCAATGGAGACGGTAGTCTCAGTTTAAGTGAAATTTTAGCTCGATTTAACTTCGATAATAACATGACTGATGTCGAACTTGAATACTTGGGTATTGCCTTTAAAATGAGCGATTCTGATGCGAATGAGTTGTTGAACGAAAATGAATTAAGAACTTTAATGGATATTATCAATAATTACAAAGATGATGTAAATGCAGGAGAAGAAGAATTATTCGAGGGCTGTGTCGATGCAGTCAACCGTGTCCCAATGGACTTGAATAAAACCGATTGTATGGCAGCAAACTACCAATGGATGGGAGAACGCGGTGACCAAGACGGCGAAAACAACGATACTCGTCCTGATGATGAAGACACAATGATTAAATCCAACCAAGTTGATGTTTGGTTCGAACAATGGAACGACCAAACCATGGAATTGGTTATTGTCGAATTGATCACAGTAGACAGCCAAGATGAAATCGCTCGTTTGGTTAACATGGCTGATGCTGAATATGGAAACAATGATTCAATGCTCGACCAAGCAGAAATTAATATGCTCATGAATTTGTATGCATTGACCCTCAACCCTGATGAAATGACAAACGGTTTGGCCCTTGATGGTACTAACGGAACTGCTGTTGATTTCTGGATTGAAATTGATGGCCTGCTTGAAGGCGACGATGTCGTCTTCCTTCGAATTGGAACTGTTATTGCATTCCCAACCGATGCTTACGACAACTCAACATCACACACATTCACTGTTGCTCCAGAGATGGATGATAGTGACAACATCGAGAACGTAGATAATGACTGCGATGACACAAGCGTTTGGATTCACAATTCGAATACATGGAATGTGAAAACAGCTACTGGATTCACTTTTGATGAAAGAAACAATGCTTGGTATTCTATTGACAAAGACTGCCAAAACCACGATGTTATCACGTTCGAACTTGAAAAGGCAGAAAACGCAACCCTACCTAATGCTGAAGAAGAAGACTGGACATGGGAAGATGAAGAAATGAACATGTTCCCAATCTGTGACTGGACTTACTCTGTCACCTTTGCAAACAACTCCTCCTTGTATGAACAAGGGGTAGATGAAGCACCAGAAAGTGGCGATTACGAAATTGTTCTCGACGACGATGCTGCTTACGAAATCACCTTGTTCTGCTGGGACCCTGAAGGTGGCAAGATGACTGTTGACATCGGCAGCGTACTCGGAAACAGTACCAACTCAAGTATCGGAGAAACAATGGGCGCTATATCGTTCAAGCTCCCTGCTGGTGCCGGTGGAAACTACACCTTTGATTTCTCTTGGACTGATGAATACCACACAGAAAGCGGAACATTGACTGTTATCGCAACTGGCGATGGAACCATTGACCTCTCAGACATCGAAGTTGATGGCGAAGGAATCCTTCCAGGATTCACTGTTGGATTGGGCGTTCTTGCAATGCTCGGTGCTGCAATGTTTGCTGGTCGTCGAAACGAAGCTTGAATTCAAATTGAGTTCAATCGATGTGGAGCAATCCACACGTTGCTGACGAAATCATAGGCTGATGGTGTGAAGTGATTCACATGTGCCTGACAAAGTCAGAAGGAGACGAATCGAAAGAGTACCTTCGATACGGCACTGAGCATGAGGACGATCATAAACGAACCGAGAGCCCAGCGCGCCCAAGGGCGGTCAGGCTTTTCTGGAGGCCAAGGGTCAATTCCCAAGGCTTCGGCTTCACGGACAAGTGCTGCAAGTTCTTGCAATTCTTCTTCTACCGATTGCGCCGCCATGCCTTATGGGAACATTGGGTCCTACATGAGATTCACGCTTCACCAGCGAAGAGGAAACAAAGCCTTGAAGCCCACGACGAACAGCGAATTGTATGAGTGAGGTCCCAGAAGGCATATCTCTTGGTCCGCAGAAGCGTCGACCACCTCGACCAACGGCAACCATGACAATGACCCGTGATGGCAAAGACGGCATCGAAGTCTTGCTTGGACTTCGGTCTGAAACAATGGCAGCCTTCCCTGGCTACTGGGCATTTCCCGGTGGTGGATTATCACGCGTCGATGCTGCAGCCGTAGAGGAGTTGGAAGGTTTTGAAGGCCCTGAAGCAAAAGCGATTGCTTGTATTCTTCGTGAAATGAGTGAAGAATTAGGACTGGCACCGTCCGAACATGGATTGGTTGCACTACCTCTTGAGGCTCGTAAAGAAATTGTAGCAGATAAAAGTCGATATTTGCCACTTGCCCTACAGGGTGCATTCCCGTATGATACACGCTCTCTACGTCTCTTAAGTCATCGAATTACACCTCCGTTTGGCCCAATACAATTTGATAATGCTTTCATGCACCTTCATGCCGGTCTTGCCAAAGACGTACCAGAAATAGACCTCGAACCTCAAACTGAATTCACTGAAATTATGTGGGCGACACCCAATGAGTTCCTACTGAGGTGGTCGAATCATGAAATGAAGGTCGCTCCACCTGTGGTCACCTTACTGATGGAGATTGAACGAACGTTAGAACGAAAAAACCGTGACATGGTTGAAGCCGCACGTGATATCAGTGAACGATTACCTAGCCGTCGCTCGATCTTGTTTGCACATGGCGTCGAAGTTGTACCGGTTAAAACAGCGACTCTCCCTCCCGCCGACCATACCAATTGCTACCTTGTTGGCGACCCTAAAGGCGAATTCATTCTTGTTGACCCTGCATCTCATCTACGTGAAGGGATGGAAGATATGGCCAAAGCAGTTGAGCGACACAAAGGGACACTCATTGCGATGATGTTTACCCACTCACATGGCGACCATGTGGGCGATATCGGATTGCTTCGAGAAGCGTTTGATGTCCCTATTTGGGGCAGCGAATATACGGCTCGTACCGTCGAATGCCAACGAATACTCACCGAAGGCGAGATGCTAGAACTTGGCAACCAAACTTGGCAGGTGCTCATCACTCCCGGTCATCATCCAGGACACATCTGTTTACTCGGAGACGCAGGACTCATTGCCGGAGATATGGTCGCAGGTATTGGTACAATTCTCATTCCACCTCATACCGGTGATATGAATGTCTACATGGAACAACTTGAACGCTTGAAAAACCTCAAACCCCATCTGCTGTTTCCAAGCCATGGCCCAGTCATAGCCCTACCAACAATGAAATTCGACCAGTATTTGTCACACCGAAAAGCACGCCATGATGCCGTCTACGCAGCAGTCAAGTCGGGGATTCAATCGCTCCCAGACATTGCCAAAGCAGCCTATTCCGATACCCCCGATGCCCACCCCGGTCTTGCAGTCGACCAAACGCTCTCACATCTCATGTCCCACCAACGTGCTGGGGCAATGGACGAGCATTCCTCGAAGTGGTCGTTGAATGGAACCAAACCTTAGAACACCTCCACCGGTAGGGAAATCCATGCCTCGTAGAGTCGAATTCACCAAAGCCGGCTCCCCGAGTACGATTCGAATTGCTGAAATGCCGATGCCTGAGCCTAAAACCGGTGAAGTGCGAGTCAAAGTGGCTTTTGCTGGAATCAATTTTGCTGATTTGTTGATGCGTCTCGGATTCTATCAACCACGCCCGCCTTATCCGTTTACTCCAGGTTACGAAGTCAGCGGCGTAATCGATGCTGTAGGTGGTGAAAAGACTGGATTTACGGTTGGACAGCGAGTGGTAGCTGCAATGTCCACCGGCGGTCAAGCAAGCCATGTCGTGGTCGACAAAAACCGTGTATTACTGCTTCCTGACGAGATTGAATTAGATGTTGCAGCAGCCATGCCCGTGACCTATCTTACAGCCCACCATATGCTGCATCATTTGGGTCATATGGACAAAGATGATTCAGTTTTGATTCACGGTGGTGCGGGAGGAGTAGGTACTGCTGCTCTGCAATTGTGCCAGTGGGCAGGCGTGACCAAAGTATGGGCTACAGCCTCCGGTTCGAAAGCCGAAATCATTGAATCCCTTGGTGGACGAGCAATTGACCGACATAACGAGGATTTTGTGAGTATCATCAAGAAAGAAACTGAAGGTGCAGGAGTGGACCATATTCTTGACCCAATAGGTGGCGAACATCTGACTCGGTCTCTTTCGGTTCTCAAAGAAGGTGGGCGGCTCTATACATACGGTATGTCCGCAGCCGCACCTACAGCGAAACGCTCTTTGTTTCGTACCTATTTGGCATGGAGGAAAACACCTGCTTTCGACCCACTTCGATTGATGAATCGGAATCGTGGAGTTTTTGGCGTCCATATGGGGACATGGAAAGACGAAACGGTGATGCAGGCTCAACTTAAGCGAATTCTGGAGGGAATCATGAGCGGAGCACTCTCGCCGATCATCGATTCAATATTTGACGTCGAAAACGTAGCAGAGGCCCATCAATATCTCCACGACGCAAAAAACATTGGAAAAGTTCTACTTCGTTTCAAGTGAGGATTGAAGAAGCGTCGACCACAGGTCGGCTCTGGGGCGAGATGCATGAAAGCGACAATGTCGGGCTTTGACTTACGTGCTGTTGCTCGTGAATTGAATGAATTCTCCGGCGCCTATGTCAAGAAAGCCTACATGCCACACTATGAACAAATTGTTCTACGAATCAATCCGAAAGACCACGACCAATTCGACTTGGTGTTGGTAGGTGGCGCTCGTATCTATACCTCGAATAGAGACCGACCAATGCCCATGATACCGCCTCCATTTGCAATGGTTCTTCGAAAGCATCTCAAAAATGCACGAATGACTGGTGTTCGACAACTTGGCTTTGACCGAGTTTTGTGTTTTGATTTCGATACAAAATATGGACAATACCATCTCTATGTCGAAGTATTCCGAGATGGAAATATCATTCTCACCGATGGAGAAGACACCATTATTTTACCCCTTACGCATGCCTCTTATGCGGGCCGAACTCTGAAGAAAGGCGTCACCTATCAACCTCCACCACCAGCGATGAACCCCTATGAAATTGAATTGGAACACCTCATAGAGATGTTTGAATCCTCGGACCGAGATCTTGTTTCAACACTTGGTGGAAAAGTCAATCTTGGTGGTACACATGCCAACGCCGTCTGTGCACTGGCTGGCATGGACCCAAACGTCGATACACAAGCCGCCGATGCCCAGCAAGTACATACTGCGTTGCAGTCACTTCTCACCGACTTGACAGAAAGTCAACAAGGATACCTTCTTCTCAAACCCGACAAGGAAAACTCCAATGAAGAACTGGAATCTCAAGCAGCGAGTCATGAACCAAATGGAAAGCGAGACAGTTTCTTTGAACAATTTGCTTGTGAAGCAACACCGACTCTTCTGCCAAACCATGCCCTACTTACAAAAATAACGTTCCCAACATTATGTCAAGCCGTCGATGCTTGGAAAGGTGCCCATGATGCGATGGCTCTGGCACGACGCGAAGCAGAAAAATTAGATATTGCTGCCCCTGGCCGAGGTCACTCCACCGATGTTGAACGATTAGAACGGCGAAAGGTACAACAAGAAAAGGCACTGGAAGGGTTTTCAGTGAAAATTGAGAAACAACAAATGCTTGGACACTGTATTCAAAATAATTGGACGCATATTGAAAATTTGCTTTCTCAAGTAGCAACTGCAGTTGAAGAAAAGGGTTGGAAGGAAGTCAAAAAAGATGCCAAGGAAATCCCTTGGATTGTCTCATTGAATCCAGCAGAGCGTAGTTTTGTCACGGTATTACCTGATGACAATACCTTGCCAAATGGCCCTCAAGCAACGCTTTCGTTGGATGAAAATGTTCATCAGAACGCACAGCGCCATTTTGAGGCGGCTCGTAAACAAAAGGGCAAAACGAAAGGTGCAGTTGAAGCGCTCGATGAAACTACTCTTCACTTACAACGGGCTAAAAAGAAGGAAAAAAAGCAACAAGCAAGTGGTAAACTCAATAAAATCAAACGAAGTAAACGCCTTTGGTTTGAAAACCATCGTTGGAGTATGATCAGCGGAGGGCATTTACTGGTCGGCGGAAAGGATGCAAAAGGCAACGATGCCGTAGTCAAAAAACACCTTTCAGGTTCTGACATGTACCTTCACGCCGATTTACACGGCGCACCAAGTTGCAGTTTACGAGCGACTCAAGGTTTTGCAGTCGATGAACATAAACCTGCACATATTCCAGATGATGTACCTGCTTTCCGATTAATCGACAAACTCGGTGATGAACGTATAACACCTGAAAAACTCGAGGAAGCCGCTACTTTGGCACTGTGTTGGAGTCGTGCATGGGCTGGAGGCGGAGCACATGGAACGGTCTACTCAGTCAAACCCGCTCAGGTATCGAAAACAGCTCAAACTGGAGAATACGTCGGTAAAGGGGCATTCATTGTACGAGGCCAACGTCAATGGTTCAAAGACTTGGATGTGGAATTGGGAATTGGAATCGTCGCAATCAATGGTGTGCCTCTCCTCATGGGGGGTTTGCCTGAGACCATCCGTTCCTGCTGTCAGCGATATGCAATACTACGCCCGGGATTAGTGAAAAAGGAACAACTCGCCAATCGGATTTACAAAAATACCGGTTTAATGACGGATGATGTCTTACCTGTATTACCAGGTGCAGCAGAAATTATCGAAGACTATGGAATCTTTAGCCCAGCAAAAAGTCAAATTCAGGAAGAAGAATGAACTCAATTTCGGTCACGGCCGCCATTACTGTAACCGCCTTTTTTACCGCCATAGCCGCCACTCGATTGTGGTTTTTGGCCACCTTGGTAACCTTTGCTTGAATTCTTGCTTGGTTTGAAATTCTGACCTCTCGATTCACCGCGATATCCACCGCCGCCGCCGCCACCGCCGCCGCTACTGCGACCGCCATCTGAGTTTCCTCGGCCACCGCCACCGCCGCCGCCGCCGCCACGGTATCCACCGCCGCCACTCGAGCTTCCTCGGCCGCCGCCGCCACCACGGTATCCACCGCCGCCGCCACCATTTCGTTGGCTATAGTGGCCGCCTCGTCCACCAGAATCATCGCGACTCGGGCGTTTTCGACTTGCAGCAATATACTCGACTTCAAATTCAGGTAATGTTGTAAATTCAGGAGGTTCAAATTCAACACGAATTCCAACTTCACGTTGGATTTTGCCGTATTGCTTTTTCTGAGGCTTTTGAACTAATGAAATGACGATTCCAGATGCACCACCACGGGCAGTTCGGCCACTGCGATGTTTGTAGGCCTTACCGTTTTCTGGAGGGTCATAGTGAATCACACAATTGACTCCTTCAACGTCAATTCCTCGGGCAGCGACATCAGTTGCGATGAGTGCCATGCATTCTCCATGTTGGAAACGAGACATTGCACCATCACGTTGGCGTTGAGACAGGCCGCCGTGAAGCGTTTCAATTGCCATCCCTTCGAATTGCATTTCATCGCCAACACGGTCTACACCAGCTCGAGTTCGGCAAAAGATGATTGTTCGGCCACACTTTCGAATGAGTTCAGATGCAATTGATGATTTTTTGGAGTTTGGCATCAACCAAAAATAATGTGTCATACTTTCCATCGATACTTCTTTTGGACCAACTTCAATCGTCACGGGGTCGGTCTGATAATCTCTTACCAAGTCAGCAACTTCGTCGTCCAAAGTTGCACTGAACAAAATAGTTTGGCGGTCAGGCTTACACTTATCGAGAATTTTACATACGGGTTCCATGAATCCCATATCCGCCATTCTATCTGCTTCATCAAGAACAACAACGCCAACATCTTCCAAAGATACTGCGCCTCTCTCCATCATGTCAATCAATCGACCAGGACATGCAACGAGGATATCGACACCTCTGTCAAGGGCACGGAATTGCTTGTTGTATGGACTTCCACCATACATAGCAAGGACATACAGTTGGAGTTCGTAGGCAAGTGGATCAAGCACCTTGAAGATTTGCTCTGCCAACTCGCGGGTTGGGGTAAGTATCAGAGAAGTTGGACGTCGAGGTTCTGCTTCCTGAGTTCGTGATAGCAGAGGTAATCCAAACGCAAGAGTTTTGCCTGAACCTGTCGGTGCTCGGCAACAAACATCACGTCCCTCCATTCCAACTGGAATAGATTCAATTTGAACTTCAAACGGTTCAAGAATTCCTTGTTTTTTCAAGACTTCAACCAAAATAGGCTCAACACCAAGATCCTCAAACGATACCATGTGTATATCCCCATTTGAAGGCCGTCGTCCAACCCTATTTGATACCCACAGTCGGAAAAACGGTTTTTTAGGGGTCTCAACCGTCGCTTTAAGAACGCCGAACAAGCATAGCAACCGCATTACCGCCACCAAGACAGAGCGTGACGATTCCAGAATTTGCCTCACATCGGCGCATCACACCAAGCATGGTAATGAGGCAACGGGTACCACTTGAACCGAGTGGGTGGCCAAGACTGACCGCTCCTCCGTGAAGATTGAATCGTTCTTCAGGGATGTTCAGTTCTTGAGCAACAGCACATGATGCAGAGGCAAAGGCTTCATTGTGCTCATAAATGTCAACATCCAATACATCCAGTTGATTCCGTTCCAAGAGCATTTTGACCGCTGGAATCGGAGCGCTCATCACCCGTTCAGGTTCGACACCGCTGGTGCAATAATCTTCGATATAAGCAATGATTTCCCAACCTTGTTGTTGAGCATATTCAGCGTTTGCAAGCACAACTGCACTCGCACCGTCATTGAGTGTGCTTGCATTACCTGCGGTTACTTGTCCGTCTTTTTGAAACACCGGGCGTAGACTTGAGAGTGATTCGGCATCAGTATTTGCTCGGATTCCTTCATCGTGAGAAAAAATAACAGAGGGGCCTCGACGTTGAGGAATTTCAACAGAGAAAGTTTCCCAATCAAACCACCCATTGGTTTGGGCTTGGGCGGCTCGATGATGGCTTCGAGCAGCAAATAAATCAGATTGAATGCGAGTAATCGAACATTCTTTGGCAATAGTTTCGCCAGTAGTTCCCATGTGAACATCATTGTAGCCATCCCATAAACCGTCGTGAATCATTGAGTCAACAAGCGTCGAATCGCCCATCTTGGAGCCTTTTCGATGGTTCATCAAAAGATGAGGGGAATTGGACATGCTTTCCATTCCACCGGCAATAATTACGTTGTGTTCACCTGCACGAATACTGTTTGCAGCCATCATCGCTGCTTTGAGGGAACTACCGCAGACTTTGTTGATGGTCACGCAGGGTGTGGTCACGGGCAAGCCTGAACCAAGAGCGACTTGGCGTGCTGGATTTTGTCCGGAACCGGCTTGTAACACTTGGCCGAAAATAACCTCATCAACGCCACCTTGGTCCGGTTGAATGCCAACCCGTTCACAGACTTCTTTGACAGCAAGTACGCCTAAATCTACAGCACTCATGCTCGATAACGCGCCCATGAACTTACCAATCGGAGTTCGAGCCACGCCACAAATTACTACTTTCGGTTGGCTCATGCCACCCCTAATCAACCGGTATTCTTCAATGTGCGCGCACTTTCATCAGGCAGAAGTGAGGAGAAGACTTGATGAAGAGAAGGTGCTGGCGATGCCATGGCCAAATTCAAGACCGAGATGAACACCGACCGCGAAGCAAATGAAATGCGACACGTCGAAGTAGAAATTGATTTTACACCGAACGCTCTTGCTTCTATTCTCTACCGTCAAGGTGATACAGTAATCTTAGCTTGCTGCACCAAAGAGGCTCGTTTACCTGGATGGTTCCCCCGAGACTCAACAAAAGGGTGGGTTCACGCTGAATACTCCTTGCTCCCCGGTTCAACAGATTCTCGATTCCGTAGAGAACGACGGGGTGCCAAAGGACGTACTCAAGAGATTGAGCGACTCATCGCTCGTTCCTTACGTGCTGCCGTCGATCTTGAAGCATTAGGACCCGTCGCATTGAATGTTGACTGTGATGTACTCAATGCTGATGGAGGCACTCGATGTGCATCCATTACCGCAGCGAATATCGCTCTGCGATTAGCGGTTCGACGCTTGATTGCACGAGGTCAATGCCTACCTTTGGATATGCGACCTACTGAAGACCAACGAAAAGCTGGTTGGACTGCTCCTTCTCTCTCCGAAACAGAGAAAGCCAACCATGAAAATGCAGTAATTCCTCATGATTTAGCCGCAATCTCAGTTGGACTCATCGATGGTGATGTGTTCCTGGATCTCGATTATGTATTGGATTCAAATGCTGATGTTGATATGAATGTGGTGAAAACTGCTGATGGTAAATACGTCGAAATCCAAGGTACTGGAGAAGAGTCAACGTTCTCAAGTGAAGAATTGATTGCCCTGCTGGCAAGTGCTGATGGCGGAATCGATGCTTTGTTTGAAGCACAGAAAATAATTCTTGACGGAATTGAATGAGCCTTGAGTGTTTCATTCGTCCAACATTCATTGGCGAAAGCCTTGATATGGCAGGGGTTCTCGCCGAACTGCACGGGTCAGTAGCTTAGTTGGGAGAGCGCGGCACTGAAGATGCCGAGGTCGCTGGTTCAAGTCCGGCCTGACCCACCTCAACTCCTTACTGCGAAAGCCTTCACGGGGAATGGAATGCCGTTCGTTTTTCCGTTTGGAAACATCACATCAATCGAATTCTATCGTTGGGTTCATGTGCTATGTCTTTCTGCTTGAACTATGCCCGAAGGGAAAGGTGATTCTGGTGATGGTACCGAGCACATCGACCACGAGGCCAGAGCACACGACAAAGTCACCAAGGAATTGGTCGAAATCCGCAATCGACGAAGCGGTGATATCAAACAAAACTTCCTTGCAAAGAAAGAAAATTTCGTCCTCGCAGGTGGAATTATCTACACAGTGTTGTATGTGGTGCTCATTTTCGGGATGACGTCAGGATCCTTCGGAAATTCAACATATATCGACCATGCTGCTTCCAAAACCTTTCTTGACATTGGTGGCGAGTGTGAAGAAGTCTCCGATGAATCTTGGATTCATATTTTCCCAAATGACGATGCTGAGAAGTTCTCGATGTATGGTTACAACCTTCCGAGCGGATATGCGCATGGAATAGTTACCGTTACCCAACTACAGGATGGAAATGGAGAGGA
>CAJJCM010000055.1 GCA_905182635.1 uncultured Candidatus Poseidoniales archaeon
GTTCATTGAATTCGAGTTGGTCACAAGAGAAGTTTTCGCCGAAGTCCCAGCACGTGTCGAGTATTCATGTTCGATGAAAGGGAAAACGCTTGGACCCGTTCTTCGACATCTGTTTGAATGGGTAGAGAATAATAAGTCCTAATTCCATTTCAATGGGCCCAACGTAATGCGGGCGCGTTACCGAGGGTAGCGTTCAATAGAGCCCACTGCGAACCCTTATGAACAAAATTGTATATGCACGAGGGTGATATGGAGAGCCCTCGTGAACACCCGCTATTCACCCATTTACTTCATCATGCTAAATTCGCTTTGTCGAGTTTTCTGCGAAACTGTATTCAAGCCCGAGGTTGCAAAGAACATCAAATTACACGATTAATGAGGTTTGATACTAAGAATTTACCAAGGCTATCAATTCAAGTTGATCCATCAATGAAAGATCAGTGGTAAACAAACGAATCATGAAGTATAGGGCCCCAATCATCATCGCAACCCGAACCCAATCAGGCAAATGATTTGAATCATTTACTGTCTTGTAGAAAAGACCACCAACTAACATCACAACACCCACTGATGAAAATAAAGAATATATTCCTTCATACGCTCTTATCTTATTTTGATGTTCTTCAAGAGCGTCTTGATATGCATCAGGTGGGTCCCAGATTTCGTCAAAATCCTCTTCCTCCGGAGGATTGTCATAATTAGCCTCCCAACTAAATACGAGGCTGATGGCGATAATCAGAAAAGCGCATATGATAAAAGCATCACTTATACCAGCGGGCCTTGATTTCGTTGCATCAGTTTTTGGAGGGGGTAGAGAGGGCTGCGCTTCCATGAGAAGTTCTAGGCGAACAAGGATATAATCATTTCATGCACCAAACACAATTGCCAAGAGCCCCCTTTGTGTATGCGGGCGACAACAACCGTACCCATTGTAACGCTTTACTGTGGACATATTGAATCAAAGACGGGTCCAGAGGTGAACGGTTTCTTCTCCCCATGATTCAGTCGATGTATGAGAGAGTCCTGCTGAAGTAAGACGCTCAGCATCTATGTTGGAGGCTACAGGTTGTTGATGCGTGACTTGGCTATGGATGAGATAGAACTCATCAACCAAGCCCTGGTCGAGGAAAGAGCCAACGGTCGTCGGGCCACCTTCGACCATGAGGCGTTGAATTTCTTTGTCACCTAAGAGATTGAGAAGCGCTGCTAAAGAACTGAATTCTTCCCCCATGACAAGCGTTTCGTAGCCATCATTGAGCATGATTGCATCTTTTGGAGTTCGTTGATTCGGGTCGATAATGACTCGAAGTGGTTGACGTTCTGTTTCAACGCGCCTGACTGTCAATTGTGGGTTGTCGCGGACAACTGTTTCGACACCAATGAGGATTGCATCGCATTCTATGCGTAGCGCATGGACTCGGTCGAGGCAGGCTTCAGAAGTGAAACGTTGAGCCTGCTGATTTCGGTCGTCAACTGAACCGTTGGTATCAACAGCCATTTTGACGGTTACCAATGGCTGTCGATGTTGACACCAATACAAGAAAGGCCGCATTTGGATTGCGGCCTCTGTTTCCAAGAGGCCTTGTCGAACTTGTATTCCTGCATCTTGGAGAACTTGTATTCCCTTACCTCGAACCGTCGGATTCGGGTCATAATGAGCAACAATCACTTCTTTGACGCCTGCCCACATCAACGCCTCAGTACATGGAGGTGTTCTGCCAAAGTGGTTACAAGGTTCAAGAGTGACATACGCGATTGCCCCGTTTGATGAATGGCCTTTTGATTCTGCATCATGGATTGCCATTTGTTCCGCATGCAGTCCACCTAAGTGGTCGTGCCAGCCCTCTGCGATGATGGCACCGTCTTTGACCAATACACAACCAACCAATGGATTGGGTGAGACCTTGCCTCGGCCTTGCTCTGCAACATCAAGGGCCCGGGTCATGAATTTGACATCTTCAGTAGACCAGTTCATGGTGACCCTCCAGTGAAGGCGAATAGATGTTCCTTGAAGAGGTCTTGCTTTGACCGAGAAAAGCGAAGAGTTCATGTCAAAGGTTCGAGGTGGAGATGTCATGCCCTTGGTGCACTGCATTGTCAACCCAGCCAGTCGCGATTTTACTTGCGGCAAAAATTGGCCCTCAATTGAGCAAAGAATGAAGGATGCAGGCCTTGAAGTGAAGGCCTACATTACTGAAAGAGTCGGACATGGGGCTGAATTATCCAATGCCATCCGACGCCAATGGGAAGAAAATGGCAAAGGTGGCGAAAGTGAAGGGAAACCTCCAGTGGTCGTCTCTGTCGGAGGAGATGGAATCGCTCATGAGGTGGCCAGTGGCTTACGTGGCTCAGATGTCATTCTCGCTCAACTCCCGCATGGCTCAGGAAATGATTACGCCATAACCCATGGTATTCCTCGTTCGGACATTGATGCTGCTATCAAAATCATTGCACAAGGCATTGACCGGAAGTGTGGTGCTTGGAGACTTGAAGGATTCCCTTGCCAAGAAGAAGGCGGATATCCGGCTCCACAGGCAAACCCCTGGGATGGAGAACCCGAAGGTAGTGGAACCGTTGTCCGGTGGGTCTTTCTTGAAACCGATGCTGGAATCACTTCAGATATAAGTCGAGCTAAACTTCGTCGAGCAAAATGGATCCATGGACCAAAAAAATACACTTACCTTGGCATTACCTCGATTCCTTTTTGGCCACGGCGAAAAGTTGAGATGGTGGTCGATGGTGAAGAGCCGCAACGATTCAGTATCAGCGTCTTTGCTGCAACAACCGGTGAAACATTCGGTGGAGGGTATCGAATTGTACCCAACATGTATCCAACCCGTACAAACGGCAGTATCGTTATTGCAGGATACCTCAATCGATTGAAAATGTTGATGTTGATGGGTCCAATCAAAAAAGGAAACCATGTCGGTAAATGGGGAATTTACCAACGTGATGCAAACCGTGTTCAACTTCGACCCATTGATTCAGATGGAAATGCATCAGATATCCCTGTTGGTCATGACACCTATATCCAAGCCGATGGGGAGCCTGTTATTCGATTGCCTGCTACCCTTGCTTGGCATCAAAACCAAATCACTGTTCGAGGTGCTGAACAGGTAGAATGGGACTCAGAATGAGAAGTCTGAGAAGTCTTCTTCAGGTTCGTCAAAAGTTTTGCGAGACTCTTTTGGAGGTTCTGGATTGGGTTCTTCCCGAGCCTGTTCTACTTGAGCAGGGGGTGATTTTCGCTTGCGGACGGATTTCTTCTTTGGAGGTCCAGCTGATTTTTTCGAAACTGGAGCAGACGTAGTAAAATGCTCTCTCGGTTGTGTTGGAGGATCGCTTGAAGTTACGCTTGAAGTTACGCTTGAATGAGTTTGTCGGGGAGGGGCTGAAGAGCGCATTGGAGATGGGGCTTGCCACGCCGGGGTTTCAACTTCGGATTGCTCGAATATTTCTCGCGCCATTTCTTGTGATTCAATGGTTTCAACGACCGATGAGCCACCACCGCCAAATTCAGTTGTTGAGCCCATGCTTGGGCCTGAGGAGAGTACACTATCGAGATCGAAAGCGGCAAGAGGGGGTCCTGAGTCGTCTTTCTTTGATTCCTGTGGGTTGTTTTTGGCCGCGTGTTTGCGCGCTTCTTTTTTGCGTTCTGTCGGAGAGACTAGCCCTGATGATTTCGCTGATTTTACATCTTGCTTTACTTGCTTGATGGTGTCCATACCAGCCTTGCCAAGAAGCGTTTTCATGGTCGATTTCGCACCTTGTAATACGAACATCTTCGAAAGAATGAATGCTCCAAATCCGCCGCCAATTCCAAAGGCTAAGAAGAACAGAAGATATCCAGTTCGGCCGATGAACGCTACATCGCCATGGACCCATTCGTCATCTGATTCACCGTTCGAACTAATGGAGGCCTCAGCCAATTCAATGCTTGTGACAAATACATAGGCACTTTCGTAGTTATTTGAGCCGATAGCGAGGTTGCAATCTTGGTCCACTCCTTGATTCGTGTAGTATCCCACGGTGCTGCTTCCACTTGTATTCGTTTGAACCAGGTAACCGTTGATGGTTACCGCTTGATGCCATTCGTCCAAAGCGGTCAATCCATCGTGAATATTTTCAGAGGTCGGGATAAGGCCAAGAATATACCACTGTGTGTCTGAATCTCTGTCAATCTCGTCAAGGTCAACAGAACCCGCTCCTGTTTCAGGGGTGAGTGGCTTATCCCAATTCTTGATATCGATTCTTGCCCCTTCTCCATCAAGAACATTCTCCGCTTCTTTAAAAGTCATATCTTGGATTGCAACACTCGTTGCAACGCCGAAGTCAAGCCCTTTTGCTCCACCTGTATCTGGGTGAGAAGAATAGAAATTACTGGCAGCAAGGTAACCGGTGAAGGTAATTGTAGTAGGGTCGGCGTTGTCGTCTGCAAAAGACGTAAGGCTCCGTTCCCCCGTTCCCGAGTCTGTAGAACAGCCGACCGCTTCAAGGTCAGTTAATTTCATAGTTTCAGAGCCTAATCCACTTGTGACGGTCGTCGATTCTTGTGAAAACTGAACGTCCAGTTCGCCGTTATCAGTTCCCCATGAAGCGGTTGAGGGTCCTAAACATCCAGCAAAAGCCATGCTGAGAACGAGTAAGACGGCGAATCGGCCTCGGCGCATGGTTGACCGAGGGGTGCTTTAGTTTGAGAACTCTTCCGTTCATTTCTAAGGAAAACGGTCGACAAAAGTAGAAGGCGCCGAGAGAGGGATTCGAACCCCCGAGTCCAAGGGACAGTGGATTTCAAGTCCACCGCAATACCGGGCTATGCGATCTCGGCAAGAACGGGATGGAACACCCCGTTATCGCATGTACAGGTCGGATGACTGTTCAATATGAGGCTTACGCTTCATCATCTTCATCGCTCGAGCGAATGTGAACGATGATTGCAGCGAGGCTTAAGCCTGAAACA
>CAJJCM010000056.1 GCA_905182635.1 uncultured Candidatus Poseidoniales archaeon
GGGCGAGGTGCTTCACATCGGTTGCATTCTTGACGGAATGCAAAGTTTGAGTTTTGACATTTTGGACAATCCCAATCGTTATCGGTGTAGATTTTTCCATCTCCACCACGTCGGTCGTTTCCGCCACGTCGGTCATCGCCGCCACGACGGTCGTTTCCGCCGCTTCGAGGAAGTCCACATGAATTACATTCGGTTCGGAATGCGAAATTATTATTTCGACATTTTGGACAATCCCAGTCCCCGCCGTTACGGTTGTTTTGTCCACGGTCGTTTCTTTCAGGACGTCCACCTTGACGGTCTCTGCTTTGGTAGCCTTGGTCGCCACCTCTTCGGTCATCTCGTTGAGGAGGTCTTCCACCGCCGCCACCGCCGCCACGGGCATCACCACAGCGATTACATTCGGTTCGGAATGCAAAATTAGAATTCTGACATTTTGGACAATCCCAGTCTCCGCCATTGCGGTTGTCTTGTCCACGGTCGTTTCTTTCAGGGCGTCCACCTTGACGGTCTCTGCTTTGGTAGCCTTGGTCGCCACCACTTCGGCCACGATCGGAATCCTGGTCACGACGTCCTTTGTCAAAGCTGCGTTCACGTTCTTCACGTTGCTTTTTAGCACGAATTCCTACTTCAATTCCAACCAGTGAGTCGAGATCGAGTTTTCGATCGATATGGGCGACGTGAGCGAGCGGAGCGTTGGTATTTCCTATTACAGCATCGACTTTACCGATGTAAATACCTGATTCGGCATTGATAATAATGGCTTCAAGTGCTGGTGATGATCCCGTAAACGAAACCAGAAACCCTCCTTCATGGCTTTTCGACTCAATTACACCCGCAAACATACCTTCACCTGCTTAATGGGCCGAACCCCCTCTTTTGAGGGTGTCGGTTGAGGCCCTCATTCTTTTCGTGCTCTTCCTGCAAAGGCAGCACCAAGAAGGGTGATGCTCAAAGTTGCCATCATAGAGATGGCCGAAAGGCTTTCTTCTTCACCAACAATGGGTGTTTCATCGTCATTATTGTCGCTGTTATCATTTGCATAAGGGTCAGAGACATAAACCGAAAGAGTCGTGATTGATCCGGATTCATCTGTTGCAGTCAAGACAATCTCATATGCAGTCACTGGAGTGCTTTGCAAGGAACATGATACAATATTGACATCGATCTCCCAACTACTTCCAACACGCAAGAAATCGTTGGTTTCACTGCCACATATCCGAAGAGAAAGTGTGACTTCTTCACCATCTGGGTCTAAGACTTCACCTTCTAAAGTAAAGGTGAGCCCACTTGCATCCCAGGTTGCATTTTCCCCGTCGAGGTTTTTACTGGCGCTGATGAATGGGGGCTGACTTGCTTTTTCAAGACCAAAGTCGAGCATGATGTCAAGGTCCAGCATGGTTGAACTTTGTGCTTGGCCCATGACCATGACTGCACCCGGTGATAATCCATCTAGAGGGAGTGAAATGGTTGAAGTATCTGATGCAAGGGTAACTGTGCGCATTTGCCCAATAGCATTCATTTGGTGAGCGTGAGCAGAAATGGATAATTCGTTGACCAAACCAGTTGGTGTCATCGTGAATTCTATGCTATCTCCAGTTTCTGATAAGATGGCGCTCGAAGTAAACACTTGGCCAAAAGTCCAGTTTCGTGAATCAATGGATGCTGCCCCAAATGGGTCAACAACATAGCATTCAGCATCAGAAGAGGCCGCTTGAGTATTTTGTTTGGAGACAATCATGTCACCTTCACTATCGAGGGAAGCAGACCAACCTGATTCTACAAAAGTACATTCCAGCCCCCATCCACTCTCATCAGTTGCCCACATCTCAGTTTGTTCACCAGCAACGGTTACCATTTCATTACCTAGATTCAATTGTTCAAGCATTGGGATGACGGTTCCGTCTTCCGGAGCATTTGCACTCCATTCGGGTGCTTCATTTGTGTCTGGAGCCATTGTTGTGAAATCGATGAATAATTCACGGACAATTGGATAGTCAGATGCGGCATAGGTTACGACTTGGTTGATACGGAGTCGTCCGTCAGGGAGGTAAATTGATTCAGGGCCACTCAGATCGGTATTTTCGGAAACTGTAACGGTTCCATCAGTAGCAGTCGAAGTATCTTTAATGGAGTAATTTACCATACGTAGTCCTTGTTTTAGTGGGAAGTTGAACTCTAAATGAGCATAGGACATATTTGTAATGTTCAATGCCAATGTGAAATTAGAATCACCACTGTTTGGAAGTTGGTCAAAGCGGATGTTATTTGATTCGCCTGCTGCTAAGAACATCAGAATTTGTAAGTCATCAGTAACCGAAACGGGAACTTCTTTACATCCATTGGTAGAACCAAAATTCTGACAAGAGCGTTCTTCAGGATGATTTGCTGGTACAAGGTCAACTTCATCTAATTCAATACCATCTTCGACAAAGGACATGTTATTCCAGTCTGGAGAGCCCCGATGGGGAATGCCTTCACGAATCCCAAGTCGTGTGTCCATTACTCCGATACATTTTGGCCCAATTGCCCGAACTGCCTCACGTTCATCAGTGCTGAGCCAAGTATTATTTCCACCAGAGAGGCCATCAAACAAACCGTCGAGATTCGCTCGTACAATTGCGGATTTACTTCCGTTGACAAAGGCGCTAGCGTCCATTTCTGCCATTGCCCAATCATCACCAACATCGATGACGAAATTTGCAAAGTCGTAATTAAAAAGGTCTTCAAACTTCAAGCCTTCACATTCTTCCTCAATTGCAAGACCTTGTCGTCCATCTGCAGGCGCTTGTTCATTGGAATCCAACGCAACTGGGGCTGTGAAAAGTGGTGAACATCCCATAAGGATCATCAAGAAAATCAAACCAATTGCCGTTGAACTGCGCGTTAGGAAGTGTGTGAAACCAAACCGGGTGTGTCCTGCCATACCTACCGGTCATCACCCAGTATCAAAGAGGCTTTCGCTTGAAAAGCAGTCCACAATAACGGTTTCACTTAAGGAAGAATCTTTTCCATCCTTCGGACAAACAACCAAGATGGAAGAATTGTCCATGCCAAAGCCATGACTAAAATGTGCCATGCTGCGATACCTCTGTCTATTTGCGGCAAGCGTGTTTCAAGCAAATGATGGTAGACCCCATTGGGTGAAAATAAATCCAATCCACCTTCTAACATGACCCAAGCAGCATCATTTTCTTGCCCGATTGAAACACCTGATGCATAGGCTACCATAGTCGTTATCAAGGCCCAAAGGAATGTGAAAAGGAACCAAAGTCCAACACCAAAAGAGATTGCTGTCCCTTGTTCACGGGTGTATGATGAAGCCAAGAGAGTAAACAATACATACCAAAGAAGAATCAACGCAGTTGAGAGGAAATAAACCAAACAATCGACCATTGAAGGCCATTCACCCATGCGATATCGAACGATAACAACAGAAAAAAGCAGCAGAATCCATGTTGGAGCCAAGATGGCTCGCCATGAACCAAGAATCATCGCAAGGGCTTGATGAGCCCGGGGCATTGGTTGAGAGAGTCGTAACTCCAACACACCACTTGCTCGTTCTCGACTCACCGAATCATAGGAAAGTAAAACTGCACACATCGTCGCACCAAAAACAACACCTAAACTGGCATAGAACAACACTTCCATCGGGCTATCAGGCTGGTGCCCGCCCGGAAGTACGATGTTCGGGTCCGAAAAGCCCCAAGCCATTCCAGGAATAAACAACAACAAGATCGGGAACATGATGTACATTCTTGTTGAAAAGAGTCGCTCTCGCATGAGGCGCTTTGCGAACACCATGATTCGAGAGAAATCACTCATTCTTC
>CAJJCM010000057.1 GCA_905182635.1 uncultured Candidatus Poseidoniales archaeon
AAATGTAGACCAACATTAGAGGAAAGGGCAAGAATGCGGGTATAATGTCAACAAATTTGTTAGGTTTTCTGAAGTGGGTTGCACCAATCATGATGAACGCCAAACCGTAAACGACCGCAAGCAATCCCATCATGATTTAAACCCACAAGAAATCATTCAATTACTTTTCTCTCTATTGATTAGTTTTGAAGCATTGGGTACGCTTCAATATGGCCCACTAAAAGCCCTTGTAAACATAAATTTCATCCACATGGGTTTGAGCATAGGCCCCTGTGCGTAGATGATAAACACTTACTCTAGAGATTCGTTCAATGCTGGCCATAAATGTACTCAGCGCTGTGGAATCCTTAGACGCGGAAACAACTTGGGAGTATTTGCTCTATATTGTTGGTAATCTGGATCATTACCCCACTTGGTCAAAGCCCGCTTATCTAAAATCGGAATTCCGCTAACCCTGGTGAGGAGCAAATAGATGAATACGGGGGAAACCCAGGCAATTCTCTCAAATCCAGTAAAACAGGATATTCCAAAGCAGGCAATTCCACTCCAAAGAAGAATCTCTCCCAAGTAATTAGGATGGCGAGAGAATGACCACAATCCTTCATCAATCCATTTCCCTCGATTATCTGGTTTCGCATTAAAGGACATTTTTTGATTATCAGCGATTACCTCAATACCAAAGCCAAGAATCCAAACTGTCAATCCAATGGCATCCCAGATTCCAAGTGGAGGGGCAGAACTGGCTTGACTGTTGATTACTATGACCACGTTCATAGTGATGAAAACCCATAATCCTTGAAGGGTCCATGGCACTAGGAATCGGGTGGGAGATGTTTTCAAGTCGTCAAATCGTCCGTCTTTACCTGTGCGATGAATGCGAATAAAGAGAAAGCAGGAGAGACGGAAAGACCAGATAGCCACAAGTAAACTGATAATCCACTCTCTTGCGCTGGGGGATTCTGTCTGTGATCCTGCCCATAGACTGAAACCGATAATAGCCAGGTAGGTCAAACCTCCCGCTAAGTCATAGAATCGTTCAGTTTGCTTCAGAGAAGAAGGGAGCCATGCTAGCCACTGAACACCAATGGCAAGAGCAGCACAATAAAATACAGCTGAGTATCCATTAAGATCAACTGATTTGTTTTCAACAGCAGTAACGATCAAACCAGTAATAAAAAGGGTGATCATGACAACCAACACAGTCAAACGGAGGTCTTGATGGCTGGTTTTCATAACGCTTTTACAATGTTATTTCTTTAATAATGTTGCTTTCATCCATCTGCCTTTGCAGTCATTGTAAAAATATAATATTAGCAACTATGCTGAAAAAGTTTCTCCTTTTCCCATGGAAAGGAAATTAGAATTGACATGGGTTTGAGCATAGACCCTTGTGTAATCTCCATAACCGCTTACCCTACCGATACAAACGTTCTGCAGAAAAGAGATTCTCTATGCCTTGTGTTCAAAATTAGTCTATGCAAGGGTTCTCGCAGAGCACTATTTATCGCTCTTCTTGGACTCACTTAAGTTCCATTACTCTGTGTAAAAGGAGTGCCGGGGGCAGGATTCGAACCTGCGAAGCTTTACGCAGAGGATCTTGAGTCCACCCCCTTTGACCGCTCGGGAACCCCGGCTTGTTGTTGAGCGTAGAACCACCTGTTTTTGACTATTCCTCTTGAGTTAAATCAACTAAATCTTTCGGGCGGGGGGGTGGTTGGGTCCGATGGTCCATTGCAGAATGAACTTGATGTGAAGTAAATTGATTGTTTTTCTCTCGCCGGTGAAGAATTGCAGCCACGAACATTCCACTTGAAAGAAGGAAAACAAGTCCTGCAAAACCAAGTTTGGATGCGGTTTGACTGCCTTCCTGTTGATAGGCCTGAACATCGGCAACTGGAACTGGAACATCACCCGTATAATTGACAATTTTTACTGTGATCCCCAAACGACCAGTCTTCCATGCCTCAACCTCCCATTCATAATCGACCCAAGAACCACCCTCAATCATACTGGAGTTCGATGCCAAAACGCGCCCGAGGTCATCGTAGCATTCCACCGTCATGTTTCCTGAAAGAATACCAACATTGGAGACTCGAACAAAGATTGACAGTTGTTCACCAACCGCCGGACGGTAAGGTGTCACAATAATATTTTCGAACTGTGGCTCAAAAGCAACCCACCGGAACTGTGGCATCAACGGTAATCCCTCGGTACCAACTCCTGAAATTGTTCTTCCAGACATGTCTTGTCCACTAAACCAAACTACTAATTGATCGTTCTTGACGAGTAATGAATCGTCAGTGGGTTGAAGGTTCACCCTCGAAGAAAAGGTATACGTTGGCCCTGCTTCACTCAAATAATCAAGTGGGGCTGACCCTGCAGAGTTTTCAACTTCAATGCCTGCACGAGTGAAATGCCAATGCATTTCAAGAGAAGTTTTGTTCATGCCGACTTCATCGCTGACAATTACAATAACTTCTTGATTCTCTAATGAATTCGAATCAACGTGTGAAAGAATCCCTGGTGGTATGGAAAGATGTGGATTTTCTCGGTCAAACGTAATATTAAATGTACGGAAAGAGATGAATTGAGGTATTCCAATTACTTCCAAGTCTAATGTCGCTTGCAGATGCTTAAGAATCGAGGAATTCAAATGAAGTGATATGGAGACATTCCCTGTTGCTGAGAAACTGAAATTCTGTTGAAGTGAGCGTTCTCCGTCGGAAAGAGTGGCTTGTAAGTATACGTTTGAAGGCAGGTATTGGGCTGTTATCGTGGTATTTGCATGGTAAAGAGATGTTTCTACCAGTAACTCGTCATTTGCATGGACCCAAATATCAGTCGCGCTAAAAGTACCAGAGGGTTGCGTTTGGTCAGAAATTTCGACTGAACCAAGGGCAAGTTCTGTAGAGAGGTTCCAATCAAAAACGGTCAAGCGAGACAAACCTAGCCCGAGGTTTTGGCCTTCATCGAAAACTTTCAACGAAGGAGTGCCTGACAAATCCGATGCATTGGTCACATTCCATGCAATACGGAATTTGATGGCGACCTGCCACTCTGCCTGTAACGGTGTTTTTGAAATCTGAACAACAGGGAGCGTTTCAAAGCACGTTGTATCGTATATGATGAGTTCAAACCGTGGGATATAATGGATTGCACAATCTTCACTTTGTTCACGACTGAGAAGCGCCAATTCGAGACGGTCGAGTGATGAAAGGCCATTTCCATCGGTAACGGTGAATGAAAAAGTATGTTCGTTGCCAATAAGAAGAGACGAATCGTGAAGGTCGAAAGAAAGCGTCTCAGTGTCGATCAGTGTGACAAAGCGTTCCTGGATTTGGAAGGTTGCTAAGTCGTGTTCTTCGCCAAATGCACCTCCATCGAGAAGGCTGTTTCCGGCCAAATCAAATCCTGTAACAACGATACTTGCTTTTCCTGAGGGACGTCCTGCAGGAAGAATCTCCTGCCATGAAAGAAGTGGAAGGTCAATTTCTGCCGAAGTCAACCCCGAATTGAAAGTGACCGTTTGACTGACGTATTCTTCTTCTTCCATCTCACCGTTTCCATTCCAATCATGGCTTGCTTCAAGCCAATAACTGAATTGAATAGAATTCGATAAGCCTTCGGGGTCTTGAAGCATTAATCTCAATGCCACATCTTGTTGCGCGGTCCAAATATGTCCATCTGCTGGAGCATAACCTCCTGAATCTAAAATGAGTAAAGTCGTAGTAATGGGCTGGATTTTGTCGAAGATGAATGGGATATTTTGCGATGGGCTGGTTTGGTCAAGACTTGTCCCTGTATTTTCCGAGAGAGGACCTGAACGTTCAATATGAGGTGAAAGCAAGATGCGGGTATTACTCGGTAACATCTCAGTGTTTTCAGGAGCATGAATTGAAACTGAAAATCCACCATTTGAATCAACATCTGCATACCAAGACGAACTCCATTCAATGGATTCATTCGGCCATTGGTCTGGCCCACCACTTAGATTGAGTGGAGCCACAGCAGTTGCATCAATTCGTACTTGGGCATCTCCTAAACCAACGAACGCATTTGAAATCCCTTCAAATCGAACTTTACCTGTCGCTTGCATATTTTGGCTTGCGTTGAGATGGAAGGGCCATTGAGGATTTGACCAATCACTCAGAACGCGATTTGTATCATCGATGACATTGAAATCAATGACCTCCAAATCGTTCTCTATTTCATTGAAGAAGGTCTGGCGGTAGAGTTGGGTTGGGCCGGTTGAGAAACCATCAATATCGATTCCTTTGGCAAAGAGGTAGATGTCATCGACATCATCCATCAACCAATGGCTGGTGAAAGCCCATGTTACTGAGCAGGTGTTCATAGTGCATTGTATCGAGGATTGATTTTCATTTAACGAAGCAAAGCCAACACCGTAGAGTTGGCGGAATTGAGGCGAGATGCCTAGGTTATATGCTTCTACTTCAACAAAGCGATCGACGTATGAATCTGATGAAGACAGTGTGAAAAGAATCGATGACAAATCAGGAGCGTCCCATTCCAAAGTATGGGCATTTCCTCTCCAATGTTGAGTTTCAAAAACCACAGTTTGTTTGGGAAGCCAACGGGTATGAACTGGGGGTAGTATTCGGTCGACGAGTTTCGTTTGCATTGCATAACTCAAATTGACCATCACCGAACCTTTGGATGTTTGAACATTGATTGGAATATCCAAGGTGGATGCTGGAGATGCATTGTAGGTGGAGTTAAGAATGCTGTTTAGAGTTTGATGAGAGAGGTGAGTGGTCAATGTTTGACGATGTGGAATGAATTGTAATTGAGTCAATGCAACTGTAAAGTTACCATTCAATTGTAATTGTATTACGCAGACATCTAAATGGTCGGTGAGTTGCGTTTGACTCTGACAAGTGCCTGTTGTTTGGATTCGTTGGTATTGAGTCGATATTACCGCATCAAATGAATCACTTTGAGCAAACGGTGCGTGTCGTATCCAGGCAGTATTACCGTCTGTTTCAACTGCCATCAAGAAACTGATGTCATAGGACGATGCTGTTTGTCCCGTCACATCATCTCGAGCAACAAGTACTGTTAGATTGGCAAGCGTAGTCCCCGATGCATGGGTGAAACCAAGAGTTTGTGCCCCTGTTATGGGAGCGGAATTGAATGTTTCAATACTAAAGAAATTTCGATTTAACCCAAACTCTTGGCTGGCATTGGATTCAGGCCACGAAAAGAGTTCTGTGTGTTCAAGACCCAATTCAATCACGGGTTGAATCGGTGCAGTAGCACAAAGAGGTTCGAAAAGGAATCCTCCGAGTGATTCTCCAGGGAACCATGTCAATGAAAAATCCGTCGCTAATTGAGGCCTACCTTGCCGTTCGATTCTTTGTGATAGAGTTGGACGATAGGTATCATCCCATTGACTGGATACTACAGAATATTGTCCATGGGTCGTGGTGAGATTGCCTGCAATAGTTTGGAACACTGCTGATTGGAATGGGCAGTTCGCTTTCGTGGTCCAAAGTAAAGAGACGAGATTCGTGGTTGCTTGGGAGACGACTTCGTTATTGTTATTGACCTCAAGTTCGTCAAGGTTAGAACCGTCGTAATCCCCAAGGTGCAAGAAGTGATAGGTATCAAAGAACATCAAGGTCCCAATCGACAAGCGCTCAATATATGGCGTAACTAACCGGTCAAGGCTCGTCATATGGACTCGGACATACAGATGCGGGAACTGGACCACATCAAACGGCAAATCAAGTGGTAGCGTTTGGTTTTGGTAACCGATAAGTGGAGTTCCATTTTCATCAAGAACATCAAACCGCACCGTTGTGTACTCCGGCTCATAGACAAATCCATCCAATTGTCCCCAACCGAAGAGTGGGTCAGGGGTTAAAACTTCGGAGGTCCAAGTTCCTGCAGGTTCGTACACATCGATTTCAATACCCGCATCATCGATGTACCACCCATCTAACTCGATCAATTGGTCGGAGAAAAAGCTAAACTTGGCGCGGACGGTAGAACCTGTAAGATTGGATAAATCATATTCCTTGAGGTCGAAGCCTCGTTGAACATTATGACACCCTCCGACGACGGTTGACCCATCAAAAATCCCTTGATTATAGAATGGAGAGAAACTGTTCACCGTCGACAACTGGTCATGGAATGAACTAAAAGTTGGCGGGATGAACCACCATGAATCTCCCCCGTCAGTAGAAATCGATACGGCCCCACCGTCCCAATTCGGTTCGGTACAAATCCAACTTCGGAAGGTGAGTCGGGAGGTCGAATTCTCCGGGATAAAATATTCCGGTGAATACAAATCAGTCCACATATCATCTCGATATTCATCATCCAAATAGATCCCTGCACCGTTCATTCCAGAATGCCAAACCCCTGGGCCAAAACCAGATGAATTACTGGTAGGACCTACCGCCCAACGTCGATTGGATTGCGCCCATAATGCCCAGCCAGCTGGCAATTCATTACCTGAATCAAAATCAAAGGTCGTTGTTTTAGGAGCATTATGTTCAAATTGAGTAAGCCATTGCCATTCATTCGGACCCGCTGGGCTTTCTAGCCAACCATCGATAGAACCGTTGACCCCTGTTGGTTGATTGGTAAAATTATTTAATAGTCGGAAAACTTCTGTGGGAGTTCCTCGATTGGTCCAAACACTCAAATCATCAAGAGCAATTCCCTCCCACCCTGTTGAGGCTGTTCCACCGTAATTAATTTGAGAATCCGTTTCGACGTTAAATCGGAGAAGGATATTACTGGCGTTTGGTGGTGCGTTTACCGTCCACGGGAGCGAATAGCGAATTGGGCACCATTCATCCATTGAATCACCACCATTGAACCATCCACCACTGCAGATTGCACCCATTGATGGATGGCCGGGATACGACGATATCTGTACATAGGTCGAACCATTGTCGTGTGAAAGCCATGCGGTGAGAGAGTCACTGGCTCCACCCTGAATATCCCAATTAGCCCAAACTTCCAATTCGACATTTTGTCCAGTGGTGTTTGAAAGGTTGAGGGGGAATGTCAAATCGCCATAAGCATTCGCAGAGTAATCTCCAGTCATGTTGCCGTGGAACCATGCTCCTGGGTCATCGCCTTGATTGTAAACCACGAAATTATCTACGAACCACCCACCGCGTGCTCCAGAACTTGAACTGGTTTGGAAACAAAGTCGGAATTGGACTGTTGGTTGTAGATACGTGACGTAATCGTCGAGTTGAAATTGTGAACTGGTCCATGTGCTTTCTTCTCCATTCCAAATGGTTGTTGGGGAATGACTCAAGTTCGAAGTTGAAGAATATCCATCCAACGGTGAAAGCAAACCCCATGTCCCATTTGTATGGCGGATTTCAACCCATGCTGCATCATCATCCAACAGTGCTGTCCAATGATCGAAGGTGAGAGTATAATTTTTGACAAAGGGTGGTGTTGTAATGGCTGGTGAGCGAAGACACCCCTCCATTCCAGATCCAAGGTCACCTTGTGCTTGCGTTGCTAAAAAGCCAATTGAATTCGAACCATTCGTCGGAACAAGCATACCGGAATTGGATGAAAACGGAACGATGCTTGGACGTTGAATCGACCATGCCTCATGGTCGCTACCAGTGCCTAGCCATCCGGGAGCAACGACAACTGATGATTCAAAATCCGTGATTGAACCGAGAGATGAGTTCGTGGCCAAGGTTAATTTCCCACCGTGTCCAATACCATTGGTCAATTGATGCGTCCCATTCCATTGATTTGACGCTGTGACGCCAAACTGTGTACCGTTCTTCGACGAGACATTCCAGAGGGGCTCAACATCAAGTGTCCCACTCAAAAAGGTCTGATTTGAAGGGACAACAATTGTCGAAGACAAACTGCTGTTGACACTCGATTGGTTCAGCCCAGGGTGAAAGAACAAATCGCCAGTGGTATCTTGGTCTGGCTCGGGGAGTAATGTCGAAGAAAACGATGCGTCGGTGGCAGCGCTCAATGTCCCACTTAGCATCAAAAAAACCAGCAAAAGTGCAGTACGAGACGACCTCAAATAACCGCGCACAGAACTATGATTTTTCAGCACTAGGGAAACACCTCGCTAAGCGAGGTGGGCCATTGATTATCAATCAGCGTGCTTCATGTTTGACAATTCACCGATGAAGGGTTCAAAGTATGTCGGCCATAGGAGTGAACGATGTCCAACCCCGGCGACCTTGACAGTGCTCAGTCGCGAGAGGTCGAAGAGCAGTTATTTGCCACACATCGACTCCAGATTAATCGACATGTACCCGTCCCACTCCCTCGCCAAGACTTTTGGAGTGTGGTCCATCAATTATTGAGGAGCTTGGATTCAGAGATCCAGAATATGTTGATGAAAGGCATGACTGGAATGCGTCTGCAGAATTTACAAAAGCGGCAAGCAAACATCAGGCTCATCGCTTCAGAATTAGCTCGTAAGCGCTTGGTCGCATTCATGCAGCATGTGTCGTCCCAATCATTACGCACATCAACTCAACCAGGTCTTATTACTCAAGATTTACCTGCACTCGATTGGCAACGTCATGACCCTGCTGAGAAAGCGATTTACCATATGATGCAAGTTCAAATTGACCGTTTTAAAATGGAAGTGGATTGGAATTCTATGCAAAATGGAATTGCTGGCGAAACAACTCAAGGCCAAACTCGGCATGCACCGGGCACAGTTCAACTCGATTCATTTGTCGAAACAAACCTCACAGGTTCTGCTCCACCCGATTTAGCGTTTGAAGACCGAGAATTTCCAGCCGAAGCATTGGAGTCTACAGGAGATGAAGAAGAACGATTCATCGATGAAGAATGGCCGGACTTGGATGAGTACATTCACGCCGATTTGGCAGAAGGGGCTCCTAAGAATATCGAAAGTGCAAGCCAGATAACACCAATTGATGCAAGTGAAAAACATGGAGCTGCATTGGAATTAGCGCCTTCAAAGAAAATTTCTTCTCCGATTGAAATGTTTGAGATGGAAGAACAAGTCGTACTTGAAACACCTGAAGAAGTTGTTTCAGTTGAACCTGAACTCGAGCGTATTCGCGTTCTGATGGCAAGCCCAGAACCTATAGCCACCAAAAATGGTGAAGAACTTACACTGGAGGAGGGGGATATTCATTTTGTTGATTCGGAAACTGCTCAATGGCTCATCGATTCGGGTGTTGCAGAAGCGGCTCCACTTTGAACAGCCTTACTCCCAACACTTTTGGACAATTTTCGTTGTTTGAACTGCTCTCTACTTTGAAAAGCCTTACGGCCAATGCATATTGTAAAGTCTATTCGTTAAACGAATCAGTTGACGGAGCGCATTGAAAGTTCAATGCTCACAGTATCTGGGATCGAAATACGAGTCACTTGGCGTAGAGCAGATTCGCCCTTTCCAGAGGTGATGTCCATCTCAAGCAAACGCTTGTGAACACGTAGTTCCCAGTGATCGTAAGTTTCAACGCCTTCACCATCAGGTGCCTTGCGAACAGGGACAACCAGATGTCGTGTCGGCAACGGGATTGGTCCACGAAGTGTAATACCACCGTTATCGCAAATAATCTTTATTTGGCTAGCAACAGTATCGATATCTTTGTGGTTTTGTCCTGTGAGTTTGATGATTGTAACTGCCGCCATAGTGATTCCTTCCGATTCCTTTTGATTCTTAAGTGAAAATCACTTCTTGTCAATCTTCAAACAAACGCCAGCTGCGACGGTTTTACCCATGTCACGGATAGCAAAGCGGGAGAGTTCAGGGAACGTGTCCATTTGCTCAATGGCCATTGGCTTGTTTGGTTGGAAACGGATGAGGCATGCGTCACCAGTCTTGAGGAAAGACGGGTTGGCTTCCTTGCCGGCTTTGTTGGTCTTCTCGAGAAGTTCGAGGAAACGAACTGCAACTTGTGCAGTGTGTGCGTGGAAAACAGGGGTGTATCCGACGGAAACAGCCTTTGGAATGTCCATAAGCTGAATTTGTCCGACAAAGGTTTCGTCGTGACGAACGAACATAGGCTCGTTGTCAGTGTATCCAGCAACGTCACCACGGCGGATGTCGACTTGTGCAAGACCACGGACGTTGAAACCAACGTTGTCGCCAGGCTCAGCCTTTTCGACCATAGTGTGATGCATTTCAATCGACTTGACTTCTGCAGACTTTTGTGAAGGGTTGAAGACAACGGTCTTTCCAACATTCAAAGTTCCGGTTTCGATCTTACCGACTGGCACTGTTCCGATACCGGAAATCTTGTAGACATCCTGAATTGGCAAACGGAGAGGCTTGTTGACTGGCTTATTTGGCATTGTCAGTTTGTCGATAGCTTCGAAGAGAGTAGGACCCTTGTACCATGGGCACTTGTCCGACTTGACATAGACGTTATCGCCGTTCAATGAAGATGCAGGAATCATTGGGATATCGTCTGGCTTGAAACCAGCCATCTTGAGAAGGTTACTAACTTCAGTGCAGGCAGTATTGTACTTTTCTTCGGACCAGTCAACACCGGAAATATCCATTTTGTTGACGTGAACGATGATTTGCTTAACACCAAGCACCTTTGCAAGGAAAGCGTGTTCCTTGGTTTGGGCGTTGACACCGTCGTTCGCAGCACAAAGAAGAACTGCTGCATCAGCTTGTGAAGCACCAGTAATCATGTTCTTAACGAAATCTCGGTGACCTGGAGCGTCAATAACAGTCCAGTAATAGTTAGGAGTGAAGAACTCTTTGTGAGCAACGTCGATGGTGATACCACGTTCGCGCTCTTCCTTGAGTCCGTCCATGACGTAAGCAAGTCCGAAACCGGCTTTGCCAGCTTCAACAGCGAGTTTTTCGTTCTTTTCAATAACGTGACCTTCAATATGGCCGGTGTCTAAAAGTAGACGTCCGACAGTAGTTGACTTTCCGTGATCGACGTGTCCAATGAACACGATGTTTAGGTGAGGCTTGCTTTTATCTTCCCATTGACTTCCCATGGTAACTACTCCTTAGTATTCCATCCGAACAACCACCCCTATTTGAAAAGCGCGACGCGCCAACACACAACTGAATATGAAAAAAGGCAACTCTATTCACTGTTTACGCTCATCCTGAAGGAGATGAACCCGATTCCATAGTTCAATTCATTCCGCACCATGAATCGAGCCATCCTCTGCGATTTTATACAGACGGATGGTACTGGTCGCACCAGAGATTGCTTTGGGGCTGCCTGAAATAGCGACAATTCGGTCTCCAACACCGATGGTTCCAGCCTCGATAAGAGCATGGAGTGATGCTTGCATGGTCTGTGAACCACGGTCGAATTCTTCAACCATTAAACCCTCAACACCGGGTATTAACTGCAATCGGCGCATGGCTCGAATTCGATTACTGACTGCTGTAACTGGAATACCTGGGCAATAACCAGAAACTAATCTGGCTGCATTTCCATGTTGCGTCGCCACAACGATTCGTTTTGCCTTTGATATTTTGGCGAGTTCAACGCCAGCGTGCGCCACTGAACGGGTTGAGACGAATCTCGCTAAACCGCTTGGGCGTTGTTCAGATGAGTTCAGCCCCTTTTCGCTTGCCACAGCGATTTTAGCCATTGTTTCAACAGCAGCAAGCGGGTATTTGCCCAATGCAGTTTCTCCCGAAAGCATCACTCCTGTCGCCCCATGGCGAATTGCACCCGATACATCACTGACTTCAGCGCGAGTTGGGCGTGGTAGCAAGGTCATAGATTCAAGCATTTGAGTTGCGACGATGACTATTTTCCCCCGTGTAAGTGCGCCATCGATGATTCGTTGTTGCGCTTCGGGAACATCTTCAAGTGGGATTTCGACCCCTAAATCACCCCGAGCAACCATAACTGCATCGGCTGAATCAAGGATTTCTTCAAGATGCTCTAGTGCTACTGGGTGCTCTATTTTTGCAATTATAGGAACATGTAAGCCAGCTTCACGAATTGCTTTTTGAGCAGGTTCGAGGTCTTTGGCAGTCCGCACATAACTCACAGCAATGTAATCTGCTCCAGCTTTGAGAGCGTGGGCTAATGCTGCTTCATCGTTCGGGCCAATGGCTGGGAGGTCAACCATTGTCCCAGGGACATTGACGCCTTTCCGTTCACTTACTATTCCTCCATCTTCGACAATGCAATCGACGATGCCATTGGGTGTTTGTGGCGAATGTACTACCTTGAGTCGAATTAATCCATCAGCAATAAGCACTGGGTCGCCTTCGTTTAATTCAGCAGATAAGCCTTCATATTCGACTGGAATGTTACCTGCATCTGCGTTTTCCATTGATTTCTGACCACAATGGAGTTGAATCGAAGCACCTCGCTCAAGGAGAATAACGCCTGGGAATCGACCTAAGCGAAGTTTCGGACCCGGCAAATCAGCTAGAATGCATGTTGGCCGGCCTAATTTGTCTTCCAGTGAACGTATACGTTGATACAACGGTGTTTTCTCCTCCGGAGCACCATGAGAGTAATTGAGTCGGCAGACATTGACACCTGCTTGAAGCAGTGAGAGTAAGGTCGCTTCATCATCACAAGCGGGACCGATGGTTGCTACGATTCGTGTTCGACGCATGGTAAGCCGTCAACGGCACAGTGTTAAACATCTTCTTCAAAGAAAATGCACTTCATCGGTAATGTAATCGAATGATGAACGATTCGACTTGCAAGTCATTGACTTTTTCATTGCGGATTTGAAAAATCCATTCCCCGTCGCCATAGGTCGATTCTGTATCGGAGAACATGTAGGAACTGAGTGTGAGATGAACGCAGTCGTTGTTGTCTTCATCACAATCACCTTCGGTTCGCTGATCTAAGGTCTTACCAGTGGTGTTACTCGCTTCTTCATCTTCTTCATTGATGGCATAGATATCGAGTTTCGCGCGGCAGTTTGTTGCTCCAGGAAGAGTATTACAATCATCGTCTTCTTGCGGATAGGTGAGTTCACCGACGGCTTTACGAATCGTGTTGCCTTTGTCTTTATCATAGACGATGTCCATCTTAAAGTCGAGGGTTTGAGCATTCCCTGACGTGTTTCCACCCATTTCAAAATCCGACCATTGACCTGCATAGCTGACATAGACTTTGATGGTGTCAGAATCGGTCATGCCAGCACTGTTGAGAATATTGAGATTGACTTCGTATTCACCAGGGGCGACGTTGGACCAGTCGATGGTCTCACCTGAGTAATCAACATCATTTTCGGAATCACCATCGTTATCTTTGTCAGTCTCCGGATCGAGGTCCCAATTCCATTCGGCAATGTATTGGCTTGAATCACCCGCTTGTGAAGTGCTTGCGTCTAAAATGACCGTTGTGGTTGCAGAGATATCACGGTCAGTCTTTGACTTATCCATTTCACAAATCCACACAACGATATGTGTGTTTTCGTCGAGAGCGTCGTTCGAACAGTCTTCATCGTCTGCATATTGTGAAATATCTGCCTCAGGGGCTATGGCCGTTGCCTCAACGATGACGATTTCCTTCGATTGGGAGGAGGATTTTGTACCATCTGAAACGGTAAGTTCAATTGTTTTTGTTCCAGCAGTGGGAAATTTCCATTCAGCAGAGCGACCGGTGTCATCAATCGTGCCGTCAGCATCAAAATCCCATCGATAGGTCAAACCATTGCTTGGGGTCGAACTTGAGGCATCAAATGAAATTGTATCGTTGGCTCGGATATTTGACGATGGTGAATAACTAAAAACAGCGAGCACCTCACCATTCGAACCGTTTTCATCGTCTCCAAAAATACAACCAGCAAGACTGGAAAGAACCATGAGGAGCGCAAGGAGAACGGGCATAGAAGCCGACTTCATGAGTTCTGTTGCGGGTGCCTTCATGAAAAGGCCTTCCTTCTTTCAAGTCGATTTAGAATGAAAACAGCGTTGTTTGCTTATTACCTGAAACCAGTTCTTTTGCCGTCCAACCAAAAGGCTCAGTAATTCGCCCTAATGCTGCTGCCAAACGTTCAGCATAAAATTGACCATCGTAGGTCGTGATGCCACCGTTTTCTTCATTCTCCAACCAAGGTACAACCCGCATTGGTCGTTGAGAGGCATCAGCAACGATGTAGGAAACTTTCATGCCGGAAGTAAAGCCAAGGCCAAGGGCGATTCTTGCCTTGGCGATACGGACTTGTGCCATACTGTTAGGATTAGCATAATCTTTGGTGAAATCGATGTCCCCCTTCGAAGACACTCGGCCTTTGCATGATTTAGCAAGAATGAGTTCTGTTGCATCGACTTCGGAGTTCTTTACCGCTTGAACACGAGTAAGTGCATATTTGACCAATTCATCACCTTCATCTGCCAAAGCATGGCTGAACATGCGTTTCATTGTAGAGGTGAGATAGTTGAATGAATCTGTTCGTTGCGTCTCGTAACCGCGAATCAACATTTCCTCGACTGGCCAAACCACCTGGCCAACATAGCGTTTTTTGGCGCCATGACTGAAAAAGACAGAAAGACCCTTTTCGAACTCAAGGACTGCAGAATCACGGCTGTAGCGTTCTGCAACTTCAAGGCCAAAATCAATCATGGATTGTTTGGCAACCTCCCATTTCTGAATTTTCTCAACCGCTTCTTGTTCTCCACTTTTGGCGGCGAGAATCTCATCCTCTCGTAACGATGAGGGAGAATGAGGGGCAACGGGTGAGCGGACAAAGATCGAATCGGTATCCGAATAAACAACGCCATGCCCTTCCTCCTCCAATTGAGCGATGATGCCTTTGATATTTTGACGAGCCCAAGCGGTGATTGACGAGCCGAGGTCACGATGAGTAAAACGGTAAAATCCACTGGCAAAGACTCCGTAGAAGGTATTCATAAGAATTTTCACCGCATACTGCATTGAATCATGGAACGATTCTTTGACGACATCACCAGCCTTCTTGGCTTCTTTAAGCGCAGTTTTGTGTACATCTCGTTGTTCCATCAAATTTTCCAGAAGCCGTGGAACAAGACCTTTTCGAACCGATTGGTGTCGGAAACGCACACCGGTTGGTGAGGTATGGACCGGCTCACCCTCCCTCGGCTGGTCAGGTTGAGCAGGGTCGATTCGCGTTGTGTAGCAGATGTTTTGCCCAATCATAATAGAAGGATACATACTCTTGAAATCAAGCACTGCAATCCAAGGATGGAGCCCAGCATCAACTTCGTGAACATAGCCGCCGGTAATTTGCCCTTCTTTGGCCTCAGCAGAGCCGGTCAAGGGTACAGCGACGTTTTCGGCATCAGCCAAGCGTATAACCAAAGAATCAACCAACTGACTCGTGCTTCCAATTGCAGCGGAATCAAACGTGACTTTCGCAACCGCCGCAACTGCTTCTTTACGTCGAATAACTTGCAAAGCGTTCAGAATATCAAGCGGTAACGCTGCATCTCGAATACAATATTCCATCACTTCATCTGGGCGGTTCGCCCATTCCATATCCATTTTCGATGCATTAACGTCCATTTTGTGTTTTTCTTCATCATCTGGAAATAAGAGGTTACTGACAAATGAAAGAGTTTCACGTTGAGGGCGTAATACCGTTCGAGCTTGCCACCAAGCATCAACAACACTTCGACCAGCAAGATTCCAAGCACGTGATGACTGTCGTCGTGGAAAGAGTCCCGAGCGAACTCGTTTTGACTCGGATTCGCTTTGTTCAACTCTCCCCCAGCCAAATAATTGAGCGCGTTTCCTCCAATCTTTGGACTTAGTTTGAACCTCCATACGGTCGTTTAGTCGTGGTAAATCAAAATTATCAATATTGTAGCCTGTAATAATGTCAGGGTCCATACTACGAACAACCAATGTTAGATTTTCCATAATACTGGCTTCATCACCTTTGAATGAATACTCTTGGCGCGTTCCGGCACCCATATCTTCAACCCAAGCAGCAGCACACAGAATAGTTTCATGTTCAATGCTGGTCTCCAAGTCAAACGAGAAGATACGGAAAGGTGCTGGGAACGGCTGACAGTCTTTGAGTTGGGTGACATCACAGGCAACTGTTACGTCAACTGCATAACGTCCCGAACCACCTGCTTGAATGACAGCATGAGTTCGTTCGAGGTTTTCATTGGGTTCATTTCGTCGGTCCACTACGGCTCCCTGAACCGAAACATGCATTCCCAAATCATAATCGAGAAACAGACGATTGAGAAAAGGAATATCCCCCGAATATATTTGCCACGATTGTTTTGCAAGCGTTTTGCGTAAATTTGGAACCAAGTATGGTTGTCGCGCGGTGACCGACCAAACTGGTCTTTGACCAAGGTCGGTGAGTTTCATGACAGGACCGGTTACCTCGACAACATCATTCATGCTCTCGACATTTTTGATTCGGTCGAGAATGAAATCACTGAGTTCCATGTCTTCCCGCCATGCACTCAACGGAGTGATCTCAAACGACGGTCGAAGACCTGAAACAAGGAGGCAGACGGATTCGCCATTTTTACTGCGGCCAAAAATCTCCAAGACTGTGTGTTCAGTGGTGCCTTTCTCTTTGTTGGCTTCAACCGAATGGTAGCGTCCACTGACAACTCCAATGTCTCCTTTGTACGTCATCATTCCACCTCAAGAGGAGGGACTGTAACCCACTCTAAGGGTCTTGCCTTCGGTTGCATGTGGTGGAAATGCTTGCCAACACTCCAAAAACTCACTTGTCATCCATGTTTTGCAAGAGGAATGATTGAAAGCCCGAGCCCCTTGGATGAAATGCTAAGGCAAGGTGCTCATGATGTCAGAAAAAATTGATTGGGACAATCTTACATTTTCGCTTACTCCAACAGATACGATGTATCTCACTGAAACAAGTTCAACAGACCCATGGATGCCGGGTAATTTACGGCCCTATGGCCCAATACAAATGTCACCGGCAGCCTGTGTTCTCAATTATGGACAAGGGCTGTTTGAAGGAATGAAGGCGTTTCGAACTTCTAAAAATCGTGTTGTATTCTTCCGCCCGGAAGAAAATGCACGCCGTATGCAACGCGGTGCAGACCGATTGAAGATGCCACCTGTCCCTGAATCGATTTTCATCGATGCGGTTGAGCAATGTGTTCAAGCCAATCTCCGATGGGTACCACCAACCGGTAAAGGCGCCATGTATGTGCGGCCACTGCTCATGGGGTCTGGACCGATTCTGGGTGTTGCTCCTGCACCCTCGTACACATTCTTGGTGTATGTCACACCCGTTGGCCCTTACTTCAAAGGTGGCGTTTCTGCGATTGATTTGCTCATCTCAGAGGAATACCATCGTGCAGCACCTGGTGGTTCGGGTGGCGTGAAAGCAATTGGAAACTATGCCCCAGGAATGATGCCAAGCAAAAATGCAAAGGCAGCCGGGTTTGCAGAAGTCATCTACCTTGACGCTGAAACTCATACCTATGTCGAAGAAGTAGGAGCGGCTAATTTCTTTTGCGTCAAAGACGGCATTCTCTACACCCCCGAACTCACTGGAACGATTCTCCCCGGTATTACTCGTCAATCTATCATCGAATTAGCACGCCACAATGGCTATGAAGTCATCGAAACCAAAGTTTCGGCTGAGTTTGCAATGGATGCTGATGAAGCATTTTGTTGTGGTACTGCAGCGGTTATTTCCCCAATTGGTTCGATTACCAAAGGTGAGGAAAAGTCAACCTATGGCGACAAGAAACCAGGGCCGATTACTGAGCGATTATACAACCACCTGGTAGGTATTCAAAACGAGGATGAAGAAGATGTGTTCGGATGGTTGCACGAAGTCCCACAATGACTCAACGCTTTTTGAAACCAGAACGCTTCTTGAAACTTGGTCGGGCCTCAGTAGAATCATTTGAACGGGTTTTCCGTTGTGAACGGGCTCTACGGTCACCTGCTTGAGGACCTTTGGCGGTTCGTTCAACCGATGCATCTTTTTGTTCACGTTGCATTTGACGCCATTGTGCACCGATGAGTTGGAGAAGTTCCTCCTTTGAATTTGCACCGACTGATTGTTTCGAATCGTCGCGGGAGATCCACATTCGTCCTTCTTTGAGATGGGGGCGTGAGGGATGGGATACCCCTTCGTCGCGCTTTATTTTTTTCAAACCGAGTTTCCGCGATGCAAGAAAGAGTCCATCGATGTCTGGTTTGATGACAGAGGAGTCTTTTGGAACTCTTCGACCACTTCTACGGGAAGTGCGGGTATCAAAATATCCGGGCCAGACACAGATTCGGTCAGGATTGTGGTCCATTTCAATTCACCATTTGCACCGAAGAGCGAGGATGACTTGAACCCTGCGGAACGACTTCAATCAAGGAGTACGCCGTTGATAACGCCGTCCTTGCCAGGTCGGGAAGTAATTCGAACTCGACCTTGGTCAGTTTCGATAACTGCGCCTTTAACGAGGATGTTTCGTCGAACATAGTTCGGGTTTGATTCGTTTTCAATGACATTGTGGATGGTTCCGATGGTTGTCGTCCCCTTCTTTGGGTTGTTGATTGAAACTCGGTTTTCGGACATGACGCGAACCAAGGTGTTTCCACCAGTTCGGCGGTAAATCTTACGCTTTGATTCTCCAACGAGAGCCATTTGCTTCTCAGAAGAGATTTCAGTAGAACGCTTGCTGCGAGCCTGAACTTTGCGTCCGCCACTAGGTTTACGTCGAGAGATACCATGCCATTGAGCCATAATGATGCCACCTTGCAGTCCAAAGCCACCAACAGGGCATATAAGAAAGCAACCCTAATCACATTGGGTTTTGATAAACGATAAGACGGTGCCATCTTGAGCCTCGAGCGTAGCGTAGACTCGGTCGTTTAGATGCAATTGTCCAACACCTGCGGGAGTTCCTGTAAACAGATAATCGCCTGCGGAGACTGGAGCCCATGTGAGAAGTTCTTTGATTTGAGTGGCTGGTGAAAGGGTCATTTCGCATAGGCGAGCTGATTGAACTAGGATATCATTGACCCAAAGGTTCAGACAAAGGCTTTGTTCTTCATCGACCAAGGAATCGAAAGAATGCTCCCATTGAGCGAAGCCTCCGACGTAAGCACTGCCTCGGAAACATTTACCTTTCGTCCATGGTAATTGTTCCATTCGTAGTTCACCTTGCGTCAAACGGTCGGTGAGGTCTAAACCAACTGCGATTGCTTCGGGCTGTGAATGTTCATTCAAACGAACAACACACTCGACCTCATGGTGAACTTCACCGGGATGTGAAGAAACCAAAATTGGACCAATTCGTTGAAGACAATTGTTTGGCTTGACAAAAAAGATCGGTGCCATAGGCTGCTCATTGCCTAATTCAGCAGCGTGTTTGGCGAACGTTCGGATGGTACACCAGAGGGCCATATCCAAACCAAGCGTTTCTCCTTCATCAAGCACAGGGTTTAGCCAAGCGTCAAAAAGAGAGGGCACCTGAGAGGTTCATGACCCGTGATTGGAGTATGAAAAAACGGCGACCTGTCCGCCGAAAAAAAGTCGCTCCACTTCTCAATACCTTAGAGGAAGCATTGGGTATTGACCTCCAAGTCGATGACGCCTTCCTTGAAATGGCAGAATATGGCCCATGGACAATGGTATTGGTTGATAAGATTGCCAAAGCCATCGAAGTTCAAAACGAAGAGAATGAGCGCTTTGTATTTCTTACTTTACGCGGTTTTCTTGAACATGATGATGCGGCAAAATGGGTTGAAGTTGACCACGGTGCCATTCCCTTTTTGATGAAAGGTGCCGATTGCATGGTTGCTGGAGTCCATGGTGCAGATGAAAGTATCAATGTTGGTGATCTCGTATGGATTCGTGATATGAAGCACAAGCGTCCACTCGCTATCGGGTGGGCGACGATGAACGCCGAAGACCTCACAAGTCTCACAAAGGGAAAGGGCATTAAGACCTTACATTGGGTTGGCGATGAACTTTGGGATATGGAACTCTAATCGAGGGACTTTTCACCTTACACATAAATACCACACCGCCATGGTAAGCATATGCGTATCGCCAAATTCATTGCTTTACTCATCGTGACTCTCATTGTGATGCCTTCTCCTGCAATGGGGAGTGGCGTTGTAGCAGGAGAAGATGTATCGCCTTCTGATGAAGAGGTCCCGTTTTCAATTTCTGAACGGACGACGCCTTCAACAGATGGTAAATCGTGGGAACTTACTCTTGTGATGGATGAAGATGCCTATGAAAACGGAACCAATTTCGAAATCACCACTCAAGTCTGCACAAACAACGGCGTATGTGACCCTCCTGTCTTGAGGGATGCGACAATTGACGGGCAAACTCA
>CAJJCM010000058.1 GCA_905182635.1 uncultured Candidatus Poseidoniales archaeon
AGGAGATTAAAATCTTGAAAAATAAAGCCCATATGTTCCGCTCTCATTCGAGTTCGAGCATCGTCAGAAATTCCAAATAAGGGTTGATTTTTGACCGTGACTTCTCCTGAATTCGGCTCATCAATTCCTGAGAGAATATTGAGTAAAGTAGTTTTTCCGCAACCCGAAGGGCCCATGATGGCAACCATTTCGCCAACACCAATCGAGACATTGACTCCTTTGACCGCTTGAATAGAAGATTCACCGGATGGATAAATTTTCCACAAACTGGTTGCTTTCATCACTGGTCCCATGCCTTGAGGACAACCGAGTGCGTTGATAAACTACCGCTTCAAAGCATCACCATGAACGATGCGGGGGCCATGGAAATATCTCTTCTCGCGTTTGGTCCCCTCGCTGAAGCACTCGGTTGGAAGCGACACAAAATGACGCTCCAATACCCTGCCAAAATCGAAGATGTGGTACGGATTCTCGCAGTTCTTGAGTGGAGTGAACGAGGTCTTGTGTTTGCAGTCAATGGCCTGCAGTGCGAGAAACACACTGAATTGAACCATGGAGATGAATTGGCTTTGCTGCCTCCGGTCTCCGGTGGATAAAGAACAAAAAGCAATCCATTTCGCCGAAGCCTTCAACACTACACCCCGACTGCAAGGGTTGAGGAAGAAATATGATTGGCGGTTTAGGACCTCTGGAACTCACGATTCTCGTTGGATTGTTTTTTATCTTATTTGGTGCTGAACGCTTGCCGAAAATGGCACATGCATTAGGCCGTTCAAAAGGTGAGTTCCAGAAGGGATTGACCAACACATCGCAGACCTTGACCGACCTTGAGGCAGACGGCCGGACTCCCTCTCAACTTCTTGTACAACGCGCTCGAGCAGTAGGTATTGACCCAGCGGGAATGGAAGTCGATGAACTCGAGCGAAAAGTTTCTGCCCTCGAATCAATGGATTCTTCCGCAGAGGAATGAATTATCGCTTACGCTTCAAAACCAGTGGCGAGCCACATCGGTCACAATCACCAACGTCGCCCTTTTTAGAGCGAGAAACATTTTCAGGAACATCGGTGGAAACACGGCACCCTGTGCAGCGTAATTCCCATTTCCACACTTGTTTTGCACCTTTTGTACCGACTGTAGCCGATTGCTTTCCTGCGGCATTCATTGTGTTTTGTAAACGGTAATCATCGGTGACCAAAGGGAGATTAAGGCCAAGTGCAAGAGCCAAGACATCCAAGTCAACATCTGACAGTCGTGGGAGGTCTCCACTTTGAGCAGCACATTCTTTGGCCTCACTGAGCCATTTCGGCGGAACATCACGCCAATCGATATCGAGCGCTTGGACTAACATCCAACGTTGAGGACTGACCCGTTCAAGTTCAGCCTGTTGGCGCACAGCACAAATATTGCCTGTGAGTTCACTTACTGGCCAATGGAGCAGGGCAGCAGTATCGAGAACTCGCATCAAGTCCACCACTGAAGAATGCCCTCCTTGAAGCCACCGCACACCCACACCTTCATTGATGGGTGAACCAAGCCACCTTCATGTCGTGGAAGGAAACTCTACTCGACTTTTTCGATGTTTTTGGAGCGGCAAGCCTTGCTGTAGTCTCATTTACAGAAGCGATTATTCAACCAATCCCCCCGGATTTACTCTATATCCCGATGCTTGCAGATACGATTGGGAACGTCCCAATGGTAATTTGGCTATGGTTAACGGTCACACTTTCCTCGGTAGCAGGCTCCATGGTCGGTTATTGGATCGGAAAACGCTGGGGCCGGAGTTTCCTGGGTCGGTTTTCTAAACAGTCACATCTTGATAAAATTGAGGCCCTGACACTCAAATACGGTACTTTCGGTATTTTTATCGCAGCCTTCTCACCAATCCCTTACAAGGTATTTGGCTGGGTTGCAGGAATGGGTGAAATGGAAAAGAAACCGTTCTTAATCGCTGGATTGTGTGGAAGAGGATTACGTTTTGGACTGGAAGCAGTATTGATTGGAGTGTATGGGAATTCCGCAATCGAGGCAATGAATTGGTTTCTCAAAAATGAAATCGCTTTAGCTGTCACGATGCTTCTTGCTACCATACCAATTTGGTATGGTTGGAAATGGTGGTCGAATATCAAACTTGATGCAACCTCAGTAGAACCTGAAATGAGTGAATAAGGCATCATTTTCTCTTCTTTGATAGAGCGAATCATTATCAAGGGGTGGTCGGTGGAACGGCTGTCGCTCGTGTGGTGTAGCCAGGTCCATCATAGTGGGTTTTCATCCCGCCGACCCGGGTTCGAATCCCGGCACGAGCATCTATGACAACTCTTGCGCCAGCGATGCTTGTACCTTGCTCATGAACAGCCGAATTACAGATAATTGTACAGTTCACGATGACCCAGTGAATCGGGACCTCTCTCGTGAAAAGTCGAATTGCAGAGACGAGTACAGTTGATGAACCAGAGTATTTGACTCGATATTGAACCAACCAAGGACCTTTACACTGCATCCCTGCGAATGTTGGTACTGGCGTCAAAGGAACGCAAGCGATTGAAAAGATGCTAACCATGCCATCAGGTTGATGATATGATTGCTCAAGATCCATCAATCTGATTCTTCGATGATGGTGACAAGTATGGAGTGTAGAGGCCGTGAAGCCGATTCATACCAATTAAGCATCAACCCGAGCGAAACGCCAAGGGAAACTTTCACGCCTCCAAAAGAGGAGGAGGAGTGAAGTCACTTCTGAACAACGAGGGAATCAAAGTCCGCCTTGAGGAGGTTGCTGATACTGTTGTTGAACTGGTGCTGCCTGTTGTTGAACTGGTGCTACCTGTTGTTGCATTTGCATAGGTTGAGCATATTGCTGAGCACCCATCATTTGTTGTGGGACTCCACCAGCGACCATTACGACTGCTGGATCTTTGAGCGTAAGAGCGAAGATTCCGCCGAGTAAGAGGAAGAATCCACCACAGCACAAGACACCAAACGAGCCGAGTACGGCCATGAATCCACCAGCTGCTTCTCCGACATCACCAAACGTGTCAGAGATGTAAAGGGTGTGAGAAGTAGCATCAATGCTATACGATGATGAACCATACAAACTGCCAAGAACAATATAACCATCGACAGCATAGTTGCCATCACTACATTCCCAACTGGAATCAATTGCTTCGGCGCCAGCAGTATCTGTTATTGTATAGGTGACTGCGTCACATGAAGATTGTTCTGAATATACAGTATAGAAAGTTTCGGAATTCGCAGAAAAAGTTCCCGTTTTACCACTATATTCAGCATCCCCAATTGGGTCCCAATCAACGGCTGAAGACCCTACCGCAAACATAACTATGCCTGCGACGGTGATTACGGCTCCTAGAATTAACATTACTTTACTGGCTGTATGCATAAACCCTGCTAATCCGCCTCGGTATATATAACCATATTAGAAAAACTGTCTGAAAAAATGTATCAAAGACCAAAATTGAAGATTCAAGGCCATAACATCTCACCACAATGAGAAGTAGACCAATGAAGTATCAAGCAAGGGTGCCATTTTGATAGTCGAGGAGTGCTTGCTGAATCTCTTCACGGGTATTCATTACAAAGGGCCCATACCGTGCAATAGGTTCATTTAATTCAGGGCCGGCAAGAATTAAAAATTCTGCATCTTCTTCGAGAGCCTCTAA
>CAJJCM010000059.1 GCA_905182635.1 uncultured Candidatus Poseidoniales archaeon
CCAATAATGGACTTATTCTCATTGGCGATGAAAACACCAACAAGCCCGATGGCTCGAGATTAACCATCACATCGAGGGATAACGCCACACATGGGCCGAAATTGGTCGTTGTTTTCGAGGGTAGCGATGATGTAACGGCCGCCCTCGATGTTGGTGCAGATGGTAATTGGGAGTGGAATCATAGTGGAAATCTCAGCAATGCATCGACAGTCCCCGATTTTTCCGCCTCTCTGAATTCATATCTCGGTAATGCCACTCCAAGTTTCACCGATGCGTGGGGTAATGAATTCGTCGATATTCCGCTTCAAGTGAGTGCGAATGCCACATTGGTTCTCGATGAGATTGACATCGAATATAACTGGACCGCTGCAGTCGGGGTATCGCCTCATTCAGACCTGCTTGGTGAATTGAATCAACATGTTTCGAATCTCACGCCAGATACCGCTGGCAATGTCAGTATCATCATTAATGTCAGTTCAGGTAGTGCTGGAAAGGTGGAATTGCTCAACCTGTGGTTGGGGCAGGGAGATCGCCCGCCTTCCATTACAACAATTACACTGCCAGGAGAGGCCATTGTCCCCGATGGCCAATCTCGGGCTTTGAGCATCGATGTGACTTCATATCAAGGTCTATCGAATTTATCGTGGCTTGCTATGATTCCTCAACTTCAGAACAGTATCAGTCAACCAACGCTATTCCATTCTTTTGAAAACGATACTACATGGGTCAATGACCCTGCCGGACTTGTTAGCAATATCAGTGGTTCGTGGATGGCATTGAACAATCAGAGCGGTATCATGACATGGGATCTCACAGTCAGTTGGGCATGGTTGCCTGAACAGGATGTTGTTTGGCAGGTTCAGGCGAAGACCATTGATTTGCTCCACACAAGTAGGCTTTCAAGCCAGACCACAGATCATGAACGCAGAATGGAAATTGCGAGTTTCGCTGTATGGGATATGAGTGAGCCGACCGATGGCAGCACACAGATTGGTGCTGGCGAATGGGTCGCAGGTGGCGATTTACTGCGCGTCGGAGGTACTGTACGATTCCTCAATCAAACCAGTCATCCACTCCCAGGTGATGTTCTCGTTGAACTAGTGGGTATAAGTGCGAATACAACAGTAGATCCCAATGGTACATACTCAATCGATGTGTTTGCTCCACAGGATAGTCACTATGGTGGATTTACCATTGCAGCCCATCTCTTTGGGCCATATGATTCAACTGAGCCAGGACTTGCATCACTTACTTTCAACATCGATGCGACAAAGCCAGGTTTCCAAGCAAATGCGCCCCTTGGTGAAAGAATCCTGCCCTCGTCCCAGCAATTGTTCAATGTGACTATCACCGACGGTACCGATAGCGAGGGGCTTGATCTCGGTAGTTTACGTCTGAGGTGGTGGGTCGAAGGTCTGCACGATAATGGCGATGGTATTCCTCAACGAGAGGAATATAGCCAGAGGCCACTTCTCAGGGAAGGGGGGAGTAATTTTTTCCACGCTCAATATGATGATACATACAATTCACACGGCCAGCAGGTATCTCTGTTCATTGAGGGCTTTGACAAGACCGGTAATACAATTTTGAGCGGCTCTGGATTTGAAGCAGATTTGGTCCATTACATCTCACTGGTCCCTTCTCCAACCGAGGTCATATCTGTCAATATGGACTTGCCAGGTGGTGACACTCTTACTCCTGCTCACCCCGGTTGGCTAAACATCAGTATTAGAGATGTAAACGGCCTAGATGATATCGAAGGTCTCATCATCGATCTTGGCCTAGGTAATACACTGTCCTACGATAAAGATGGGTCATTCCAGTCGAGTAATTCATTGCTCGAGGTTCTAGGATTCACGTTCGAAGACCAAGGAGATGAAATTACTCTCAATCTCTCATTCATCGCATCTCCGTTATTTGATGATATGTCGGCAGATGAGATGGGAATTACACTCAAGTTCAGTGATTCATCAGGCGAACATGTCACTGACACTGGACTTTACTGGCGATTTAATGCCGATGTCATGCTAGTCGAATCTTCGATGAGAACCTTCGGTGCCGAATCACGTCTACTTGTGTATGATGATTATGTCACACTCGGCCAGAGACTGGTGGTGGAGGGCAGGGTACGTTATGTCGCTGCAGACCTAGCACCAGCTTCAGGTTCATATTCGGTTATGCTCGAATCCCCTCTCGATCTTCCTCTCTTGGTGGTGACAGATGCCGATGGCAGGTTTGAAGGGATGATGGATGCCCTTGGCAGTGGATTGTACCGTGTGGTCATCGAGGTCAATGGTGGCATGGGATATGCGAATCCAAGTCCTGAACCAATTCGTCTGCAGATTGATGATGAGGCACCTTCGATAGTAGGTCACGAGCCGACGATGATATCCACGAATTCAACTGAAATTCAGTTACAATTTGATATCCAAGAAGCGGATTCAGGCCTGCCGGAGCAAGGGATTCCGGTTCACTGTGTTCAGACTAATGGCCTTCAATCATTTGGAGACATGATAGAGGGTACAGCTGCTATAATCATTCCCGGCGAGGTCAGCCGGTATCTTGTGAACCTAAGTTCACAGCCCATCCAAGGTGAAAACCTCGATTGCTGGTTCGATGTTGCCGATCTGGCTGGAAATAATTTGACAGGGGAAGGTTCAGCCAAGACTTGGCCGCTTCGCTTCCAAGTAATCGAGACTAGACCCGACATCAGTGCTGAACGGATTACTATGTCGGATTATTCACCTATCATCGGCCGGATGACCTCCGTCAGTATCGAGGTTTTCAACACCGGTGCCCACGATGCTACAGCATTCAACATTACTTTGGAGGCTCATATTTCTCATAATGATAGAATCATCATTGAAGAAGTTGAAACAATCCAAACATCAATACTGGACGGTGAAACGACGATTGTCTTCGAATGGATGCCTGACTGGGAAGGTGAGCTGGACCTGGTGGTGCGAATAGATTCGAGCCAAGTCATTGACGAGTTCGACGAGGACAACACCGTTTCGTTGAATGTGAATGTTGAGCCCGTTCCAGAACCGGAGGGGTTCTTTGGATCTCAATCGATGATGCCACTAGGGATGGGACTGCTTGGCGTTGTTTGCGTTGGATTTCTATTCTTTGCGACACGCCGAATCGCCGAAGGTGAGGATACAGAGTGGCTTGAAGATGAAGATGATGAATTTGAGTCATGATGAGAAAGGTAATTCTTTGCACATTGTCCATACATCCAGGCATGGGCATCTGACCAGCACCATTGGTCTCCGTCTTCACATGCACTACAGTCTGCGGCCATACCGTGTAGTTTCAACTCAGCACTTGTGGGCTTGTATATCCCTTCTGAAAGCAACTTGGCTAGCATCACTTCAGACTGAACTGTGGCGCATCGAAGATATCCTTCTTGCAGGGGGGTAATTCTCAAACATAAATTGAGCATTGCGCTTTTTTATATTAATGCACTCGTTAGTGTTTGAATCAGAGGGGGCCTTCGTACACCAATCCACACAGTGGGTACGCTTGGCAGCGTTCCACTGAACTTACTTCATATGGCTAAATAAACGGCAAGGGTGTTATGGCGGTACCCTTTCTTCTATGTTAAACAATTTAAACAGGGAATGATTAAAAAAATTAAATACGTGCTAATTTTATCGGTTTTCATGGGACAAAGCCCTCGTGTTTGGAATGAATTTGAGTGGACCCCCGTAGAAGGCTCCCTGACTCAGGATGAAATTGGGTTCAGGATTCAATCTCATGGCTTCCGTGGGTTGACAGTATTTTTTATGCTCATTTCTTTTGGATTCAGCTTTGCAGGGCTCACTATTTTCTTTGCATCCATGTCCACCACAGGCCTCGGTGGGGAGATATTTGCGATCCCGTTTCTGGTTGGGGGTGCAGTTAACTTCGTCCTGTTTCTATTCATGCTCAAAGGAACGACAACATTCAACATGAATCGGCAAGGAATTACATTATCACGCTCGCTCTTTGGGGTGACCAAGAGTAAAACCCGATTGGTTTCAGATTTACAGAGTATCGAATCGATGGTGGTGTACAGAATGAATAAACAACCAAGGCATGGAGTTGGATTGAAGTTCAACAACGCTAAACCGCTCAAATTCGGAGTGACATTATCGTCAGTCGAGCAGAATTGGATGATATCCGAAATGAGTCAATTTTTGCAACGTTGATGGTTGTCTGAATACCCATTAATCGCAAGGGGCCCCTTGCGCTCAAAATGAACGTGTGGGTACCGTCTGCTTTTAACTACTTGAATCGGTGAGTTTTTCACCTATTTCTAAGGATGTGCAAGGGTTCCACCCAACAAAATCGTTAAATCAAAAGCATCTGACGCAACAATATGCCTGTTCTAACCCCGGAAGATTTTGATAATGCATATGCATTCGGGTGCTACATCAATGATTCAATCGTTGAGGGGGGTGGCTCTGAGCTCATTTCAAACAGCAAATTAGATGAAATGAGATGGCAATTCGAAAATTCGGGTTTATCTAAAATCTTTAACAATTATACTCTTTTCCCCGAAGAGGACATTGCTACTTTGTTGTTTACAATATGTGAAAAATCTGACACAACCAGTCCCAAATGGCGTTCAATATCAAGGGTTATTTACTATGAATATATGAATCCGAAACCGTCAGGCAGAATATTGGAAGAGTTATCTTTGTAATGTGTTCAGAATATGCCGCATTAAACAATGGGTACACGAAGTGACGACGGTCCTGCCGTTGATATTTGAAAATCTCAACCTATTATTTATTTGTGAAAAAGTCCCAATCAAGATAGTGGTATTTGTCAAGTACGAATGTTTCACCAATTTCTCCAAATTGTGATAAACCAATCGAATAGTTACAAAACGGGTGAAGTATTATTACTGCCTGACATTATCAGTGTTCATGTGTAAGGATGAAAGAGTCACACTGACCGTTACACAACTTAAAGAGAAACTCAGATCCGAGGGTTTGCCAGTTAGCGGAAATAAATCAGAATTGATATTAAGACTCAGACAAAACAAAAAAGACATTCACATTGAATCTAAACCAAAATCGACTTCGGATTTTAGCAAAGAAAAAGCACCATCCAGTGATTTGCCATTCTTAACCTCGTTAATCAAAAACGGTATTTCTTCTGTTGAAATTGATAAGAATGAAGCAATACGCTACGGAGTAAGTTTTGCCATGTTAGTTCTGATAATAATCGGTCTAAACTCTACCTCTTGGTACAATTACGACCATTCAGGCAAATCAGGAATACCATTTGGTTCTGGAGAATATTCATGGCAAGAAGAAATAGGTTTAGGGCTTTTTAGTTTTGAAATCACAACATCTGATCCTGATTTAAATGACGACGCTCAAATATTAGGACAGACAGCTTCACATTCATACGATGGTTTGTGGTGTGAAACGGATTCAACTCCATTTGTTTGTTCTCATTTTTCATCGATTGGTACACTCAATTCATTGATGTTATGGTTTTCTCTGCTTTCAATCTTAACTCTTTTTGTAATTGCAATCGCTCAGGGAATGGGTAAACTTGAGGAAGGATTCGTATTTGAGAATAAGGGCTTAATTGAAAAAACTACCCGCATTCTATCGACTTTTCCTCTCCTTGTCGGAACATTATTGTATGGGATAATAGCATCAACAGCCTCATTCGGAGGGGGTATTCGTTCGGGTTTTAGTATAGGCGACATAGAATCAACTTCAGGTTTGGGTGGTATGTGGTGGGTGATGTTCATCTTCTCAATAGCACACATCAACTATATCTATCTCGGAAAGATTCAAGATTTGGTTGAGAGATTTAAATCAAAGATCTCTAAACCTTCAAACGATTGAGTCGGGTTTCAGATTTAAGGCACGTGGGACCTATTCAAACAGTGACCCTCGATATCGTATTCGAGCAATGGGACTCGTTGTATCCGAATACAACCACAATGGTAGCCATTGCATTGGAGTTAAGAATCATCAACTGGGTAAATTTGAATGGCTGTCAACATACTGAAGTTTGTACGAATCGGCGGATTCATCAATCTCCGCCCTCTGGTCGCATCATGCGTATCAGTCATCGAACTGCAGATGGAGGCGAATCCTTTGCCCTTGACATCCCACAATTTGGCCTCGGTGTCTTCTTGATGACCAGTGAAGGTGAATGTAAATCCTCAGTTCTAACAGCGCTTGAAGCCGGTTATACCCACATCGACACTGCACAAATGTACAACAATGAACACGAAGTTGGTCAAGCCGTCAAGCAGGCGGATGTTGAACGTGAATCGGTTTTTATTACTACCAAACTTCGCCGTGGCTATGCTGTTAGTTATGAAGATACGATTGAAAACTGCAAGAAATCACTCGCACTTTTGGATACAGAATACATCGACCTCTACTTGGTTCACGCACCTCCAGAAA
>CAJJCM010000060.1 GCA_905182635.1 uncultured Candidatus Poseidoniales archaeon
CAGAGATGGGCGATTGGGAGAATTAGAAGAGCAGCTTGAGCGCGTTAGGCAAGGTCCTCGTTCTGTTTCAGCAGAACACGACTATTTGGTTGAGCAAATCGATGAGCTCAAGCGCCGATTGCTTGAGCGAAACAGAGAATATGATTCCCTACGTCGTCGAGAACGCCGACTTCACAACGATGTCTTTGAGCGAGACGAACGTATTCAACAAATCACTCTCACACTTACTGATATGGAATCTGCTTTGCAAGACAGAACCGCAGAATTCCGAGAACTTGAAGGGCAGCGTGAAACAATGGTACATGAACTTGATTCGGTTCGGCGCGGTGAGCGCACCCGTGAAGTAGTGGGTCGTGTCTTTGCAGACTCGCTTTCTTTGGTTCGAACACACGATGCGCGAGAAGCAAAACGGGATGCTTACGGTAATGCCCCTGATGTCAAGCGAACTCTTTCAACGCCGGAAACTGACGACATGACAACATTAGCCGATGGTGGACGTGTTCATCTCGAAGTGAGTGAAAGTGAAATTGAACAGGGAATTGATGTTGATGGTTCTCGACCTCCATCCCCCGGTGGCACTGGTGATCCTGTTGTCTTTGACGATGAAGATTGATCAGTTGTTCAATACCGAGATTATTCCGCCGATTCGTTGGCGAAGTTCTTGTAAATCAGCAGCATCTTCGGTAAGTGTGCCAGTGACAATCCAGTCCGCACCGGCTTGTGCAGCAAGTAATGCCTGTTCTGGCGTTCGGATACCGCCGCCAACAACAAGTGTGAGGTTGTCAACAGTACGCGCACTTTCGATTAACTGTGGGTTTACTTGGGCATCTGCGCCACTGCCTGCTTCGAGATAGAGGAGGCGGAAGCCAAACATGCGTGCTGTAAGCGCATAAGAGCGCACCAAATCAACATCGCTGGGCTGGATTAATTCTGCTTCACCAACTTCGCCAACCCTTCCACCTGGTGCGCAAACAAGATATCCCGTGGGTAATGCTTCGATACCAAACTTTTCGATATAAGGTGCACCTCGGACTTGTTCTCCAACCAAGAATCGGCGGATGTTTGAATTCATCAGCATCATGAATGTGATGGCATCGGCAGCTGGAGAGAGTGCATGGGCGCCCCCTGGGAAAAGAACAACAGGTATTTGCCATTCGGATTCATCTGATTCTGGGTCTTGGCTGGAGGCAAATGCTCGTAATTCAAATGCTTCTTGGATGGCTTGACATGTGGCGTGTACCACTTCGTCTGGCGTATCGGTAGAACCTCCTACAAAGACCATACTGCTACCACATTCGACGGCGACCATAGCCCTATTTGCAGCCGTGTTTGGGTCTTGTTTCGCCGGGTCGATGAGCGTGATGTGACGCGTGCTTTCACTGCCTGAGGTCACGTATTCCAGTGTTGTAGCGTCGGCCCTTCTCATGTCATCCCCACCTCTCCGTTCCATGGACACAGCATAGGGGTTACGCACAGAAAGTGATTGAAGGTGGCAGACATAGAGTTCTCATACCTCTTCGCAGTCGTCAGGGTATGTCGGATGAAGGACCATTCAAGCGTCTTCTCATCTACACACGCTCACACCGAAGTACAATCCGGCTTGCTTCACTGTGTTCTATTACCAACAAAATTTGGGATTTGGCTCCGCCTTTACTGATTGGACTGGCTGTTGATGTTGTAGTTTTGAAAGAAGAGTCGTGGATTGCCTCGTTCGGTTTGATTGACCCTTGGCACCAATTGGTCTTCCTATCCGTCCTCACATTTGCGATTTGGGGGCTTGAATCACTGTTCGAGTATTTCTATGGTATTCTCTGGAGAAATCTGGCTCAGACCGTTCAGCATGAATTACGCCTCGATACATTCGACCATGTTCAAAGGCAAGGCATGGGATGGTTTGATGAACGTCAAAAGGGAGATGTTTTAGCGATTCTAAACGACGATGTAAATCAGTTAGAGCGGTTTCTCGACAAAGGAGCAAACGACTTGTTGCAAGTCAGCACAACCGTAGTTGTTGTTGGGAGCGTATTCTTACTCATCTCATGGAAGGTCGCCTTATTTGCTGTCCTTCCTATCCCGATTATTGTTTGGGGGTCGTTTCGATACCAGCGAAGTCTTGAGCCGCGTTATGCAGAAGTCAGAAAATCTGCAGGCGCGATGAATGCATTATTCGAAAATGATTTGTCTGGAATGTCAACCATCCAATCGTTTACTGCAGAAGAACGGGAAATGAAGCGAGTTGAGGTCTTGAGCAATCAATACCGTGAAGCGAACCGTGAAGCAATTCGCCTCTCTGCTGCCTTTACCCCTCTTATCCGAATGGCGATTTTGTGCGGATTCACAGCCACATTGTTACTGGGTGGTTGGATGACTTTGGAGGGAGGATTGGCCGTTGGCGCCTATTCTGTCTTGGTCTTCATGACGCAGCGACTGCTTTGGCCACTTACCCGCCTGGGTGAAACATTCGATTTATATCAAAGAGCCATGGCTTCTTCGACTCGTATTTTCAATGTTCTTTCATCGCCAACTGAAGTGGAACAGGGTTCATTTGCACCTACTATTGAAGCCATTGAGGCGTCATCGGTTGTGTTTTCTGGTGTGAACTTTTCTTACCCTGGCCGAGACCCCGTGTTTACGGACCTGAATCTCGAGTTGCGTTCAGGTGAAACCGTCGGCGTAGTGGGTTCAACAGGTGCAGGTAAGACAACTTTGATTCATCTTTTATTGCGATTCGCTGAACCAAATCAGGGCAATATTCTGTGGGCTGGAAAGCCGCTTAACGAATGGAGTTTGGAACGATTGCGCTCCTCTATGGCTTTGGTCGATCAGCACATTACGTTATTCCCTACAACTATTATGGAAAATATTCGTTATGGCAACCCCGAGGCGGAAGATAATGCGGTTCATGAAGCGGCCAAGTTTGCTGAAGTGACAGAATTCGTAGAAGCGCTTCCAAACCAGTGGGAAACTTTGGTGGGTGAAGGGGGTCACCGACTTTCAGGCGGTCAAAGACAGCGTCTAGCCATCGCTAGAGCCGTTCTCAAAGATGCGCCTCTCCTCATATTGGATGAGGCAACTTCAGCCGTTGACAACGAAACGGAAGCTGCCCTGCAGCGTTCAATCAATAAAATAACTCGAGACAGAACGGCCGTAATCATCGCACACCGTTTATCCACCGTTCGTAATGCTGATCGGATTCTTGTCCTTGATCAAGGAGATATTGTGGAAGATGGCACCCATGAAACATTGGTTGAGATTGGTGGGATTTATGCCCGAATGTGGGCAGTTCAAACTGGCCAAAGTGCTTGATTGCTGCTTTTTGCGCTAAACACGGGGTCTGTGGGGGTTTACAGCGCCTTATATGGGGGTTGCGCGGCGTTCCAGAATGAGATACATGTTAAATCAAAGATTTTCGAAAACTACGAGCCTGCTCTTAATCGCAACTTTTGCCCTTGCAATGGCTTCGACAGTCAGTGCGGCTGGTAATGATACGATAGACGATACGACTGGATTACCCTCGTTTCTATCTGATGGGATTGAAAATGATGGTTTGCAAATGTTGACTTTCTTTTTGTTTTTCGTAGGATATATTTCAATGGGTGCAGCCTTCGTGTTTTTTATGAGTGAGCGGGGCAGCGTTGCCCCACAATACCGCACAACCATGACTCTCTCTGCACTCATTGTTGGTATTGCAGCTTTCCACTACTACTACATGCGTGGCGTATACGCAGAGTTCGGTGTTGTCTCGATTGAATACCGTTACATGGACTGGATCATTACTGTTCCATTGATGGCCCTCAAATTCCCTTCCCTCATCGGAAAGGATGCCATAACTGATACTAAATTCGCAGGCCTTGGTTTTACAGGCATCTGTTTCACTGGTGCATTGATTATGGTCGGATTTGGTTACGCTGGTGAAGCGGGATTGATGCACGGTTTACCTGCACTCATCATTGGAGGCATGGGCTGGGCAATGATTGTCGTCGCTACAGGCACGCCATGGACCTCGGGTCTTGGTGTCGACAACGACAAAATTTCCCCTGAACTGATTTGGAGTGCGAACGCACTGCGCTGGTTCATCGTCGTCGGCTGGGTCATTTACCCAATCGGTTACCTCTTCAGCCCTGGTGCAGATTTGCTTGATGGAAATCAAGAAGCAATGGCTGTCGCTTACAATATTGCAGATATAATCAACAAGATCGGTTTCGGTATTGTTGCCTGGATGGGTGCTAAGAAAGCAACCGAAGCAATTGCTGCAGCCTCAGAGTGATTTACGAATCACTTTGAGAAGCGTTTCGAAGTTTGTTTTGGGCCAATACTTCAGCCACAGTGCTGATATTGGGATCCATGCAACCACGTAAACCATCACTGCGATGGATGAAGTTGACAACCCCCATTGATACGTACTATCAAAGTCATGCATCAGTGAAAGTGGGATGAAGTGAATCAGATAAATCGTCAGTGATATTTTCCCGGTGTTGTTGAGATAGTGGAGTTCATACCGTTGGATAAACATCCAGATCAGTAGAACCCCGGTGATTCCAGCGATGAGAAATCCTGAATTGGCTGGAAAGAACGTCAAAGAGGCATCTGCAGTTGGGTGGGCCCAAAGATTGTCATTGATTTGTGAAAGAAAAAACGATGAAAGGCAAAAGAGAAGCCCTAAACCGATGGTTGATTTTGTTAAAATTGTCAATGGTAGAGTTGCGCCTAAGCCGTGGGGTTGGGTGGATATGACTCCACCCAATACAGCAAAGAGGATCCAAGGAAAGAGTGGATAGGTTCCTGTGAACAAGAGGTTAGAAACGATAATCGATAAAGATTCATCGTTCACCCTTTCCCCCCACCCCCCTACGCCTTGTACTTCGGGAAAGAAAAACTGTATTGTGAAAATAAACGCAATTAAAACTACCATTAAATGAATGCCAGATTCTCTGAACTGGTGTGCCAAGAAAGGGAGCAGGAGTGTTAGGAGAGCCATGAGAGAAAGTACACCGGGTGTGAACATATTGAACAGGTGAGGAGAGGTTAAATTTACTAACACCTGGGCTGTAAAAAGAAACAATGCTTGGAATGTTCTTTGTTTTAAAGACAGTTGACTTCGAACAATACCCCATCCGAATAAGGTGACAAATAGAGGTGCTGCTAACCCGCCAAGTCCGGATACGGCATAGGCTAAAACTGAGAGTTGAGGGTTTTGAAAAGGATTCCAAGTAGCTGCTGCATGGACCATGACCATCAAAAGTACTGCCGCTCCACGGAGGGAATCAATGTGTGTGATTCGTTGCGTTTGTGACATCGTATCATCGGTTCCCTAGAACATATTCGACGGCGTTCCGGAATATTTGGAGTCCTTCGCCTTCCCATTCCCCAAGTACGTCACTGGTGGGTGGGCCTGGTGCACTTTTTCGGGTGTGATCTGGGTGGAGCCATTTGGCATAAACGGCTTCGGGGTGCGGCATTAATCCGAATACCAGGCCCGTTGCATCGCAAATTCCCGCAATATTCCGCATACTCCCATTTGGTGAAAGGGGGAAAGGGAGTGGTTTGTCAGTCATGCCTTGGCCGATGGGTTTTGAAGGATCGACATACCGGGCTGTGAGTTGGTTATTTGCGGCAAGCGCGTCGAAATCTGTGGTTGATGGCATGACGAATTTTCCTTCTCCGTGGCGGACTGGACAATCAATTCGTTGAATGCCTTTGGTCCAAATACATGGGCTATTAGCATCAAATTCAAGCGTTACCCAACGGTCTTCATATCTTCCTGAATCATTGAGTGTAAGGCTTGCTCTTTGGACAAAATCAGGAAGGGGGGTTTGCGCGTTTGGCCCGGGAAGAAGTCCGGTTTTGACAAGAACTTGGAAGCCGTTACAAATTCCGATGATTGGTTTTCCCGCTGCGACAAATGCATGCAATTGTTCCCGGAGTGCGAAGCGCATTCTGTTGCCCAGCAATCGGCCACTACCAAGGTGGTCGCCAAAAGAAAACCCACCGGGAACAGCAAGAATTTCAAAATCATCGAGGCTGCGGTTTCCTAATATGAAGTTATTGACATGTACTCGTTCAGCATCCCCTCCAACCAAATTGAATACGGCTGCAGTTTCGTGGTCGCAATTAATGCCGAAGCCAAACAATACGGCTACTTTTGGTGCAGCCATCAAGCAACACCTCCGGTCATGTCGAGTGTGTGTTGCCACGCCTCTACCATTGCCGCGGTATCAACATCAATTAGAACGTCATAGCCATCTGAAACTGTGAGGTTTTCCGAATCGGTAACTGTGCCGAGCATTGTAATTGGGTGGCCTGCCATCCATTCGATGAAATCTGCTTCGTCTTCTGGCTGAACGCCGACTAAAAATCGGCCAAGGGATTCGCCCCAAAGACGGGACCAAACGCTTGCATCTCCTGTCCCGTCGATGTCGATGCCGGCGCCAAGTCTTCCCCCGATGCACATTTCCGCTGCCGCAACCGCAATACCGCCCTCGGAACAATCGTGGGCTGTTCGGATGAGGCCGGCTTGAATGGCTGTGGAAAGGGCCCGATAGGTTGTGATGTTTATCTCTGGGTTTGGAAGCAAGGGAACTTGGCCTCCGATACCTGTTGCTTCACCGCTGTCTCGAAGCATGAATGCAATCTCAGATGCACCTAATTCTTCTTTTGATATACCAACAAGGTACACTTTTTCACCTGCATTTTTGAAATCGCTGGTAGCCGTAAACCGTACATCGGGTTGGTCGCCAAAGACTGAATAGAGGAGAGTTGGGGGGATTGAAATCTTCTTTTCGCCCGTCCCATAATCGTTTTTCATCGAGTCTTTTCCAGACACGCAGGGAAGTTTGTATGCCCTGCATACTCGCTCAAGCTCTCGGTTTGCTCGAACAAGTTGGGCGAGTTTGAATTTGCCATCGGGCGTTTTTACTGATTCGATAGAGTCGGGCCAACAAAAATTGTCGAGGCCGGCCATTTTGTCAACGTTAATTCCGGCGCATACTGCGTTGCGAACCGCTTCATCGATCGAGGCTGCAGCCATTGCTCCAGCGTCTAAATCGGAATACCTCGGGGCGATTCCACAAGAAATTACCAAGCCGTGTGGGTCTCCATGAATCGGAGCAATTACGCCGGCATCGCCAGGACCGTCGCGTTCAACGCCAACGAAAGGTTTGACCACTGTTTGAGCAATTACTTCGTGGTCGTATTGGCGGACCCAGGATTCTTTCGAGGCGATGTTTGGTCGAGCCAGCATTCGCAACAAGAGAGGTGAGTGGCCGGCTTGTTCTGATAGCGGAATTGCTTCAGGGGTGAAAAGTTCGGGAGTCGGTGTACGCCATTCAGATTCGAGTTGGAGTTGAGGGACACCATCATGAAGGAAGTCTATGGAAAGATATGCTACTGTGTCCTCTCCATATTTGACGTGGAACATTCCTGTGTTGGTAAAGGTAGCAACAGGTGTTGCTTCGACTTCGTGAAGTTGTGCCATTGCATCAAAGGCAGCGCAATCCTCTGGCTTGACCGAAATTGTCATTCGCTCTTGGCTCTCTGAAACAAGAATTTCCCAAGCTGATAGCCCGGCTTGCTTCAAAGGAACTTTTGCAAGATCAATCTCACATCCATCGGTATATGTTGCCATCTCCCCAATCGAAGATGACAGTCCACCCGCCCCGTTATCAGTGATGCAGGAAATCAACCCGGCATCTCTTGCTTCAAGGACCATGTCAACCATTTTCTTTTGGGTGATTGGGTCTCCAATCTGTACTGCGCTGGACGGTGATTCTTCGGTGAGTTCAAGAGAAGAAAATGTTGCACCGTGGATTCCATCGTAGCCAACTCTCCCTCCAACCATGTAAACGATGTCTCCGGCGGTTGGTGTTTTGATATGGGATTCTCTACCATCCGGTAACTTTCTTGGCATTATTCCAATTGTTCCACAATAAACGAGAGGTTTTCCGATATAGCGGTCATCGAAAACAATTGCTCCGTTGACCGTTGGGATTCCAGATTCGTTACCACCGACTCGCACACCTGCATGGACGCCTCGGAAAACGCGTGATGGGTGGAAGAGGTTGTCGGGGAGTTCTCCTTCCCAGTCTGGTGGCCCGAAACAAAACACATCCGTGTTTGCGATTGGCCGCGCGCCCAGGCCCGTACCGAGAATGTCGCGATTAACGCCAACAATGCCCGTCATAGCACCGCCATAGGGGTCGAGTGCAGAAGGTGAATTGTGAGTTTCTGCTTTCATGCAAACGCTCCAATCTTCATTCCAAGCAATGACGCCGGAATTATCGTGGAAGACCGAAAGAAGCCAATCGACTTCTTTTTGGAGGTCGTGGGTCGGTTTCATGATGTGTGTTTTGAAGATAGAATCGATGATGGTGTCTTCGCCAGTTTCAGTATCGATGTGGTGTATTTTCGAAGCAAAAATTTTGTGTTTACAGTGTTCGCTCCATGTTTGGGCAAGGCATTCGAGTTCGACATCTGTGGGGGCGTCGGGAATGATTCCAACAGCAGTACGCTCTTGGCGAACTGTTTCATCACGGTAGTGGGATTGAATCGTTTGCATTTCCTCGAGATTTAATGCAAGAAGTCCGCTTTCAGAAAGTGAGATGAGTTCTTCGTCGGGGATTTCGAGATCCATTCTCTGTGGCGGGGTAAGGGTTTGCGGTGGTTTTTCAGGATAGTCTATTGCTGGCCATTCGCCGTTTGAACACGCCGCTGCATCTGCCGTTACAGCGCGTTGGATGAGGTTATTGTGAAGTGTTGACGCAAGCCATTCAGTGGACACTCCGTCGGGAAGGCCGAAAAAGACGTAGGTGTGGTAGGTTGAAATTGAGGCAACATTTCTATGTTCGTGGTGCGGAAAAATCGTCTTGAAGCCATCGTATGCGGCACTGCCAGGATTATCGGTAACCCCGGGTTTGAAGCCGATGGTAATGGCGGCGGCTGGAGTATTTGGAAAGTGTTCAGTCGAAGAAAGGAAGAGGGTGTCGGTGAGGGTGTTCTCGATAATTGGGTCTGAAAAAAGGTCGTTGACGCGTTCGGCTATTTCGGTTTTTTCAAGTTCGGAATTAATCAAGAAACCATTGATTGACCGGACCTCTTCGACCTTGATGTTGTGGTCCGACATCAATTGCCGTCGGACGACATCGCCGCGTACATCCCGCATCCCTTCGCCTTGTTTCGGCGTCACTTCTACTCGTGTTATGGTCATGGAAGTACACCCGCCCCCTACGGGGGCGTAAAGAAGGCCGTCGACTACGCTCTTTGAACAATACGGAAGGTTCAACTGAGAAGTTTAGCCAAATATTGTCCCGTAAAGCTCTCCTGGTTTGCCGCAACATCCTCTGGAGTGCCTTGTGCGAGAATCATTCCGCCGCGTTCTCCGCCTTCAGGACCAAGGTCAATAACCCAATCTGCGGATTTGATAACATCGAGATGGTGTTCGATTATAATCACGCTGTGCCCCTTTCCTCTCAATTCTAAAAGAACATTGATGAGAAGTTCAACATCTGAAAAAGAGAGACCAGTGGTCGGCTCATCAAGAATGTAAACCGTGTGTTTGTTCGGCGGTCGGCGTAATTCACTTGCCAGTTTGACTCTCTGTGCCTCTCCACCTGAGAGGGTGGTTGCTGGTTGGCCGAGGCGGACGTAAGACAGCCCGACTGCTCGGAGTGTATCGAGGGTCCGGAAAATTTTCCGGTGGTTTTCGAAAAAGACGACCGCTTCACCGATTGGCATTTGGAGAATGTCATTGATGTTCTTACCTTTCCACGAAACTTCGAGGCATTCACGTGTATAGCGCAGGCCTTGGCATACATCACATGTGATCCATACATCAGGTAGGAAATTCATTTCTAATTTCATCGACCCTGCCCCTTTGCATAACTCGCACCGGCCACCTTTAACGTTGAAACTGAAATGGCCGGGCGTATAGCCTCGCTCTTTTGCAAGTGTTGTTTTCGAAAACAGAATGCGTATTTCGTCGAATACTTTGGTGTAGGTCGCTGGGTTTGAGCGAGGGGTTCGCCCGATTGGGGATTGGTCGATGATGATGGCTTTGTCGACGTGTTCGAAGCCTTTGAGGCTGGTGTGTTTTCCAGCAATCGTATCTGAATTATGGAGATAGCGTTGTAAAGCGGGGGCGAGAATGCCAGACACAAGTGATGATTTTCCAGAACCTGAAACGCCAGTAATTGCAGTCATGCAACCAATTGGAAATTTTGCATTTATTGATTGAAGGTTGTTGTGTTGGGCGCCTTTTATGGTAATCCATTTTTTGCTTGGTTTTCTTCGCTCTTCGGGGGTGGCAATTGAACGTCTTCCGCTCAAAAATGCCCCAGTAACGGATTCTTCGGTATTCATCGCAACCTCTGGTGGGCCATTTGCAACAACCATTCCACCTTCCAATCCCGCACCTGGACCCAAGTCACATAGCCAATCTGCTTGGCGGAGAGTGTCTTCATCGTGTTCGACAACAATCAGTGTATTTCCAAGGTCACTGAGTTCGCGCAGGGTTGCTAGAAGGCGCGCATTGTCGCGTTGATGAAGTCCGATAGATGGTTCATCAAGGACATACATTACGCCTGTAAGTCTGCTAC
>CAJJCM010000061.1 GCA_905182635.1 uncultured Candidatus Poseidoniales archaeon
GGAATCGGTAAAACAAGCAATTGAAGAATATGCAACATGGGGCATTCTTTTTCTTGATAAACATCACACAATTGGGATTGATGATTACCGTTTAAGCGATCTTTTTGAAAATTAACCATAGTTCTTATTGTTCTGAAATAATATTGCCTCAACTTGAAATAGTCCTAGGACATACCATGGGGTATGTCACAAAGCATTCGCTAAAACTAAAATAAAGTCACAATAATCAAGTCACAATAAACTCATAATACATTCACTACATTCACTTATGACCAAAGAGGAGTTCTTAACCCTCAAAACAGGAAAAAACCGGAAAAATTATTGAATAAAAGCACTGATAACAAGTCCACTGACCGGCTCAACCTTTAATTGCTCAAATGAAATGTTTCGTTTATGGAACATGTTCTTCGTAGCAAATTCCTCCTCGGTGCGGGCATAGCAGCCTTACTGCTCAATCTCACATTACTACCAATTGTCTTCACTGGAGCAGTGCCTAGCGCTGTTCAAGATAAATTTGAGACCTATCCACTCGATACGATCTGCGGTGAAAACGGTGATTGTGATTCGGTTGAGGACGGTTGGGCCACTTCAACTTCAACACGTGATTATTATGCATGGAATTTGACCAATGTGGATGATGTCTTCGAAAACCAAGCACCTCCAATCTACCAGAAAAAAGGACCGTATACCTATCAAATTACTTCGCAAAAAACATTGCTCGAACATGATGCGGACAAAGGTGAACTGACCTATAATACAGTCAATTCATTTGAATGTTCAACGATGAGCCAATATTCCTGTGATGAACACTTAACCCAATTGAATATACAATTCAGGCCACAAGTTATTGGAGCAACGGGTACTGCTTTCAAGGGCATCATGGATTTGACCAAAATCGGTTTTGCCAGTGGAATGATGAATCAAGACCTCAATACCACTCAAGCAGGAATTGCGACCGCCGACCACATCGCTTCGATGACCGACACTCTTGGGGGCGCAGGTTTTGGCTCATACGGTTACGTGGCTTTGGGAGCTGCTGAAACCGCCGGAGAAGTAAGTGTCATCTTACCAAATACACTTGATGGAAATGTCCTCCCCATTGCCAATTTCCTCGAAGGTATAGATTCAGCATTGTATTTCTCTGAACATCCATCTGATAGCCAATTCAATATTTCATTACTCGATAATTTAGGCCCGGTCGCCTTCATGAGTATGGGGGCTCCTGAGACGTTGCTCTCAACGCTTGAAGCAGACCCAGGGAACTCTATTACGCTAAAGCGGGCTGCTGCATATGGCTATCTTGCGACTGAAATGGTCGATACAAATAATGATGGAGAAGAGGATACCGAGATGCCAGATTATGCTCAAACTCTTGTACGCGATTGGTCGCTCTACATTGCAATTGGATTGGAATTCCAATCGAATGGAGGTGGTTCACCTTTCACCGATAGTGAAGATATTGCAAACCGTTTAGAAAACTTACTTGATATTGATTTTTCAAATGTTGATTGCCTTAATTTGATGATGAATGGAAATAATAGCTCCACCCCACTTGGCTTACTCGCCAAAAACTCTGCGGGAACTGGCTTTGGACTGAGTGCTTTCTTGAAGATGAATTCTACAACAGCGATGTCCACCTTTGGACTAAGCGATATCCAATATGATGCAATTGTGGTTTGGGCCGAAGGTTGGGCGACTTCAACAACCTCGATACAAATGGCCCTTCTCGGCGGAACTGGAACGTTGAATGCTGGCCAGTTTGTCAACTCCTCTTTTGGTAATGAAGACCCAATTTTTGGTGGTTATCTGAAATACAGTTTGAACCAAGGAGGTGATTGGTCGAGCGAAAACGCCTTGTCGGCAATCTCCTTAACACCTGAGCAATCGGCAAATATCCTCTTCGGACCACTTGGGCTCACAACTTCTTCAGGAGCGATGCTCTTTCTTTATGGCGAATTATCTGGTAAAGTTCCACCTGGATATTTAGCGACCACTCAATTCGAAACGGATACATGGGGAATCGATGTGATCGCTTCCGCATATGACATCGATACCAATTCCGCTGCGGCATTACAGTCCTTACTGGTTGATTCTATTTTTGGAGAATTCGTTGAAGATTTCCTCATTGGGAGTTTTGCTACAACGCCATACCTCACTCAATCCATCAACAGTTGGCTCTTGGGCTGGCATGACCCAGTAAGCGCCTATTTGGCCTCCGGTGATTCATCGGACATGAGTGTTGGATGGGCCTCTTTAGAATCAAATGAGACCTACTTCGCTTCGAACGGAGTTGCCAATGGTGATGGTACAAATTACACCATTTGCAGTGGTGAGAAATCTTTCTGTCAAAAAGGTGAGTTACTCAAACAAGACGGTTCACAACAACTGTCATGGAGAAATGACAGAATGTCTGAGGCAACTTTAGGCCTCATAACACCTGAAGACATAGCAGGAGCAACGGGCGGTTTTATCACTGGAGAGGGAGATAAAGTAGACGTTTCAGGATATGTAATAGCAGACCTTACCTGTACTGATGAAGATGTGCTGAAAGGGATTCCAGTCACGGTATGTTCGACTTCGGTCAAGGCTACTGAGCGCTCAATCCAGGCGAATTTATTGAAGACTTTTACGCTCCTTGATGCGATGCCAAGTGCCCTTCCAATCTACTTAGGAAGTGATGTTGAGGTCATGTCAGAGCAACTTTCGGGTTTAATTATCGCGGGAGAATCGAGCACTACATTCTATCTCGATAGCCGTCAAGGAAACCAGATGCAAAGCAAACCAACTGTGAATGATTTAGTCCCGGTCTTCGAGATTCAATCCTCATCGGTTATTGGTGATGAAGATGCTAAAAAGATGGAAAGTGCAATTATTCAAAATCAAAATTATTTGACTTACTGGATGAACTTTGATACATTTCTCGATTTCATTCCATTGACAATGTGGTTGGTAGCGATTGGTTTTATCTCTACATCTCTTGCTCGAGTCCTAAAAGGTCAGCCTGAAGAAGAAATTATCCTTCATCAAAGAGAGGAGAAGCCTACTCTTGGTTTACTGGAAAGAATAAATCAGCAATGATTCGTGAAATGGAAGAACGTGTAGAATCGAAGAACGTGTAGAATCGAAGAACATGTTGAATTACGGAACATGTTGAATTGCGGAACGTGTTGAATTGCGGAACATGTTGAATCAAAAACAAAGATGCGCCCTCGAATCATACTTCTTTCATCAATGGGCTTTTCGCCTCTCAAGGGTATGCCACAACTTTCTGTGTTGCGGAATGATGTCCCCAGTATAGAATCCCGGGTCCAACCCACTTCCAATGCTTTGTCTGCCACGGATATTCAGGGTCTTCACCGACATTGAATTGGGGATGTTCCTCTCGAAAGAAAATCACTATCTTTCTGCCTTGTCCTATGAGGGCCTTTTTGCCATCCAATAACACCGCCAGGAAGTTTTCGGTTGAAACCCATTCATCAGGAGGCATCTCGCCATTATGTTCAGGAATCATTTCTTCTGTTACAGAAATGACTTCCTCATTAATCCAACAAACGCAACCATCTTTTTCCATCAAATTAGGGTGTAATGTCACTACGGTATATTCATGCATCTTTACTGGTATAAATTGGCCGACTGGGATTTTCCCTCCATGAGCAATTAATCGATCAATGGCAACATCAGTTGTCCTTTTGGAAAAATTAGAATTCGTTCTTCCTGTTCTGATATTACTGATGTATATTTTGTCATTTACTACATCGAATATTGAGTATGTTGATTTACCCGAGTATGAATGGTATACGGACTTATGTTCTAAATAAAGAGCTGACCTCCTCTCAATCGTATTCCAGAATTGTTCTTTCGATATGTCGAGTATATCTTCCCCCGCATGTAAATTGGTAAGTTCAGTTTCGACCATCGTACGCCTCATTTCCATATGCTCAATGTCCATGTTTATTTTGGATAGTTCTGCTAATTTCATGTTGATCATCTCCGTTTTTGGATCATTCGATTCATTGCTTGAATTGCTTCGAATCGCTCCTTTGATGACCGCACTACGCTCACCAGTCGGAATGTTCTCCCATAACCTTAGAGTTACGTCGTCAAGCCATATATTCACTTTCTTGCCCATGGTTTAGTGGAGTTGGCACCCCCTAATAAACATAACCCATTGAGAAAGGGGTTATTGCTGATATTTGCCCAGAAAAAAGGTGTTAATGAGGCCAATGGTTCTTTCGAGAGAAGCAGTGCCTCAACTCAAAGAGCAGCGACTTCTTCGATGTCACGAATTTAGGGCAAGGATAATCAAACAGTGCGAATCTCCTTGATATATGTCCCATCGTAAATCGACACCGGTGTTACTTGCCCTTATGCTCATCTTGAGTGGGTGCTTAGGCACATCAGAACCTGGAATTATTGACGTCATCGATACCACGGACGGGGATGGATTGAGCGATAATTCAACCGATAACAATTCCACAGCGAACAATCCCACAGCGAACAATTCAACCGATAACAATTCCACAGAGAACAATTCGACCGATAACAATTCCACAGAGAACAATTCGACCGATGGAAATGGTACCACCGAAGTGGTCCAAAACTATTCAGCTCTCGGTGCATCGTACCTCATCATTCATTTTGAACCAGCGACCAATGTCCAAATCGATGAGATGTGGCCGTATCTGCAGGATTTCATCGCTTCTGCTGATGCTGGAAACCACGACCTCACACTCGCCTTCCCACATCATTGGGCCTCCAACATCTTGGACAATTCGACTCGATTGAATGAAGTTCGCATTTGGGAAACAAATGGACACGAACTCGCATTACACCATCATTCACGTGACCATCCTACTGAATGGGATGGCTATTCGAATTCAATTACACCACCTCGGCCAAATGCCTACAAGGGGAATATGTCAGCTTTGATGGAACTCATGAACCAACTCCCTGCAGATGGGAAAATAGTTACTGCAGCTGGAGATGGTAGAGAAACTGATTGGCATCCAGATCTCTTGTACAGTGCTGAAGCAGGTGACAAAGTACCGGCAGATATGGTCAGTCGACCTAAAACAACAACCTATGTGGGGAATAATGTGACGATGGTCACCAAAGCAGGCTATCAGGTTCACTTCACATCTTATGACTTGAACTTAGATTTTATCGACTCAGAATTGAATGCTACATCAGATGCTGATATACTCGGTTTTGTGATTCAGAATGAGACATTTATTGATTATGTCAGTGAACTTCAGGCGCTCTTTGACCTACTGGAGAACCGAAGTCTTCCCCTTCGTTCATTGGGGGATATTTTGTCGAATTACGAAGATGAAGAATCGATGAGTGACCAACCCGTACTGTATCTCTCATTTACCCTTCACATTGAAGGTTGGGCAAATGAAGATACAAATCAAGAAAAATTCAATCGTCACAGCGACTTTATTCAAAATGCATCGGACTTGTTTTCCTCTTATGGAGCATACATGAACATCGAGGTCCGACCGGATGAATTCATAGCAGGAGCAATTGCTTGGAATTCGTCTCTTCTTGCCGATTTGGAGGCGGAGGGTCACACGATTGGCATTCACGCAGACATCGGTAATGCACCTGGGACCACACTTGAATCAATGACAAACGTTCTGACCAACATGAAGGCGATGGGTGAGGCGCAAGGCGTATCAATTCGCGGCGTATCAGGTATTTGTTCAGATCTCGATTGGGTCCAAGCCGCTTACGATGCTGGGTATGAGTACATCACAAGCATTGTTGAATACTGCATGATGTCAATGACCAATGAGACCATCCCTGTCGGATACGAAGATGTACTAAACTGCACATCACCAGCGGGATGCCACGATACCGCTTTCAACGCAGCACCTGAGTATTCTATGCACCCTTACAGGCCGGACAGTGGAGTTGATTGGGCGAATATCAACCACTCAAGCGATTATCCTGTACTCATTATGAGTGGCGTACAACAACATTCATTCCATTGCCTATCTACAACTCCAGTTGGAGATTGCATATACAATAACAACACAATCACCGCTTACATTGAGGCGGTTGAGTTAGCATTGGAGAATTTAGATGGAGATTTCCTCAACACGATGAACACAGTCTGGAGTTTAGGGTCGACCATTCCTGATGAACTCCAACACGGTTTGTTCACAGCGCTTCAGCCTTACATCGATTCAGGCCAAGTGGAATTCGCATCCGTGGGAGAGGTATACGACCTCTACCTTGTTTGGGCATCAGCACAAAGTGAATGAAAGTCATTTGGAGTCATACCCTTGAATTCAAAACTGGTTCAAAAGAACCCAGATACACCGGAGAGAGTCTCAATTTGTCGTGAACGTTTGGACATCGGTCCAATGGTCGCCAGCCGGGCCTTCACCTAAGATTCGCCATGAATAGGTGGAACTTGAGACAAGTCCAGTCAGGCTCATTTGCTCATTACCAATATTCGCTAAACCTTGACTTGAACATGAAGCCCATGCTGATTTCACTGTTCCGCCATCAAGAAGTCCCCAACACACCGTTTGATTGACATCTGTGCCATTGTCATAGTTTTGCCAATGAACGGTCGTAGAAGACGTTGTAGCGTTGCTTGTAGTGAATCCCTTCAACAGACTTGGATAATCGTAGACCCAACCCCGTAAAGGGTCGGTATTCCAAACGGGGAGATGGTCGACACTTGCAAAAGTTTCAGCATTGATCGGCAAGCCCCATGCCTGGAAGAACGGTACGAGGTTCATTCCAGTCTCGTTCGAGATGCGTGCAGCCCATGAATTGTATTCTTGTGCATCGTTTGACGGCTGACTCAAGGAAGCGTTGTAGTACTGGCTGAATGTATCTGTGTAGATTTGCCAGCCAAACTCTTCTTGAATTTGCATGTGGGTCTCAAGTGCAGTCCAAACGCTCCATTGAGATATTTGCGCTCCGCCATTGAAGTAGCCCTCGGTTCGAGTTTCTCTGTTACTGTCACTCATTGAACCATGTCCTGCGCCTAAGTCGACTCCGACTAATTCAGTCATGATGTAGGCCGAAAAGAGATTACAGGTAGTTTCTGTGTTCCCTGGTAAAGTCGCAGCCATCCACTGGTGGTTATGGCCTAATTCGTGGAACATTCCCCAATCACCTTGGGTTGACATGTGGCTCAAGTTTACGACATTTGGGACACTGACCGTATGGGCCATGAACGGATATCCTGAATGCATCCAACCTGCACTGATTTGAACATCAAACACTGCACGTTCAACTCGAGTCCATGGCAAGTAGCCACTCAAATTGTGTTCCATTTGCAATGCAGTATCCCACCAATTCATCAATTCGACCACCGAATCAAGGCTCCTTATTTCTATAGAAGGGACGGTTAAGATGAAGAATTCACCTTCGAGTTCAGCCCAAGGTGCAGGGAGTGACCTTTGCGTCATGTTCCATTCTTGTTCCGTTGTTTCACCAGCGATATAGCGCGGTGCTTGAACAGCATTTTCGATGGTGATGTTCACTCTTCCAAAAGTCGAATCAGGCGGGAATGTGATGTAAATGAGGCCGCCGAAGGTATTGCCAACTTGCATGGTCGTTGAATCAATGACCCACTTTCTGTGAACTTTTGGATGGCGGTCAATTTCATCCTTATTCCAGAGAGAATCCGAATGCGCCCCGATTTGGATACGAACATTTTGGTCGACCAAAGAGGCAGGGACCGTAATGTTGACCACTTCCCCCGAAGCTGCATACAACCCTGTCCCCATCATGCCATGGCTGCGAGCACCTGCATATCCAAAGCCACTTGGAAGGCCGATGTAATCACCGTTTACCGATACAATTTCTGTGACTCTGGGTGCATTGACTGGAACTGCTCCAGGGAAATCAACCGCACTTGGGTGTGAGACCAATTCGTTTGCTGGAAGCCTCAAATAGAGGCCTTCTTCGATGGCAAGGAGAACATCTGCTATTGGGCTTGCATCCAAATCATACTTGTTGTCGACGGCAATTTCAGTCCATCCAGTCGTGTTGACCATACTTCGGAGTGGACTCCAAAAGTCGAGGAAATCCAAGGTCAGCATGGCCGTACTTCGAGCAATAGTTTTCTCAACGGTCGAAGCATCCGATGACGGAATCATCGGTCCAGTTGTAAAATGGTTCTGCAAAGCAGTAACCGCAGGTATGGTTCTGAGCATTCGTTCAGGTGGTGTGCTGCTGATGGTGACTTGAACCGAACCAGAATTTGAGGAGACAAATAATCCGGTTGTTGGTGCGATTTTGTTTCCAGGATAATTGTGGGCAACATCGGTATTCGAGTAGGACCAATACCATGAATGACCACCCATAATCAAACCATGACCCGATGTCAAAAAATCCTCAATATCACGATTCTGTGCATCAGACCAGCCGTTCCAAAATTCTCCTACATAACAATCCAAACCAGCCAACTGGCTTGGGCTCACAGAGGTTAGTACTGTGAATCCAGCATTGATCAATTCATCCTCAAAGTGATTAAAATCGTTCCAAAGTCCGATGACTCGTCCGCCATTGCATGCCCATTCCATCGCATTCAGTGACAATTTTTCCTCATCTCCATTTGTCTGGGCTACGAAAGATTCGTGTCCGTAGCCAACGATTCGGCCTTGTCCAACATGAGCGGCTGAAGCAATCGGCCGTTGGTCCCAATCAGAAAGAATTGGGAACGACCATTCTCCAAACGGCAGGATAAGTGAAGGCCAAGAGCCGCCATAATCGACAGCCGTAACTCCATTGGTAATTTCTTTCCAATCGGTGTCTAAATCATGAACGGTCATGTTGAGTGAAACTTCAAAGGAGCCACCAGAATTATTGGCATAGATTGTGAAGGTTGTACGTTTTACACGTGTGTTTGGGTCCCCATAGATCGTTCCGTCACTGGCAAAGGTTAGGCCGGATGGAAGCGAGGGGTGACTTTCCCAGGTATCGACCGTATCTCCAAAATTAGTGATGTTGATGTTCACTGAACTCTGGTTTGATTCAACAACCAATTCCAATTCAGCATAAAGAATTCCACTTGGAGTGATGTCGACAAAAGCCAAGATGAGTTGAGTACTTGCCATTCCACCGGTATTGTTGGCAAAAACCGTATAGGTCGTCATTGGATCAACTTGGGATGCAACGCCGGTTACTGCCCCAGTACTCGTGTTCAATTCGAGACCGAAAGGAAGAGTCGGTTGAATGGCCCAAGTCAAAGGAACTCCACCGTCATAGGATGGCTCCAAATCGACAACATCGACTTGCTTGGCAAACGAGTAGTTTCCAATACCGTACGATAGATTTGATAACGCTTGGTCATGAATCGTAATGTTAAGACTACGCTGCGCTTCTCCACCGCTGTTCTCAGCGGTGATGAGGAACATTGAGGTTGCAAGTATAAACTCAGCAGTGCCATGGATACCACAATCTGTGTCAAGTGTGATTCCACTTGGTAATGGTGGTTGACTGTGGCAATCTACGATGACTCCGTCAGCACTTGTGGCTACCAGTGTATCCATTGCAATTCCCTTGGTAAGTGTAATTCCAGCATTTCCAAGAGCACTGTACCACAGTGAGGGGGCTTCATCGATGACTGTGATTTCAATTTGAACATCCAACGAACCTCCCGAATTGGTTGCACTCACCTGATGCAAAGTTGTTCCAAGAACACTGGCTTTCCCACCAATCCTGCCATTGAAATCAAGGATAAGTCCTGCGGGAAGTTCCGGGGAAACGGTCCAAGAATCAATACTCATGCCAGCGATGACCGGCAGGGGGAACTCACCATATTCCATCAAGACGAACGACCATTGAGGATTTGGATAATGAAACATCGGTGGAGCATTGATGACCGAGAGTGTGAGATTCGTCATGGTCATTCCAGCGTTATTTGCCGCGATAATCGTATGCGTCGACGTTTCGTATTCTTGTAGAGGTAGTGCAGTCAGTTCGCCACTTTCATCATCGAGTATTAGAAAAGAAGGAAATGCCGGATATACCGACCATGAATCAGGTCCATCTCCATTAAAAGAAGGAGTCAAGGTATGGTTCTCACCAATTCGCCATTCGGCAACTTCGACTCCATAGGTGAGATTCTGTGGTGCACCCATTGCATCACAATCACCATCTCGCCAGATTTCGATGAAGGTACAATCCTCTGGCTTGGGTGGTTCAGGCTCAGGTTCGATGCATCCTTCATCAGTTTGAATTTGTAAACCAATACATTCGATGACTTGTTCATCATTCTCGTCAGATGTGATGAGTTTGACGCTGATGACATAGGAACTGGAGCCAACCAAGAGTGCGAGAAGAACGGCCAAGCCAATCTTGAACCCCGGTCTGTCTTGCATATGGGGGCCTTGTTGTCATCACTTAGAAAACTTTCAATCTCTCGACAAGTAGAACTCCTAAGAGTTTGATGTTGAATCTTGATACGATGAAGTTCACTTAAATTGATATCGCTGTACACATACACATGGATTCTTTCGTAGTATCCAAATTCTATTATTGAGACTTACAACTGGGTTTGAAGACCGGAGTTTGGTTTAATACATCGAATGTTTACGTGAAAACATGGAAGTCGACGAGCAACCCGAAGAACAAGCGGACGCAGAACATAGTTCCGAATCCGTTTTCACAAAAAGAGGTGAGCGTCTAATCATTGCGAGTGTTATTTTGTGGCTTACCAAAGCTACAGTACTTCGAATGCTTACAGAAATGCATTCAAACACACTGGTGTTTTTCATTGGCACGGTCTATGCCTACCTGCCAATCCCAGTTTTTATTGGTGGACTTATTTATATGGCTCTCGGCGCTCGGCGAGGAGAATCTCAAGAGGAATACGAGATTTCCGGATTTTAAACAGGTCTCTGTAGCCATCTGAATGAATAGCGACGAATAGAACGGACTGCGAACCCTTACAAACACTAATTTTGAACACATGGGTTTGAGCATAGACCCTTGGATATTCTAAAAAGCGATTATGCCATAATTTATAGAACAATTGCCGCCCATAGTTTCAATGCTCACGCAAGCGACGAGAAATCATGTGGGGCACGCTTGGCGTAATTTTTCTCATTCTGCTGCTCTTGTTCGGAGTTTGGCATTCCTTCACCTCAGGTGTGTTGAGAGAAATGATTGAATCCGCAAAACTTCCAATTTTAATCGATAGAGACATGTTTGACGGTGAAACGAAAACATTCGTTCTCGAAAAAAATGGTAAAGAAAAAGCCCTTAAAATAAAAAAGATTAACGATGCCTTGAACGCTATCACCTCATCAAGAATCTCTTCTGGTAGCATTTCTTTTGATCCAAAGCGAGAAAATGGGCTTTATCTTGAATTTTCGATATGGGAAAGCGGGGGAGTTAGTTTAATGACAATAATTGAGAAGAATGGAAATAAAATCATTCAGGAAGATGAATATAATCTTGAAGAAAAGGGTCTAGTGCCTGCCGTTTACAAAATGATAGATCTTATAGAACGAATGAGTTCTACTTCCTCTGTTTGGGATGAGTTTTCTTTGGACAAGAAATGAACTACACACCCCAAACGAACAGCCGGATCTATTGTATGGCCGACTCAGAATCATCTGTCCACAACGGTA
>CAJJCM010000062.1 GCA_905182635.1 uncultured Candidatus Poseidoniales archaeon
ACCGCGCCTATGAGGTAAGTCAACTACGTATGCGTGACCGAACTCGATTACTCACCTTCGATGGTATTGTTGTCTCCACAAGTCCGATCATTGGGTGGCTCAAAATAAGTGTGCATCAATGCAATGATTGCGATGCAAAGTGGACGATTGATGAGCGTTTAGCGCGTCCGCGTGAAAAAGTGAAATATTGTCGAGTGTGCCTCGACATCATACTTTCAAATATGGACTCAAAGAAGCCAAAATCGTTCCATAAAGAACCAAACGACATTACGATGGTGGCAGAAGAGAACTACTATGAAGATGTACAATACCTTGAAATCGTCTCTCCGGATATGTTGGAAAATGGTATGGCTGAGAGCGGTGAAAGTTTCCAAGTTGTTGTGTTCGATGAATACGTTGGGCAATTCGCCAAGGGTGATTGCTTGACAATCAATGCCGTTGTAGCCGTTGATCCGCTGATTAACCGTGATTTTATCCGAGATACACGAAGAATGATTTTCCTCAAAGCCCACAGTGTTGAAGAAGGATTTTCAAATCACGTAGATAGAGAGATTAATCCATCGAAGGACGAATCACTTTCTTAAAGCCGTAACTGCATCAAGCGTTTCGGGATGCTTCTGGAAATGTTCGGAGACACTTTGCAAGCCCCGGCTAATGCCATCTGCAACACCCAATTTTGCATCAAGAGGATGAAGCGTACCATCAACAACAGCTGCTTTGAATGCTTCAAGGTCATTCCAAGTCGAAGGTTCCCCAAACTTTGGATTGGGGGTGACGATGATTTCACCCCACTCGGGTAGAACCACATGTTCAGCCAATTCATAAATGGGCGAATGAGGGTCTTCGGGGTCTAAGTAAGCATGTTTTTGCATTTTCTTTCGAAGTGCTTTCGCCTCATCATGCAGTAAGATGGCGCCTGAAGGGTCGGATTTACTCATCTTGTGATCAAAACTCTCCATACGTACTCCGGTTGCTTTGAGTGATGAAAGAATCGGAGTGTGTAAACAGGTCGGTTTCTTCCAATTCCATCGCGTTGCCACATCACGCATGAACATGTGCGCTTTTCGTTGGTCCATACCCCCAAGCGCAATATCGATATTCATTTCAAAGATGTCACTGGCTTGCATTGCTGGGTAAAAGAACTTGGAAAGGTCATGGTCAGAAGAAGCCTCATCTCGGCCCATAATGGTGAATGTTTTGCGGACCTTAGCAAGTGTAGCACCTTTGGAACATCGAAGTACACGTGCCCAATAGTCGCCTGAGTTCATGATTTCTGAAGCCCAAATAAAGCGAAGTTGTCCTGGCCCATCACCTTCTTCAGGATGACCGAGTAGGGCACGGAATGTTTCTTCCATGTAAGTAGCAGTTGTTTGAATATCCTCCATGACGCCGTCAAATTTGTCATTGACCCAAGCGTGCCAATCTGCCAAAAAGACGAGTACATTGGCGTCCGCTTCTAACAGTCTTCGAAGTTGTAACGAGAGAACTTTCCAACCGATGTGCGCTTTTCCAGACGGTTCAAATCCGACATAACAGCGGATTACGCCATCGCCAGCCATACTTGTATTGTCTGCCAAGCAGTTCACTAAATGCCCAATACCAACCGTTTCATCAACCTGGCCAACCATCAGTGCTAATCGGCGTTGTTGTTGTTCATTCAATTCAAGGATACGTGGGTTCTCTTCGACAAAGGATTCGAGAACTGAATCGATGCCCATACTACCACTTTCTTTTCAATCAAATTAAATCGTTGAGTTTCTTTACTTTCCCTTCTGACGGAGGTGTTCCAGAATCGATCATAGTTTGTAATTCAGCAATCATGGTATTGGCAATATCAATGGTTGCTTGGTCAACCGTCTTACTCATCTCCATCATTTTGTGTGCCATCTTGATTGCAGATTTGGCTTTGGAGAATTTCTTTGCATCTTCTTTTGCCTTGTCTCCACGTTGCTTTGGAGAGTATCCGGTGACTTCGTCTAGGAATGAAGACCATTTCTTCCGGGATTCCATGGCTCTTTCACGGCCACCGTCGGATGATAATAAATTACTGAGTTCTTCGCCCCTCATTTGTTCAACATCGACAACGAGTTTTCCATCGGAGCCAAAGTGGCCATTGATTCGAGTTAGAATCGCAAAGGAACCCGTAAATACGCCTTCAACATCAACTTGAATGTCATCGAAATAGGTCGTTGCAATACGTGCAAGGCCTGCATTTCCACCAATCTCTTTCTCTAAACCGCGCTTGACTGCGAATCGCTCCATACAACTGCGAAGAGCCTCTTTGCCATAAGGCTCACCGTTGGAGCGAATGAGAAAAACCTCTTCGATGCGTAGGAGGGGTTTTTTTGTAGTTGGTCTTGGGCAAATCATGCGAGGGCACTTTTTATTGGGCGTATGCCTACTCATATTACTCCTGCCAGCAGTACCTGCACAACCGGAATCACTCATACAATTGAGATTGGTTGACACACTCGATGATTCCGACATCGGTATTCATGCTGGAGAAATGTCACCGGATGGCTCGTCGGTCTTATTGGTTGGAGAAAATGGCTATGCGCATATTGTCTCAGCCCTCCATCCGGAAGACCGTAGTCAAGACATTGACCTCTATACGGGGCGAAATGCTGCGCTGGAGGACGTTTCTTGGCACCCACAAGGCACGTCAGCCCTCATGACCGGTGACATGGGTGTTGCCTTGCGTTATTCGACTGAAAATCACGCCATCACAACCGTCAATGGTTCAGGCTCAATCACGGGACTCAACATGACTGCAGTTGAATGGCGTGCTGGAGGCGACTCTGCTTACTTTGGCGCTTCAGATGGAAGTCTTTGGAAGTTCTCTGAAGGCTCGGGCATGACTGCTATCTCTAATACTCGTAGTTCTGCAATCAGCGATATTGCCTGCCATCAAGGTCCCAATATATGTGTCGTTGCAACACGGAACGACGGTCTTGCTGTTCTCTCGACCAATCATCAACTTACTTTCCTTCCCGGAACTGCAGACAATACTTGGATTGGTGTTGATTGTGCCGACCAGTCTTTGAATGAGTGCGTAGGATTTGCCAGCGGATTGAAAACTCAAGCTATTCTTTTGGACATGGTTGATGCAAGTAAATCGACAACCCGGACCATCATGCAACTCTCCCTACTCGGAGGTGACTTTACAAGCGTCTCTCAAGGGCATGACGGATCTACATTAATTCACGTGGCGCCATTCGCAACTATTCGGCAGCAACCACAGTTATCAGAAGCATTCGCTCAGATTGTATCTGAAGATGCGGTGGCATGGGACCCTGTTGTCTCTGGACGAGCGATTGAGTTCGTATGGGAAAATGCACAACAAGAAGGCTTCATCATCACTTCGTTTGGTAACATTGTTTCTTTTGAATCCAAGAGTACAGTCGTGGAGATGGACATGATGTCAATGGTTGTGATGG
>CAJJCM010000063.1 GCA_905182635.1 uncultured Candidatus Poseidoniales archaeon
TCCAGTAGTCATTGGCGACGACAAAGGCAACTTCGTCGCCTGAATCGGTCAAATCAATCGGTGATGGCGTGGGTTCAGTCTCAAGGGCCATTCCAGCAAGGGCAGAAAAGGTCAACAGCAGGCAAACGAGTAAACTTCCAGCAGATAATGCGGTTCGGTTCATGTCAAGACATACTGCATACAGCACATCAATGCTTTCTATGTAAAATGCCAAACATGAACGCTCTTTCAACGTTTGAACTCATCAAAATTGAAGCCGTCATCTTCATCGTCTTCATTCCAATCAACTGCACCTGGTTGAGCAAGGTTCGGGTGCAGCATCATTTGCAACATCGGCCAGAGCCGAAAGAAGGAGGGCGATGCTTCCCACATCAGTTGAATCATCGGATGTTCACTCATTGGAATGCCACCTTCGCCAGGTGGTGGCAGGTCAGGTGGTAATTGACGCAAATTGGCAATCAAATCTTGCAATGCAATGCATTCTTGTTCATCGACCATCTCGAGTTCTTCACACGTTTCAATGGTTAATTCAAGTAAATCTGCCAATTCATTGGGATTCATCGGTCCAGTCTCAGTATCTCGGACATCGATTGGGCCAAACGAGACCGGTCCTAAATCGGTTGAGAACATCTCGTCTCCTTGACGTTCAAGTTTCATCAGATGTTGCCCGGCAGTGTTGCCAAGTGGGACAAGAGCAAATCCACCGTCGATGATTCGAGAGGCGAGCCATTCGGGTAACTCACTGATTTGTCCTGTGATCAACACTCGGTTGAGTTCTCCCGGGAACGCTACAGGAGCAACCTCAATCGCCTCCAAAACTCTTGATTCAACGGTTGGCCAATGGGTGAGGCGAGCTTGAACGTGTTCAATGGCAAGATTTGACGGGTCGAGCAGGCGAACTCGGCCATGTTCACCGACAATCATTGCGATAAGTGCTGCGATATAGCCACCTTTTGCACCGAGTACGACCACTTCTTGTCCTTCTGATAATTCCAGATGGTGCAGTAAGGTTGCAATCATGTGAGGCGCTGAGATGGTTTTGAGACCGCCTTGCTCAGTTTCAATGAAAGGAATCGGGCGGTCGGCGAAAAACGGTTCAACATCGTAATCGGTGAAATCAGCAATATCGACCTCAAGCATGGCTTTCTTAACATGAGCAGGAACCTCTATGCCGCCTTTTTCGAGGCGTCGAAGCAGGGCGAGCATGTCCGTCATCAAGAATGGAAAACCGCCGGCCCATGTAAAGGATGTTCCCAATTCTCCTCAAATCGAAGTTTCGACTTCACCTTCGCATCTCTAACCATGCAAAATTGTGCTCATTTCATTTCTAACCATGCAAAGAAGGAAACGATTGGCAGAAGTATCAAGATGGCACGATTAATTTTCCTTTGCTGGTCAACATACTTGACGGTTGGTTCAGGTGAGACTTCAATCGATTTTGCACTTCTCGACCGGCGAGCATGGCTTACTTTCCGTTCAATGTGTGAGAGAACTTTGTTTCGTAATTCCGGTTGGCGACTGTTATCCATGCCTTGTCCAACGATGAATTTGACTGAATATTGGTCGGCTAGGATAAGCGCAGCCTCAACAACTCCGGGGATGTTGGTCAAATTGTGCATATCGATTCGTATTGACATTCCATCGCTTTTGATGTGACTCAAGACGCGCCATTTCCCTTGCCCTTCATTGAATCGGTGCAACAGTTCACGTGCATGGACAAGAGGCTGTTTACCAAGAAACACAGGGCGTTTACGCCGTGCCAGAAACGGTCCAAGCAACACCGAGCCAATCAGTGGAGGCATACACATCAAAGAGACCAGCCTCTTGAGTTCTCCCGGGTCGGTTAAAATCGAAATGACCGCTAAACTGAATCCAAGATACAAACCCAAAAATGCCCCTGCCTGAAGACCGATTCCAATGCCAACCGGTTCTCCCTCCTTGAGGCTCATGCCCCCTCTATGCGGGCTTTGCACATCAAGACTCGCCTTTAATCAAGGAAAACTTCATCAGTTCGACTCCATTACCGGTGGTATGGAGAAGAATGGTTTGCTTGACCGCAGCCGTGAACGTAAAGTCGGACTTTGGGTCTTTGGAATCAGTTCTTTTTTCTTGGTGTCTTTTTTCCTTGCCCCCCTGCTATTACCGAGCGATAGTGTGCCAGACCTTGGTGCTCGAGCCAACGCTTGGGATTATGCTACTGTGGACGGTGCTTTTTCCGAAGGCAATACTCCAAGCGCATTGACCCATGTACATGAAGATGGAACAGTACATCTCCACGAGCCTTTTGCTTGGTCTGAACTGGACCCATACACTGGTTTTATCTACATGTTTGGTGATTTAAATTGCCATAACAAACACGAACGGTCATTGGAAATTAATGGAAACCAAATGCCAGTGTGCACCCGTGATATTGGAATCTTCTTTGGACTTGCCATCGGTGGTCTGGTGTTCTCTCGCTATGGCTACAATCGTTGGACAATCAAGGATACATGCCTTTCTTTGTTGCCAGACAGCTGGCTTGAAAAAATCTATAGAGACAATCGCAGAACGCTGGCATGGGTTGGTATGGGTGCTGTTCTTTGCGTACCTCTGATCATTGATGGATTCACTCAATTACTCACAGGTTATGAGTCGAATAATTTCACTCGACCCCTCACTGGTGCGCCCTTTGGAATCGGCATTGCAATACTGACTGCTGCGGCTTATTCTGCACGACCTCGGTATTTTGAAAATGCCAGCGAGGTACATTTGCCGGCAAATGTCCGATTTGAACTTCAAATCAAAGAAGAAGAGTGATCAGTCTTTGGGCGGTGGAGTTTCCCACCATACGAGTAACTCTTCCATGGTCGAAGGAACTGGGCACATTTCATGACCACTGCTCAACATTTCAAGGCGCTTACAAATGTATCCGACCGCTTTGCGAATTGAAGGTCGTGGCGGTCTTCCATCGATTGGAATCAAAATCAAACGTAAGGCATCTATCCATTCAGCCTCCGGGTTTGCCCGACGCCATGAGGCGATTTGAGTTCGCAGAGGCCACATGGCGAGAGCTAAACGCCCGTAACCTAAACGACTGTCTCTGAGTTTGAACACTTGCGCTTCGGCAAAAGGAACATGGGATTGTTGTTTGTGAATCCAACGGGTTTTCTCGAGCCACTTGACGAGCCTCTGAGTATGGCGTTGCGTCACCATTCGGTGCGGCCCAAACGCTTTGTGGAGACGTGGAACTTCACTTGACCCGACAATTAGGGATAATGTCCCTAAAACGGACCAACATGAATGTGCATGGGGTGTGGCAGGAACGTCATTTACACCGGCTTTATCGGAATCCCACTTGGATTCAGCATACGCCATCCATTCGGCAGGAGAACGCCCAGACAGCCAACCAATGTGGATGGCTGTTCGCTCTTGAGGTGCGCCAGGGAGGCGTCGTTGTTTTTTGACATCAGAAACTAAAGTGAGAAGTAAATAGCGGTCAACTTCATCTGCTACAACATTGAGAGGTGCAGGCTTACGATTAAAGAAAGCGCGAAGTTCAGAGCGAAGTTTCTTCTTGAGTTCATCAAGCCCACCTTCGTTCAATATAGGCCCAACAACGCAACATTTGTCAAAAGGTGCCGGGGCTTTGATGTCGCCGGAAAGTAAATCGATGAAACCTTTTCGAATCGTCCGTTGAATTTCTGCAGTTTCAAAATACTCTTGTTTTTCACTGTTCATCCGTAATGTACCCGATTGAATACGTTTCATTGCTTTATCAGGGTCGCAATCAATCCACAATACCAAATCTGGAATCATGGCAGCAGCGTTCATTTTCGCAACATGGTCGACACCAAGTTCACCAACGACTCCTTGGTAAATCAAAGATGAATGGATGTTTCGATCGGAGATGACCACATGGCCTTTTTGCAATAAGGGTCGAATCCAAGTGTGGGAATGGTCAAGGCGATCTGCGGCAAAAAGACCCGCTTCTTCAAGCGGTGTTTTATTGCCCAACTTTACCGAAGTAAGGGCCAACTTACCAAGTTCACTGTGTCGCCTTGGTTCGTGAGTAGCATGCACTTCAGGAAACGGATACTCCGCCGCCAATTCAAGCAAGATACGTGCTGCTTCTCCTTTGCCAGAGCCATCACCACCTTCAACCGTGATGAGGTACATTCAATCACCGCCAAAATCATCAAATTGTTCCTTTGAAATACTCAGGAGGATCATTCCGGCAAGAATCATCACTGGTCCAAACACGATTAACCCACGGCTGAATAAAGCGATTCCTGCTAAAAATTGTGTTCTTCGATAGCGTTTTGCTCGACGAACTTCGACCGCCGCTTGGAAGCCAACAAAGGCAGTTAATATCGTAAATACTCCGACCATTGTCGAAAGACCCACTGCAGATTCAAGGACCCAACCATCATCAGAAGTTATGCCTTCTTCGATACGCAATCCCTCTCCAGGTGTCATTGTAATTGGATTAACCCCTGCTTTTTCTGGGATAAAATCACGTTCAACAGTGATGTAACCTTCCGCTTCAACATGAAGCGTCATGGGTGTGCCCAAAATATCTTGAAACCTGAACCGGCCCTCATTATTCGTTGCCATCTCAGCAATCACTTCATCGGTGTCGATGTTGAGTAACTGAATGGTGACATTGGCCACGCCACTTCCGTCTCCCTCGCCTTCCAGTGCAATACCGGAGACGTCGACTCGCTCAGCTCTTTCAAACAAAGCCGAAGATAACAAATCATCTGGATTGCCGTTGAGAATCAATGCACCTGATGCCATGCCGAGGATACTTCCAATCAAAATCAGTGAGGCGGCAAGGGTGAGGAGTCTCGATTTATCAGATCGGTCGAGTTCATCGACTTTGGCATGAAAACGAACAGTTGCTTCTTCAACTGCTTTGTCAAGTTCGTGTGCTTCGACGACTAACTCCTCTTCAGCAACCTGCTGGCGAGTCGTTTTCGCTGTTTCTGAGGCCGCAAGTTTGGCCTGAACACGAGCGCGAAGGGCTACGAGGCGGTCATCCATTTCTTCGTCATCCACCGCTCTCACCTCCGCTTATCTAAGGTCAATGTATGCGCGGATAATACCCTTCCCTTATTTAGCCGCGCAAGATTATATTAGGGATTCTTACGAAGGCTCCATCCAAGAAAGGCCATCAACAAGAGCAATACTCCAATTGATGAAAGGGCAAGAATCAGCAGATATGGATAAGTTTGAGCCGTTTGTTCCTCAATCACAGTTGGCGTTTCATCTTGCGACACTTCGGATTCCGGAATTTCTTCTTGTGTGGTATTTGCCATCAACCATGCTCCACTTCTCAACCCGAGTTCGACCAGACGTCCTACCGTTTCGAGGGATTCTGCACTCACTTTGTCTGGTGTGTCTTCATGGGTATGCCAATAGCCTCCGAAAGCAGATGCATTTGGCCCATAACGAATGTCGATAAGGTCGATGGCAGGAATGCCGATGTTGAGTGCTGCAATATGGTCGTCAGTGACGCCAAATGAGGTATTCATGTCAAAGATGTTCATGCCCATTTGGCCATTGCAATCGGTTTCGTTTTCGACCATTCCAAGCGCCTGAGCGAGTGGAGTGATGGTGCTCCACAGGGCGTTGTCACCTGGCCAGATGTGGGTGAGTTGAAGGTCAGCATCACCGATCATGTCCAAGACAATATAGGCGGCAGTTCGATTGATATCTTGCTGACTTTGATGTCCAGCCCACGCTTCAGCACCGAAAAACGTGTGTGGGGTGTAATTCTGATCTTCAGCATCGGTCCAGAGTAATTCGACTTCATACTCAAGGTCCATTGCAGGAATTATACGTGCAAGTTCAAGCAGTGCAGCCGCTCCACTGGCGCCATCGTTTGCCCCGATAATCGGTTCATCTGTTCGATTCTCATCACTGTCTCGCTCGGCAATATTACGGGTATCATAGTGTGCGACAAGTACAACACGGGGAGTATTTGCGTCGGTACTCTGAGGCTTCCATGATGCTTCGATGTTGGTAAAGGTCAAATTATCGACGGTATATTCGTTGAGTGAAACATTCCATTGTGTGAGGTTTTCATC
>CAJJCM010000064.1 GCA_905182635.1 uncultured Candidatus Poseidoniales archaeon
CTCTCCATTTGCCGACCTTAGAGGGCAGCCATCCGAATATCCATCATCTCCTTTCGGCTCATCGGGGCAATTGTCAACGAGGTCGGATACAGTATCGTTATCGGAATCCAGTTGAGACAAATGACAGCCATTCGAATTAACATCACCTTTCTCCGTGGAGTTAGTGCCAAGGCACAGGTCGGGTGAAGTGCCATTCGGATTATCACCATAACCATCATAATCATCATCCAACCATTGAGTAGGATTGCCCGCAAGACCGGAAGGTTCGAAGGCATCTGCATAGCCATCACCATCATCGAAGCAACCGAAGAAGTCGAGGTATGAGTCCCCAAATTCTGTCGGACAATAGTCATATTCTGAACCATTCGGATTATCTCCATAGTCATCTCCATCTTGGTCAGACCATTGTTCACTGTTTACTTTGAAGGCATCACCTGATTGGTTTTCTCTCAAGCCTGTTTCTTCATTGAGTGTGAATGTGTAGTTGTCTAAATAGCCATCACCATCAAAATCACTTTCGTCACCGAACTGACTTTCATCGGTGCAACCATCTGCGAGAGTAGGATAACCGGCAGGAGTCTCGAGACATTCATCGAGGGCATCAGAAACCCCGTCACCGTCTGAATCACGCTGGGATGCTGAGCAACCGTTTACATCAACGTCCCCTTTTTCAGCAGTGGGCGTGTCTGGGCACAGGTCTGAAGGACCGACTACATTGTCCATATCGTCATCGCTCTGGAGTTGAGTGACGCTGCAACCGTTTGCATCGATTGTTTCCCCAAATGGCGTTTGAGGGCAAATATCGGCATCATTCATGATGTTATCTCCATCGGCATCTAACTGATTTTCAGCACAACCAACAGAGTTGACTGGTAGTCCTTCATCAGTATTTGCGCAAATATCCTCTTCATCGGGAACAAAATCGCGGTCAAGATCTGTATCATCGATAAATCGACAACCGATTCCAGTGCCATCTTCAAAGGGACTGGTTCCTTCAAGCACACCAGCAATCTCTGAACATTCATCGGCTTGATAGCCTGTGGGATTATCTCCAAATCCATCGTTGTCAGAATCATTCCACTGGGAAGGTTCGAGTGGGAATGCATCCTCTGAATTCATCCAACCGTCACCATCGATATCTGGGCATCCCGGATACGGGTCGGTTGAATTACCCCAAGCATTTGGACATGCGTCCAAAACTAATGGTTCATTGTTAAGCAAAGGTTTAGACTTCGTTTGATTTCTAAAAGCGGGAAGATTACATCCATCAGTTAAGACAACATGGTCGAGGTTTGAATCTCCACAAAAATCTTGATAATTCAAAACATTATCGTTATCGTCATCGAAGGTAGCGTTGTAAAAAGCAGTCCATCGGTCAGGATAACCATCAGAATCATTATCCTCTGCAGCACCAGTTATGTTCGGGAATCGGTCAGGATTTGTTGCATCATCTGAACTGTTGTCGCCGAAACCATCACCATCAGAATCCGCCCATTGAGTGCCGTCGAATGGCCATGCATCTGCGCCATGAGTTACATTCCATTCATATCCTCCAGTGGTGGATGGGTCTGAAGAGCCATCAAGGTCAGTATCGAGGCACCCTTTTCGGTCTCTCCACGATGCACCCCAATCCCACTTACATGCATCACCATCGACTGAATCAGAAGAGTTGTCACCCCAGCCATCACCATCTTGGTCTTTGTATTGCGATGGATTAAATGGGAATAAATCCCCAATTGGCTCAGATATGTCGTATTCGGTAATGCAACAGTCAGGCCCAGAATTATCCCCGTATCCGTCGCCATCGCTATCCGATGCGAGTTTCCAATTGAAAGTGAAAAAGTCTCCATCAAAATAATTGAAATTGTTGTTTGACCAACCATCTTGGTCGTAATCATCGCATCCCTTTCGATCTATCCACGATGCTCCATCATCACTGTTGCAGGCATCATCAAGATCAGCATAGCCATCGTCGTCAAAATCAAGACAGCCATAGGTGTAATACGATGATGAGGCGTTGGTCGATTCACAAGCGTCGTGAAGAGGACCAAGTTCATTGTCTCCATATCCATCACCATCATTGTCGGACCATTGATTTCCTAACAGAGGGAGGTCGTCAATTAAATCAAAAATGAGGTCTCTGTCGGCATCGGGATACAATCGTAAGACTTCGACATCCCAGAGAACACTGTCTTGAATGGCAAGGTGTAATGTTTCGTTTGAATCGGTATACAAACCAACCGTTCCCGTAGCGGTAATGTCCCCGAATGAAAGGCTGCTCCAAAGGTACTGCGGTACTGCTTGAGTTCCAGAAATTGATTCAGTGTTGAGGCTGTTCCAAGTAAGTAGATTGGTTGAGCCGACACTGGTCATCAAAATGTATGTGCCATCTTCGGATGAAAGGTCCCATGCTCCATCGATGGTCGATGTGGGCTGCGCACCGAATGAATGCCAATCTAAGGACCCGTTTCGAACATAAAGAACATCACTGTTCGTATCTGCTCGAACGGCCATTGCTGGATCTGCACCACCGGTAAGGTCGAGGTTGAAACTGTTGATGGAACCACTTGGTTGATTAAGAACAGTTGAATTCCAAGTCGAGTTTTCAGCCCAAGTCGATTGATTCAACTGACGTTCATAGAGATTCAAGGCTCCGGTCGATGTGAGTGTTGCCACCATCATCGTTCCATCGTCTGCCATGGCAAGTTGAATGTTACTCGACAGGTCAGTCAAACCTGTGATGATACTCGATTCCAGATTTACACCATCATACATCCAAACAGTGAGGTTTTGATTTTGGCCATCATCAGAAATTAAAGCCACTGCAACGTTATCGTTGGGCAGATAGAGTGCTGGGAAATCACTGGAGACAGCCTCTCCTTGAGAGCCGAGCATAGAGCTGGACCAACTGCTGTCCAAGTGGGCCAGCATGAGTTGGTTATCGGTTGAATCTCTGTACACTAAGGTCGTTGAGTCACTTGAATTTGTAAGTACAATAATCGGGTCAGCAAGATCTAAATCAGTTGCAACGAGGGTGTTGCTCCATCCAGAATCCTCTTCAATCGAGGTGAATATTTGGTATCCTCCTACAGCCGATGCAGCATGTGCGATGTGCTGTTGGCCTTCGGAGTCAAGCGCAGAGCCAAGCAATGCGCCCATCGTTCCTGCTGTCAGAATACTTTTTTCAACAGCCGTATAACTCGAAGTAGTTTGCATTTTCAAACCATGACCGCCTTCTGTTGTGAGAATGACGGGTCGTCCAGCACTGGTCCCTGCAAACGCGAAAGAAGTTGAATTCTCAGTCGCAGATGAAAGGATATTGTCTGCCCAAATACCGGTTGCTGTTCCATCATCAACATGCTCTAGGAAGTGTAACGAATGTCCGTTTTTGAAGGACAATAACATACTTGCTTCACCACGGCTTGCTGTCGAAACATCAAGGAATTCAAGTTCATCAGCATACGTGAAAATTGTTGATTCCCAATCTCGTTCCGAATACAATTGATGAACGACTTGGAATGAAGAGACGGAAGTAGATTGACGATAACTCAAACTGATTTCATTCAATCCATCACCATCGATATCACCAAGTGTGGCCATCGAAAGGCCTTTGTATTCTTGAGCAGAACCCGTGGCAAGTAATTCTGAATCACTTCGCAGACCCAATGCGGAACCGAGGAGCAACTCAACTTTACCCATTCTCGTTGCACCTTGTTGCATGAGTAAGACATCGTCGTATCCATCTTCATTGACGTCACCAGCACCCATGAACATTCGACCGAGCATTGCATTGGCTGATTCGCCCATTTGTGTCCAGTTTGGAATGACGGAGTGAATCCCAGCAGAAGAACCGTAATACGCCCACACTTTTCCAGCTTGATACGTAGATGTACCATTGTACACTTCTGAAAACATCATGTCATCGTAGCCATCAGCGTTGACATCACCGATGAAATCAATGGTATGACCAAACATTTTACCTTGAACGGTGGAAAGAATAGTTTGGTCTGCGGTGCCATTGAAACCAAAAGAAGTGCCAAAATAAATTTCGATTGATGGAAAGCCACTAAACGATTCAAATCCAGCAGCGTTTGAAATAAGTAAATCATCAAAACCATCACCATTCAAATCCCCTGAGCCACTCAGTGAACGGCCCAAAAGAGTGGACTCTTTTGTTTGAGTGATATTGCGAACATGGTTCATCATCGAACTGTTTCCTTTGTAAATCACAACCTTTCCTTTGTGAATCACTTCATTTGAATTTATTACCACGACGAATGAATGGTTGGCTGCAACAGCAGCCAGGTCAGCAAAGCCATCACCGTTCATACGAGCGATACCTTCGACTTTCCATCCAAGTGCTTCGCCTTCATTACCTGTTACATTCCACCATGAGTCGCTCTCGACTCCAGAAGAATTACCAAGGAATATTTCAATCAAGCCGTGGTCACCGGATTCGTTGGCTTGGGTATTATTCCAACCGGGAGAACCGACTGCAAGATCATAAAACCCATCGCCATTGAAATCTTGAACTGCAAGACCTGAACCAAAGCGCTGACCTGCTTGAGTCCCCGTCATCGACCACACATTGGATGGAGAGAGGCCTTGAGCAGACCCAAATGACACAGTCACTTGACCAACCTCAGCATTACTATTCACCGACACACCCGGTTCAGCGAATATAAGATCATCAAATCCATCTCCATTGATGTCCGCCATTGCCGAGTCACCTTCTTCGACATCGACTGAAGCGATTGCCTGAACATTTGGAATAGGGTTAATTCGGCCTTCGTCTTGACCTGAAAGGCTTCGTAACAATTGCAAAGTAGTGGTACCATTTGCAAACGAAGTTGTTGCGATTTGTTCTACAGCATTGGTGTCAAGGCCCATGCCGATATGTCCGGCAAGGTTTGAATCTCGAGCAAGTACTCGACGGTCATAGGTGCTTCCATCATAGCGAATTAATCGAACTTCTTCGCCAGCGGTATACAGTATATGGGCAACTCCGTCCGGGTCCATTTCCAGTTCAATAGAGTGGCCCACTGGGCCGATGTCGAGTAGATTATCATACCATAAATTACCGCTGTAATTAAGCTGCCAGAGCGCACCGTTTACATCTCGGTAAACCGCTAATTCTAATTGGTTTGGAAGAAGGACCATCTGGATATCTGTCGGTTGAACGTTAAAGCGAATGGTAATCTTTTGCCACGAGAGTTCAGAAAATACTGAGTTTGGATAAGCGATGTGAGCGGATTTGATGTTACTGCCATCGGCATACAGAACGTATTGTCGACCGTCTTCATTTACTGCAAGAGCACAATCAACAAGCGTACTTTCATTTGCTGGTGAGACGGAGTCAACCAAATACATCGACCAACCTGATTGAACGGAAGAATAAGATTCAGTTCCGCCATTGAGAGAACCAACGTAAACATTTCCTTCTTGCGTCGTCCAGCATGCATCAAAGCCTTCATCATGGCTGAGTTTCAAATCAGGAGTACCCATCGATTCATTCGGTAACATCTCAAGCATTTCGGTCATCCAGATGTCCAATGCAGATTCTTCGCGAACGGTTGCATCGTTCAATCCATCGAATGAGAGGCTTGTACCAGCAAATTCATGGCTGTATGAGTTCTTGAAAGGCACATATTCACTGGAAGGGTGAACCAAAAGATCGTTCAACTCAGCCTCAGATTCCATAGGATGTTGCACCAAAGGCGAGAAGAGATGAACAACAAACAACAGAGAAAGCAGTAATGAAACTGTAGGGAAAGGTCTGCTCGCCGCCGCCGCCATGGCTCCTTGTCGGTCGGCTTCCTTGTAAACGCTTCTTGAAGTTTGTATTCATTGACCCCCGTAGGGGGTCAGTATATTGAACTACAAATGGACTCTTTTCGACCTATGAATGGGTGGGTTTGACAAGACGAACCACCTCGCGGTAGTATGGCGGCAAAGACCTATCTTATCGTAGCCAATGGTCTTTGGCCAGAAGAAGTTGTTTGGAAACCATTGGTCCAAGAGGCTGTACACATTCTTGCATGTGATGGCGCTGCTCACCAGTGCCTTGAACATAAGATTCCAATCGATACTGTCATCGGTGATATGGACAGTATTTCAGAAGAAGTACGGGTAAAACTTCTGCAACAATCGAGGCTTCAATTTCTTCATCAAGACGGACAGGAAAACAATGATCTTGTCAAAGCCATCATATGGTCTGTTGACCAAGGTGCAACCAAAATTGAAATCTTTGGAATTGAAGGTGGAGATATCGCTCACCAATTCGCAGCGATCTTAGCACTGTGCGAAGTACCTTCGAACACTCGATTACACACGACAAAGTCAACCATCGAATTACTTGAAAAAACTGGCTATAGGAATTGTTCTATAGAAAAATATACATCCTTCTCATTGTTCTCGATTGGCACCGTTAAAGGCGTAAATCTCACCGGTGCAAAATGGAATTTAGCCAACAAAGAAGTACGACCAGGAACCCAAGGACTTCACAACCGAGTGGAGAGTGATTGCTTGGAGATTGAATATACTTCGGGTCAATTATTGCTGTTTTTGGATCGTTGAAGCGGGTAAGTGTTCACGAAGCATTTCCGAATAACTCCCCTCGCCATCCCATTTTTGAGCGAAGAGGTCGATTCTGGCTTGTTCAAGGGTTGCCTCTAAGCCACCCCAGTCTTCAATCAATCCAAGTTTGAGAGCAGCACGGGGTGTATAGCCCGGTAGAAAGTTCCGCCACAAAAACGGCACACGCCCTGGTGTAACTCGGTTTACCATGCGGACGATTGATGTGTTGCATGTCGTCAGGAATGAATGGTACCATTCCGGACTTTCAGCAAGTTGGTTAGCTTTTTGTGCTAACCGGAGGAGTATGTCTTTATCTTTCCCAGGTGGTGTAATAGCTCGAAACATGTAATCCTTGTTTCCTCGAGCGTTGGTTCGCAACCCCGTAAGGTCCCTTTCAAAACCAACCAAGAGATACAATTCATAATTCCGCCAAAGACCATCCCAGGGGTGGTAGCGTTGCTTAATTCTTCGACGTGCTTCAAACGAAAAAGAAAGGCAAGTTCCATCATTGAATTCAAAGGTGAGGTAGGTATGTGCCATTCCATGGATTGGATGAAAATGGTCGACGATGAACCAAATATCCTTGAGTTCTTTAACATCAACAACCACTTCATCAGCCCAAGTCTCATCACGGTCCCGTGTCGTTCGCCAAAAGAAATCACGAACATTTCGAAACGTGATTTTACTTCCTTCTGTGGTCGTGGTTGTCAAAAATTCACAATCTGAATTCCATTTTGCATCGAGTTGAGGCTTTCGTGGACGAACTCGGATGAACCAAATTATTGCGCTAATGGCAATAAAAAGCAAGGGAATGATGAGGAACAATTGTAACAAGAGTATCATCGTTCTCACCATTTGTGCCAAATTCGAAGTTGATTATCCCACCAATCGGTAGTGCCGTCTGGGTGTTGACGCCAAAGAACATCTTCGTGATCGGTCATTGTTGGAAGACCTTCGGTATCAGGGGAGCCATCTGCAAGAATCATTGGCGTTGGTCCTAGGTTGCGCAGAACACCAGCATCGCCCTCATCTTTGACTCGAACCAAGAGCATAAACACGACCACACAGACGATGAGACCAAGCACCCCTATCGAGAACCAACCAACCGATTTGGTCGGTGTATCCTCGCCAAAAGAGCGGCTTGGAAGGGAGGCTGCTTCGTCTTCTGAGATATCAATTCCCGGAAGTCGGATAAGATTGATACCGTGTACCGTTCGTATTTTCTCGTTATTGATTACTTCCAATGTAATCAAGTGGACCCCAGCAGGTAGAACTGTGCAATCATAGGTCGTGCTACGGTTACCGGGAAGGATTGAGCCTTGGATGGTCCAAATCTTCTCAAAGGTTGAAAAGTCAACATCAATCATGTTTGGAGTCATGGTGATTTCGCATGGGTTATCGGTAACATTTTCATTACCGATGATGGTCATAGAGAAGGCTGGAGCAGGCCGATTATGTATGGACACATTGAGCGAATACTCTGTAGTTTGGCCCAAGTCGTTACGATAGGCTTCTTTGAGAGTGTATTCACCTGCAGGCCAATGTGAACAGTCCAGAACGGTCTGATTATCAAGAACAGTAAACGGAGCACCAGAGAAAGTTCGTATCCCTGCAGCATCGTAACGAGGGCCAGTTTCATCGGCAAATATACGGTTGATGGAGCAATCATCTCCAGTTTCAATCCAACCAGGTGCATCTAAATCAAGCATCAGTTGTGGAATTTTCAAAGCAGGCTTGAGAATATAAGTCGGTAATTGAAGCGTGGTTATTTTTTCACCGTCTTGGTCGATGAATTCAAGTCGTAGAGCATGCTCACCCTCCGACCATGCATCATAGACTAAACTAGCATTGGATTGTCCAGTAAACGCCATGTATTTTTCTTGTTGAACCTCCTTATCTTTGTGAAGTCCATACAATCGCAATTCAATTTCAGTCCAATCAGAAGATGAGTTGAGAATCACAACCACACGTATTGCATCAGGCTCACCGTCTTGATTCATGTCCATTGTATCGTTACGTAAGGCCACTAATGCCAACCCTTCAGCAGCAAGTGCCTCTTCAACTGATGAGGATTCTGCTTGAACCTCCTGAACAAGACCAAGAGGGAAAACAATACATCCAACAAGAAGTGAAACAAGAAGAATTGGTAAAATTCGTTTTGAATCATTCATTGGCTTCACCTCCTTGTTCCTGAATCGGTTGTTGAGGTTCCAACACCATTCCAGCAGGAATCGGGAGGGGTGGTAAATCCTCCAACGGAATCATCGCTACAGGCAACACATCCATCGTAAGAGCATCTAAATTGGCCGTGTCTTTTGATTCAAACAATACATCTTGAACGAATTCAGTATCTCGACCCTTGCGAACAATAAGAGCAAAAGTCGCACCGAGAATGAAACCAAATCCAATCACCAAATACGTCAACCATGATGCTGCTGGGTCTTCTCCTAAAATCGCAACTGCGGCTGAAAATTCACCGTATGAATCAGACCATCCGTCGCCATTTGAATCAACACAACCCTGTGTATCACGATTGGAAATTCCCGATGTTTCCGGACAGTCGTCTCGAAGAGCCCCCAAAGGAACATCGCCGAAACCATCTCCATCGGTGTCTCGCCATTGAAGCGATTCAGTCGGGAAAGAGTCAGCTGAACCGTACGGATGGGCTTGCCAACTATCGGTTGGGTCAGACCAACCATCGCCATCTGTATCACGGCAGCCAAGTCGATCAAGAATCGAAGTGCCACGAACTTCAGGGCAGGCATCGCCTTGGTTACCGTCTTTGGAATCTCCAAAACCGTCGCCATCGGTGTCTCTCGATTGGGTTGGTTCGTGAATAAATGTATCACCCAGGTCAGACCATCCATCACCATCGGTATCGGGGCAACCCCAACGGTCACCGCCGGATGAAGGGCCAACGGAAGTTCCTGCTTGGCTCGGACAAACGTCTGCAGTTGTTCCGAGAGGGTTATCTCCACGTCCGTCGCCATCGAGGTCATGCCATTGCGTGCTGTCCATGGGCCAAGCATCGCCTTTACCACCGGGACTTGCTAGCCATGAACTCGTTGAATCAGACCAACCATCATCGTCACTGTCAGGGCATCCCCATCGGTCAAAAGTGGAAGTTCCTTCTGTGGTTCTACAGCCATCACCGCGATAGGCAAATTTGAGTGTTTGACCATCAAAATATTCCAGGTTGTCACCGTAGCCATCGTCATCGGTGTCATACCATTGACTCTCATCATTTGGAAACGCATCGGCAAATCCATCCGGATGAGCAATCCAATCATTGGTCGGGTCGGAGTAACCGTCGGTATCGACATCTCTACAACCGAGACGGTCGTAGCGAGAAATCCATTCGGATTCAACTTCCTCAGCCGTTGAAAACACGCAAACATCGCCTTCAAAACCATCTATTTTATCACCATAGCCATCGCCATCGGTATCTCTATACTGAGACTCTATGAAAGGGAAATCATCGATTTGGGAAGCGCCATAGGATTGATTGTCACCCCAGCCGTCTTCATCTGAATCAGCCCATTGTGTTGGATTATCAGGGAAGTCATCAATCAAGAGAGCACCTTCTGATTGGTTATCACCCCAACCATCAAAGTCACGGTCTTGCCATTGTGATGGTTCGAGTGGGAACGCGTCAGAACCATTGGCTTTGGTCCAATTGAGATCACCATCGGAAAAACCATCGCTATCCGTATCGGTGCAACCATATCGGTCACCGGTGGAAGTTCCTGTCATGAAAGGACAGGCATCGGGTGTTGAAGCGCTGAATAACCATGTTCCGATACCCCAGCCGGCACGAGAAAGGTTCCAATCACCGTCTTCCCAATTATCTCCAAAACCATCTGCATCGGTATCATTCCATTGCGTTGGGTCGAGCGAAAATGCATCACCAAATCCGAGTGGGTGGGCGTGCCATGGAGTCACGCCATCCAAAGCACCGGGGTCTTCGTCCGAATAGCCATCGCCGTCCGAATCAAGGCAACCATATCGGTCTTGAATCGAATAACCTCTGCGGAATGGACAATGGTCGCCTTGGTAACCTTCGAGATTATCACCATAACCGTCGTTATCGCTGTCGAGCCATTGGGTCACTTCGCTGACAAATGCATCAGCACCATTCTGTGAACCCCATCCTGAATCAGGGTCAGACCAACCATCGGAATCGGAATCATTGCAACCTTTTCGGTCATTTGTTGAAGTGCCAACACTGTCGACGCAATCATCTTCATTATCGATGAATCCATCTTCATCGGAGTCGCGGTTGGCTTTGTCAATCGAAGGTGTAAGGGTGTAATCGAATCCATCGTTACACCATGAATCTTCAGACTTGATTTTGACATAAACATAACTGGCTGAGTTCACAGTTGTAGAAAGTACTTTTGAGGAGGCGGTATCGTCAGCAGAAGTTTCGACCAGAGTTCCTCCTTGGGCGTTAAGCAGTGAGAATGTACCCGTCCATCCATCACTTATGCACCAGAAATTAGGACCGTTCATCGAACCTGAAAAAGACACTTGAACGATGTCGCCTTTTTTGGTATCGATCTTCCAAAAATCGGCTTGGTCGACTCCTGCATCGCAGTCCGGATCACAGACATAACCGTTCGACGTTACGCCATCAGTGAGGGGATTTGCACTCTGGAGAGTGTCGTCTGCGGAAACCGGTGGAATCATTGAAACCATCATCGCGGCGAGGCAGAGGGCCATCAACCGCTTAGCGAGCATGGTTCTCCAACAGGTGGTATGCCTATGAATACAGCGCCTTCTGAGATGGCACCCTAAGGGTGTCAAAGTGAGTGCAATCAACTGCGAGCAGCCAGTATCAATTCTTCGATTGAAAAGACAGGCATCTCTAATGATGAATCATCCGATTCAGAAACGATGCTGTGCATCGAAGCCATATCGCCTCGAATAAATTTGATGTAGCGTTGCTCTTCGTTTTCTTCAAACGGATGCAGACCAATGTTTTCTTGGTATGCAATCCCCATCCAAGAGCCATCTGGAGACATCACAGTTTCAAAGAAATCGTGCAATGCGTGGGTGTCGCCACTGCTTTCTTCGTATGCGGTGACGGTATGCAACGGTG
>CAJJCM010000065.1 GCA_905182635.1 uncultured Candidatus Poseidoniales archaeon
CCGGTCACCCAAGATACGGTTGAGGCAAGGAGTATGAAGAAGACTGCAAACAAGAGATTTCCGTGTCCGAAACTTGAGCCGATGAGCAGAAGATGCATCGCCCATAGGCCTGCAGGTAGCCAAAGCCCTTGCCGGGCTTGGACAGTCCAAGCAACAAAAGCGACAGAAATAAGGCCAAGAGACGTAGCGACTATTCCCATTCTTGGGAGGGGTAATGTCAAAGCATCAGCCAGCCAAATCGCTGCCGATTGATAGACGAACGGAATCAGGAGCCACGCCATCAGTACAACGGCGGGTTGGGTCCACCAGGCACCTCTGCGCGCTGATAAAGCCAGTACAATAATCCCTGCTGGTCCGAACGAAAGCATGGCAATCATCACCATCCAAACTGTTCGCCCTCCTGCGCCCCGATGGTCGGGGAGTTTGTGTTGGATTCGCTTACCTTCGACCCAATCAAAGATGAGAACGGCGATAACTGCAAGCGTTTCAATTCCGATTAACGGTAATGTCCAAACGAGGAATGTACCTTCAAAGGGATCGGTCGCAAACGGAATAGGTACTTCGCCACCAACAAGGATGGAGAGGACACGGTCGAGGACTGCAAGATATATCACGCCCTCTACAGCATTTGGTATACGCATTCCAAGGTCGTTGCGGCCAAGAAGCCCGAGCCCTGCAAGCATGGTGAGCCCACCGATAAAAATGAGTAAATGAGAAGCATCACCCAATTCGACAACCGAATTTGATGCACGCCCAGCTACGTGAACTAAGACCAATCCAATCATACCAACGGCTATGGGGGCCTCGATGCCGAGGATATCTGGTAGCCTCAGTCCAATTTGGTTTGCCCTGATACGCGAAAGTCCGACAAATAGCATAGAGATCAAAACGCTAAATGAAAGCGCCAAGAATGTCGCGCCCGTGGTAAATGAAAAGAATGTCGTGGCAAGAATTGTTGTTCCAAGGAACAACAAAACAATCGTCGGCTGATGATGTATGTCGCCAATGTGTAAATCATGTTGTCCAATTGAACCAGCGCGCTTTTGCCGTTTCCTTTGTTTTTCTACAAGCGTCAATAATTCAGTATCGATAAGGCGGAGTGTTGAACGAGAGGTAGTTGCCGTTTCATCGCCTTCCTTGGTTTCTATCATACGGCTGGTATCGGCTGTGTCCATCCCACTCGATTCAATGAATGCTTGAATCCTCTCTTGTTTCTCACTGAGGCGTTGTAAACGGTTTTCCTTTTTGGTAAGTGCACGGATTCCTGCGCGGAATTCGCCCTGTACTGCAAGGTAAGCGCCTGAGCCAACAAACGCAATCACTGCGGCCAAAACAACCAATTCGACATCGATTGATTGGCCTGCTAAAGCCATGGAAACAATGAGTCCGACCGCACTTATCGCTGGCGGAAGTAATTTCTCAAGGGTTGCTGCGCGCGCAAGATACAGTACCAAAGCAGCCAAACCGATGACCATCAAGAACAATAAATTAGTTTCTTTGTCAAGCATATGTTCTGTACCCGTCAATGGAATTGTGGTGAGGGGATTGAGTGCGATCATCACAAAGAAAGCGGTCATGAAGCCCATCATCATGGTCAAGAGTTGTCCGGGAAGTGCTTCGAGGCGCTCCAATTCGCTTTCTGTTGCTCCAGCATCGCGTCGACGGTCCGACGCTTTCAATAGAATTCCAGATGAAACAACCAAAGAAAGTGCCCATAATGACGATTGGCCGTATGTCCACGAAAGTAGGAGAGCAAAGATTCCCCAGAAGCTCATCAAAGTCTGAGGTTTTCCAAGATGCCGTTCAAAGTAAACCATGAGCGAATGACCAATGAGCAGACCTCCAAGAATGAGGACCAATCCGAACATTGGCAATGCCCCTGGACGAACGATAGCCCAAGTGACGATGACCGAGAAAAGGAAACTCAAATTCCAAAGTTTTGCTAAGCCTGAATCGCGAAATCTTGCGCCGACTTCGGAAAAACCAACCAAGCGTGCAGCGAGGTTCAATCCAACTTCACCGTGACGGATGTTGACCCATATTTGTTGTACAACAAGGAGGCTCATCCACAAAAACAAATCGAATTCGTTCACCGAAATGGGGATGAAGTCAGCAGATATTAGCCGAGCGTCTGCATCGGTAGCAAACAGCAGAAGCCAAACCCAAGGCCCTAAGACGGCCGTTCCCGCTATGGAAGGTGAAGAACGGTAAACGGCCAACCCCGAAAGACCAATCCAGACGATTCCTTGTGTAATCAAAAGAAGACGTGCACCATTCTTTGCATCTCCTGCTGGGATGAGGAGGGTGAGTAGAATGACGATTGAGAGGCCGCCCAACCAAATCACATGGTCGGAAACTGCGGTTTGATTTCGTAAAAGTGCAACGGCGGTGAACAGCGCTGTGAGTGCTGCATACAAACTGTAGCCATCCAAATTCAACGGCAAGGTAATGGCAATCGCGCCCGAGGTGTACAACGAAAGCCCAATCAAAAGAAACGGTGCTGGGAAGATGATATAGGGGGCTAATCTCTTCACATCTACGCCACGGACGACCAGATATGAGCCACTAAAAGCAGAAATGAGAAGCATCAATTGGGCAAGTGCATAACCGGTTTCCAAACGATGTGCTGTAATCGCCAGTAATGCGCCAATCATCCCAAGACTAACCGATACCGACCAAAGTGCAGGTTTTCCAAGCCCCATTGCTTCAAAGGCTTTGGAAAACCAATTTTCAGCCCGAACAAACCTCGCTGCAATAATCGCATTGGTCGCCGTCACACACGTCATCAACAAAAACAACAGCAATTCGTCTTCGAATGGAACGATGTCAAGACCGAACAAGGACCAGTTCCTTGAGAGGGCGTGGACCCCGACCCAAAGATAGGATGAAGCAATACCAAGGCTGGCAAGGTTTCCTGAATTGCGATAAAGCGCGAGGCCGTGCATTAGCAGGGTCCCCAAACCGATCATTGTAGCGATTCCAATTTCTCCATACAATGCACCTGCTGCACTTCCAACCAACAGAAGAATCAAGGTGGCTTGGGCTGCAATCGCATCTTCATTATGGCGTTGCGCGAGGTAGATATTCAACGAAACTATACCGATGAGGCTTGCACCAAATGTTTCGCTGGCACCATAAGGCGATACATCGAACCACCCCCAGTGCCAAGCATCAAGAGCAAGGCCGTAGAACAGTTTCATCGAAATGATAACCCAAGTCACTCCTAAGAGGCGCATATTGGGGTTTGAAATCCACCGTTCACCAAGATAGAGTCCGAAGACACCCATGGCTAAGAGCCCCAATCCGCTGGGAATTTCAGGGAGTACTGTTCCGACAATGGCCCCAATCGCCGACCATGTGAGTACCATGGCTACCAAGAGCCCAAAACTCAATCGTTTCTCGCCGTGAACTGCACTATCTGTAACGCTGTCCATTTCCGGCTCTTGGAGAACTGTACCGTCTGATTGTACGGCGCCAGCGGCATGATGCTCATCTTTTCCGGAAGAAAACAATGATGTGATTTTTCCAACGGCGATATCCTCTGATTCCGGCGAGGGCAGGGGGGGTGCCTCGGGAGGAGTTTCTTGATTTTGTTCGACCATGAATGAATGAATGTCGACCCCTTGGGCACGTTGGAACTCGCGTTTGCGAACGACATCGTCTCTCGGCCGAATGGGGGCTTCTCCAGATTTCCCGTCACCCGACTCCCCAGTCATGAAACCTTACCCGTTCCAATTCACCTTCAATGCTTTCGATGGTTGGTGGATTCGGCCGCACTTTTCCGAGTCGCTCATTGTTTTTCGAATTCAAGGCAATCAAGCCGCAATGTAGTGATTTCGAAGAATAAAACCCGCCTTTCAAGAAGTGCTACCGCCAAAAGGGACAAAGAGGGCCCGCGAAAGGAGGTGGTATGGCGGCCACCCACGGGACTCCGAGCGGAGACCTCAGCGCGCATGGAATTATTCCCTCGGGAGAGGTGTATTGGAACCAAGAGGCCCCAGCCCTAATCGAGTTGGCTGTAGCCCGTAAAGAAGGGGCCTACAGTTCGAATCGAGCATTGGTCACCGAGACTGGGGAACGCACTGGGCGTTCACCAAACGACAAATTCATCGTCGATGAAGAAACCACTTCACAAGACATCAATTGGGGTAATGTAAATATTTCAACTGATTTGGCCACGTTTAAGAAAATGAGAGCAAAGGTTGTTGACTATCTTTCAGCCCAAGATACGCTTTTTGTTCAAGACCTCTACTGTGGTGCAGATTTTAGCGAGGCATTGCCGATTCGAGTCATCAATCAAACCGCTTGGCATAACGCCTTTGCACGTAACATGTTTATTCGGCCGGATGCTGAACGACTCGCCACCCATTCTCCAGAATTCACTGTGCTTCACGCGCCCCACTTTGAAGCCAACGCGGAAGAAGATGGTTTGAATTCTCAATGTTTTGTCATCGTCAATTACGCTGCAAAGGAAGTTATCATTGGAGGTACTCGCTACGCTGGAGAAGTTAAAAAGTCGATTTTTTCGGTGATGAATCTTCTTCTACCAAAGAAGGGCATTCTCCCAATGCACTGCTCAGCCAACACGACTGGAGAAAACACAGCCATCTTCTTTGGACTTTCTGGAACTGGAAAGACAACCCTTTCCGCTGACCCGAATCGCGCCCTTATCGGCGATGATGAACATGGCTGGGGCGCAAATGGGGTCTTCAATTTCGAAGGCGGGTGTTATGCAAAACTGATCGACCTCTCAGAAGAAGATGAGCCTGAAATTTTTGCCACAACTCAAAGGTTCGGAACCGTCCTTGAAAACATCGTGATGGATGAAAATGGGATTCCAGACTTTGCCGATGTTAGTAAGACACAAAACACTCGCGGCTCCTACCCGATTGAATTCATCGAAAACCGTACCATGGATTCCAAAGGCGGACACCCGCAAAATGTCATCTTCTTGACATGCGATGCTTTTGGCGTCTTACCGCCAATTTCTCGCTTAACTCCTGAACAAGCCGCTTACCATTTCATATCTGGATACACTGCAAAAGTAGCTGGAACTGAAATCGGCGTTAAAGAACCACAAGCCACGTTCTCGGCTTGCTTCGGTGAACCGTTCATGCCAATGCACCCTGGCGTTTACGCTGACCTACTTTCAACAAAAATGGAAGAGCATGGGGCAAACGCTTGGCTCATCAACACCGGCTGGTCCGGTGGCGCATACGGTGTAGGCAAGAGAATGAAGATACGATACACCCGTGCTATGCTGAATGCTGCCATGAATGGAGATTTGGACAACGTCGAATACATCGTTGACCCTCGTTTCGGATTCGAAGTTCCCGTCAAATGTCCGAATGTCCCTGAAGAAGTTCTGCAACCTCGCAAGACTTGGGCCGATACTGTAAGTTTCGATACGACTGCTGACAAACTCGCAGCAATGTTTAACGAAAACTTTGCACGTTACGAAGCGGGCGTTTCTGCTGAAGTCAATGCAGCAGCACCTCAACCTCTCGTTTGAGTGAGTTTAGGCGTTGCAAAGAACACCCATCGCATACCTTTCAGGCCGCAACACCTTTTGATTTGGATCGAACGAAATGGAATTCATTTTGAAAGAGAAATAAATTCGTTATTTGAGATTATATTTGGGTAAAATTGATTATATTGGGCACAAACCGATGACTATGCAACCGGGCGAAGATCCAAACGCTCAGCCAAATACTCAACCGGCTCCTCCGCAACAAATAATTCATGGTGAACAGCAAAATGCTCAATTTGCAACGAATCAGCAACAAATAGTATATATTAATTTAAAATATAAACCTGAAGTTAATTTCCGGCATATATCTTACATTGTTATAGGTATTGGAATCACATTATACTTCGGAATTTTTATCTTTTCAATGGAAACGGATTCTTTCTTAATGACACAGATTGGAACCTCTTTGTGTTGTTTTTCTTTTTGTATAGGATTTATTCTTGATGGGATGTTCTACAAAGGCAAAGCTGACTGGGAAGTATCAACAGGTCAATCCAACGGAGGTTCAATTACTGGAATGGTCTTCGATTTTATCTTTGCAATCATTGCGATTGCCTTTGCAATACTTACGATTGTTGGAATGGGACTAATTGGTTTATAGATATACGTCGCAAGGATTATCCGAAAACCCTCAGTCTTTGTTAGTCGATACGATGGACTTTGCATAGGTGCTTCGCACCTTTGGCGATTCATTCAATACCCCCGGCATTGCTGTAGGTAACATGGGAAAGTGGTTTTATTGGTGGGCTACCTGGTTGTTTACTTCTCTTACAGGTATTTTGGTATCAAATCAGATGCTGACTGATTACTTTGAAAAAGGGAGTTTACTTCATGTTCTTTCAATCGTGGCCGGCGTATTCGGTTTAGGCGTTTCAATTCTCTTCATTCACGATAGATTTCAAACTGTTAATCCAGTGCAACGCAGGTTTCCAGTGCTCTATTGGGGCCGGTGGATTGCGGTGCATGTAGGACCACTTCTGCGTCAATATTGGTTTGCAAATGACCTTGAAGAAAAACCGTTTAATCGAGTTACTCGGAATTGGATTTATTCAACATCGAAAGGTAAAAATAATACGATTGGCTTCGGAAGTCAAGTTGATTTTGATTCCGTTGGTTCCCATATTGTAATGCCTGCAATGTTCAAGAAGGAAACAAGTGAGCATACTGGATATTATCGGGTAATTGGTGAACGCACTGGTGTGAAAAACCCGGTGATATTAGAGCACTTTGTTACCATCTCCGCTATGTCGTATGGCTCACTCTCTGCAAATGCTGTTAGTGCTTTGAATAAGGGCGCGGGAATGGCTGGAATCCTCCACAATACTGGGGAAGGTGGGTTTGCACCTTATCATCAAAAGGGCGGTAAGGTCATTTTTCAATTAGGAACTGGTAAATTTGGTTGCCGCGATGACAATGGTGATTTTTCTGACGAAGCATTTGCAAAGATTGCAACTCATGACAATGTGAGTATGATTGAACTGAAATTAATGCAAGGGGCAAAACCAGGCAAAGGGGGAATTTTACCTAAGGAAAAAATAACGCCTGAAATTGCTGCGATTCGTAAAGTACCAATGGGTCAAGATATTCTTTCACCCCCACGGCACAAGGAATTCGATACTTTGCCGGGGTTGTTCGATTTCATTGACCGTTTACGTAATCTTGCAAACAAACCCGTTGGAATCAAGATTGTTGCTGGCCATATCGAAGAAATAGAAAACATTGCAGCGGCTATTGCTTTAGAACCTGAACGAGGTCCTGATTTCATTTCTGTTGATGGCGGCGAAGGCGGGACTGGAGCCGCACCCTTGGTTCTAGCCAGTCATGCAGGCGTACCAATGAAGCATGGTGTTGCTATGGTAGATTGGGCATTACGTGAGCATGGGGTTCGGGACAAAATACATTTGTTCGCTTCAGGGCAAATAGCAACTCCAATCGATGTTGCTGTTGCTATGGCTTTGGGTGCAGATGGAGTAAACATTGCACGTGGTTTCATGCTCGCTCTCGGTTGTATTCAAGCACTCGATTGTCATTCAAATCGCTGCCCAACAGGGATTGCCACTCAAGACAAGAAACTTCAGAAAGCACTCGATGTTGATGGCGCAGCCAAGAGAGTTGCTACTTATGTCAAAACACTTGAAAAAGAAGTTTACCTGCTCTGCAATTCTTGTGGGTATACCTCCCCTGACCGCTTTACTGCTGATGATGTTATGGTCGTCACTTCCCCAGGGCATCTCGACTATCTCTCTGAACTTTACATGGTATCTGCCAAGGAAGCATCGCATGAGCGTTCAAAAGCACGTGCGGTTGGAAAGACTGTCGGGGAAATGAAAGTAGGCAACTCTTCCTAATCAATTGATTAATGGCTGAGTACGTTTTTCAGAATTGAGCGTTGCTTTTCTGAGAAGACCTTGCTAATCTTTCTTATTTTATTTGAACCAGGAGCAGCTAAAAACAATACAATTCTACTCGCATTTCCTAGAAAAACTCCTTCATTAAATGGTATTTCAGAATCAAGATCTAAGAATTCGCTCATCATTTCTTTTGCTTCATCGCCTAGGACAATGAGGACTCTGGCATCGGATGCTGAAATAATTCTGCTCATCCACAAATCAAAACAAGTTTTGGCACAAGATTTCACACCTTTTCGAGACCTCGATTTACAATGAACGATTTCAGTCAAAGAATAATCCACGCCGGGGGTCGCGATTCTGTCGAATGCATCGCTGGCCATTGACCTCGTTTCATTCCAGTATGGAACTGTGCGTTTCGCATAGGTCATTCCATCTTTAGTGAGCACTCTTCTAGCATCTTCAGTCCATTTTCTTTCAGGATGAAAGCGGTTTTGGAAAAAATCTAGAATACGATTATTTGGCCAATCTACCGTTGGATAGGCTTCGGATTCATCAAGAGATGGATTTGAAGAAATGAAAAGTAATTTTGCTTGAGTAATATTACCATTCCAAGGTTCAGGAAGTTGAAATTCATTTGAATCACGGTTTTGAATATTCACAATTTGATGGCACGGGTGGGATGAATCATCTTTAGCAAGAGCAATATTTGGGCACTGGCAAATTTCCAGAATCAGATTTTCCTCAGGTCGCACAATAATGCGAAGGAGTTGATGTAATTGAGATTTGGCTATACTAAAAAATTGTAAGGGC
>CAJJCM010000066.1 GCA_905182635.1 uncultured Candidatus Poseidoniales archaeon
CATCAATGGACGCTCCTCCTGCACCACCTGGCATGCCGCCAATGCCTCCTATGCCAGAAATGGACGCACCATCAATGGACGCTCCTCCTGCACCACCTGGCATGCCGCCAATGCCTCCTATGCCAGAAATGGACGCTCCACCAATGGATGCTCCTCCTTCACTACCTGGCTTGGATGCCTTCCCTCCTATGCCACCTATGCCAGAAATGGAAGCACCACCAATGGATGCTCCTCCTGCACCACCTGGCCTGGATGCCTTCCCTCCTATGCCACCTATGCCCGAAATGGAAGCCGAAGCACCTGCTGTAGCATCTTTGATGATGGACAGTGCTGCTCTTCTCGGATCACCTACTCTGCCACCAATGCCAGAAATGGAAGCTGAAGCACCTGCTGAAGAATCTTCAGTGAAGGACAACAGTGCTTGGGTGGTTGGTGGTCCAGCACCATCTGAAGCGACGGAAGAATCATCGCTACTTTCCGGTAGTGCTGCTCTGCTTGGTGGATCTGAAGCGCCAGACGAATCAAAGGGGATTCTCCCCCTCCCTGCATCTCTTTCGCCAGATTCATTGCTCGGGGCCCCTGACAACTTAATGGGCGAACAAGCAGGAGCAATTATTCGAACCAGTGCTGAAGTCGACGAAGTAATCGGTGACAAACTTGAAGGAACACTTCATGAAGTTGAAAAAGCGACATTGAGCGCAGATGGAGAAGTTATCAAGCAAATTGTAAAAGGTTCACTCAAGATAAACAACCCGTCTGCTGAAGACCGAGTTTATGATATCGATGTTATGCTCGATTATGCAGATGCCACTGATATCGGCGGAGATAATGTTTCCGTAGATGAATTAGAAGCAGGTGCAAATTACAGCATGAAATACAAAGTCACTGGCAAGAGAATGCTTGTTCTCCGAGAACGCCTTGATACCAATCCTGCTCGTTCACAAGAACATTCCCTCTCCGTTGCATCCAGTGACGAAGGTGGACCAATTGCTTTAGAACTCGAAGTCGAAAACGTGGGTAGTGTTGCAATTAGCAACGTTATCGTCACTCGTCCGCTTCCGAAAGAGTTCAACTTCGCCAGCACAGGAGTAGCAGTACTTGATGATCATTTACTCACTTGGGAAGTCGGTTCACTTTCTGCAGGTGAAAAGCAAGTTCTGAGTATTGAAGGGACCATCGTTGTATCTGGAACAAAATCCATCAACGCTGGTGTTGCATCGGCTACATACACCTCGAATTCAACATTGTCAAATTTGAACTTCAGAGAACTCGATGCTTTCTGCCGTGGATTCTCTTACATGCGTGTCCGTGAAGATGAACGTCCAGACAACTGGCTCTGCCGAACTACGTTTGAGAACCGTTCATCTTTTGCTGTAGATTTGGTGAAACTCCAAGTTCGAATGAAAGGAAGTGACGACTTGCTTTTCGACATTAGTGATGTTCGACAAGACGTCAAGCCTCATGGAAAGTGGGAAAGTGAAGAGCGTACGGTTATGGCACAGTCAAAACCTGACTTTACCACTGAACTTGCATACACAATCCTACCACGAGCGAGCCGAAGTACCGAAGGCTCAATCAGTCTTGAATCAAAGACTCTACAAGTTGTTGAAGCGAACTTAGAAAAAGTATACTCAACGACTGGACTGCGTTCATACCGTTCACAAAAGGTAACCGCATGCTTAACATTGACAAATAATGGTTCTTCAGATATCAATTTGATGCGGATTACCGATGACGTCCCTGGATTATTCAATGCCCCTGATGTCTCTACTATGACCATTAAGATCAACGGCAAGGAACTCGATGCTGAACAAATCAAAGCAGAAATCAACAGTGGAATTACACTTGAGAAGACCAATCGTTCACCTGATGGAGACGGTCATACTTTGTCCATTACCGTCGGTGCACGTGGCCCAGTCGGTCTTAAACCAGGAAAGGACATGACCATCGAATACGATTTGATTGCTCCTGACCCATCCCCTGATAATTCAAACATTACTGCACCTGCTCGGACTGAATTCAGTGCTGAGCGATACGGACCAGTTTGCACGCGAGATACGACTGAAGCACCTGCAATTAGTGTGATTCACAACCGTCGGGATTTCTCCTTTGGAAAGACAACACAAAAGATCGGCGGCAAAGGTCGCCATGAGGTCTTGATTCTCTTCTCCAACGATGGAGATACCGCTTTGCAAGACGTAATTCTTAGCGATATTATTCCTGAGAAGTTCGAAATTAAAGATTGGTTGATTCGTGGAAACAATGACAAGCGTGACGACTGCGTAATGACATCTGATTCCGGTGAAGGTGGAACTCACCTCACATGGACGATTCCAATTGTCGAAAAGGGTGAACGACTGGAAGTTTCCTTCGAAATTACAGGTCCTGGTGTCATCGATGGTGAAGCAGGAAACCGATTCCATGGCGTTCACTTTGGAGATGAAGTCGAAACTGAAGATATCGCATCTCCTGTTGACGAAGCTGTTGAAGAATCCGATGAGGAACTTGAGGCTGAAGAAGAAATCGAATCAAACATCTCATGGAGAGAGGATGTCTTACTCCGTGTCATGGCTGCTGCTGACATTGATGTCAGTGAACGTGATGCATTTGTTGCACATGCAGTGAACTTTGATTTGGATGATAACGGCTATCTCAAGAAGGTTGAACTCGAAGCGGCTGCTGATGCATGGAATGCTAATGCATCAACTGAGGAAGAAGTTGCTGCTGAAGAATCTGAAACTGAAGAGGCTGCTGAAGAATCTGAAACTGAAGAGGCTCCTGAGGCTGAAGAGGCTCCTGAAGAATCTGAAACTGAAGAGGCTCCCGAAGAATCCTCTGAAGAATCCCCTGAAGACACTGAGGCTGAAGAGGCTTCGGAAAAGAATTGTCCGATTTGTATGGCTATAAATGCCCATGATGCTGGTGCATGCACCGTTTGCTCATACTCTTTCGAGTGATTAAACCAAGCAAGAATATGCGTAGAGATTACGCTTATTCAGGCAAGACCCATTGCGGCCAATTCTCGTTTTGTGAGGAATTACTCACGAGTATCAAGACTGACCTGTTCACATTGGAAAGAACTATTTCCAAGGACCGATGCGTTGACGGAGTGATAACACCGTCTCTCATATCGACAACTAACCACGCACTGGGATACTGGATCATCCATGCTTCAAGTTCCGCCTCAATTCCTTGAGGAGGTACACCTTGACGGACACCCGCAATAAATCCCCAACCAGGTGGACAACGACGTTCAGCATCGGTCCACAGAAAAATTCGGGGATTGGTCGGTAGGCGACTCAATTGTTCAATCGCCTCATCCAAAGTGACGCAAACAGGCCGATTTGGCATTGGCATTGGCAATGAATGACGCCAAGTTCGGTCCAAATCCATCGGTTCTCTGCGGCGCATGACAGACCGTTAACGGCGCATCGTTTCAATCCCTCGGCATAGAAGAGATGAAGTGGGGTTCACGGGAGAGATATCCAAGCGAACCTTCATGCCCTCTATGCGCCGCCCTTTGTTTATGTCCAACGGGAATTCACCCCCGCCACCTCAACCGCCGGGTGGGTCAATGCTGATGATGCTTGGAATTATGGTGATGATGACGCTGCTCATCATGAACCCTAGTATACGTAATACTTTGGGTGATGTTGCTGACCCGGTACTGTCACCAATTCTCCCAGAAGAAGCATATTTCGTCCTCACAGTACTCATTTTAGGTAGTTTCTCTATGACCATGAATACCGTTCTTAGGAACTTTTTCACCGACCCGATGGCCCAAGCACACATCGGCCACCGACAAGGCCAAGTCCGTAAAATGTTGAACGATGCACGAATGTCACGTGACCCGATATTGCAGGAAAAAGCGACGACCCTTCAGCAACAGATGATGCCTGAACAAATGAAAGTTCAGATGGGGGCAATGAAACCAATGATGTTTACGATGGTTTTCATCATCGGTATTTTCGCATGGTTAACCAGTGCAGTTGAAAGTTTCAGAGTCGATTATGTATCTCTACCATGGGTCTCGGAATGGAATTTACTTGATGATAAGTTTCTTTTCTTCCCAGCTTGGATTTGCGCATACATTTGCATGAGTGCTCCACTCGGCCGAATTATCGACCGGCACATCAAACTGTTCCGATACCGTAAACACCCCTTGGTGACCGCTGGTGAAACCCTCAAAGAACCGCTTCTGCACCTTGTTGTTTCTTCAAAATCTACTCAAGACAATGACGCTCGACGTCGGCAACAACGTAACCAGCGTAACAATCCAAGCAGCCGCAATAAATCGAATGTATGGTCAAAGGAAGACGATGTTGAAAGGCCAAAAAAATCTGAATCAGATGCAAATCAATGCCCAGAATGCGGCCTAAGTATGATCACCAAACTCGGAGCCCGAAGTAGACGTTGTGACGTTTGTCGACACGAGTGGGTATAGAGATGCCACGGATAACCGTTTCAGGCCACCCAGGGAGCGGTACAAGCACCTTAGTCGCTGGACTCGTAGAGCATTTTGGTTGGACTTCTCTCAACGGCGGTGATGTCTTTCGAAATGAAGCTGCTCGTCGCGAAATGAATCTCCAAGAATTTGGTGAGTTATGCAAGAGTGACCTCGATGTTGACCGTGCCTTGGACAAACTTCTCCAAGAGAAAATGCTTGCGGATTCTGCAGACATCGTTGAATCTCGATTGGCGGGATGGTGGGCATATCGGTTGGAGATTCCTTGTGTTCGGCTGTGGCTAGAGGTGGATGAACAAGAACGAGCAAAGCGGGTCTCTCACAGAGAAGGTAAATCTATAGAACAAGCACTTGTTGCGAATAAGAATCGCTCAATGGTTGATGCGGAGCGTTTTATGGAACTCTACCAACTCCTACCCGAACAGCGCGAACCCTATACCTCATCACTTGACGCAACAAACCTTGGCAGTGAAGAAGTGCTTGCTGCCACAATCACTATTTTGGAGAAATACCTATGAAACAACTCATTCTTGATACCACTGCATCTACCAATCTCACCATAGGTGGAAGTCCTGACGCACGAGATGTTGAAGAGCGTCTTGCCTCCGGTTTTATTCTCTTGGACAAACCTGCTGGACCAACATCACACCAACTCGCATCTTGGGCACGTGACCTGTTTGGTCTCGAGCGCTTGGGCCATGGTGGCACACTCGACCCCTTTGCTACCGGTGTCCTACCCTTGATGGCTGGTAAAGCAATGAAAGTAACCAAAAAGATTCTCACTCACAAAAAAACTTATATTTGCATTTTCCGATTTGAAACAATGCCAGAAGAGGCTCAACTCAAAAAGGTGATGAAGCAACTTACTGGTCGTGTGTACAATGTCCCACCTGAAGTTTCTGCCGTCAAAGTTCAAGTTCGTACCCGTAAGATTTTCACCTTTGAAAATATTGAAGTGAATGGGAATGATATGATTGCTCGAGTATACTGTGAAGCAGGAACCTACATTCGTACCATGGCTCGTGATCTCGGATTGCTTTTGAATATGAAAGTACAATTGAAAGAATTACGCCGTGAAACTTCAGGTGTATTTCAATTGGAAGATTGCATCACGATGCAAGAATTAGCAGATGCGGTCTGGCTATGGAAAGAATGCAACCAACCTGAAGCCTTACTGCGAGTGATTCACCCTATTGAGAAGTTACTTCTCGATTTACCAACTGCTACAGTAAAAGATAGTGCTGCTGCTGCTTTAGCCCATGGCGCTCCGTTATTGCGACCTGGCCTGGTCAGTATCCAAGCCGGAGTAAAGTCAGGGAAGGAAGTGATGATTCAAACTCTCAAAGGCGAGGCTGTGGGCATTGTAACGCTCACGCTCAACTCGGATGAACTCGCTGGTATTAGCGAAGGTGAAGTAGCTCGACCAAGTATGGTTTTGCTCGATGAAGGATTATACCCTCGTCGCTGGAAGTCTCCAGAGTGAATCAAATTTGATTCAAGCTTCAACATATTCTTCGTAAATATATTCTTCTGTTTCGATTCTTATTTTCAATACTGACATAATTCCCACATCCACTTTGTCAACAGATGTTGAACGGCCCCCACGGCCTCAAAGCAAGTTTTTGTGAGACGGTCACCCTATCAAGTTTGAGGGTGTTTTACGCGTTATCCGTCATCGGGTATTGTTTTGGCACCCCAATGCGAGGAAATGTTTTTCATTCCAATTTTTTGATTTTCGCAGGCGTCAGGAAGATGAACAAACTACTGATTGCCAAGAGTGCAAGTATCGAGAGTCCCCAAAACATTCCATCAGAAATTGGAGCAGAATTCGAATTGACATCGATCGATGAGAGAGCAGGTTCAATGGCGACTGCCAGTATCCCCTCGTTGTTATCCTCTTGACCCTCTTTTATCTCGAGGCCTCGGTCAATAATGGCGCGAATCTGAACTTGTTCCTTGTCTTCAGGAACTTGCCAATCACAGGTCACGTATGCGACTTTACCAGGCTGGAGCAAGGGTAAGGTTTCAAAATCAATCAATTCTGAATTTGATTCACATCGTATGGAGATCAAACTTGCGTCTGCTTGACCGATGTTACGGACAAGAACTCGAATGGAGACAATATCACCCGAACGAACGATATCTGTTCCAAGGTCGATTTCTTCGACATAGAGGTCGGGTAGGGCAAGAACTTCGAGGTCCAAGATTCGTTCATGGCATGAAGTTTGGTCGCACAATGAAACCAGCACAGAAGTGAAACCAGGAGTTGGTGCATTTACAGTCAATGTTTTATTGAATACATCCACTGCGACCCATGAACGGTTTGAAGATGCTGTTAAGCCAAATGAATCGATATCTGTATAATCAAATGGAATAACGGTTGGAATTGACAATTCAACTGGCACCAATGACTGAAACTCCTGCAGTTCAGGTCGATCATCGATGTTCTGCACATTTGCGATAAAAGTCTCGACCCAAGTATTCCCGGCAGCGTCGGTGACTGTGGTTTGAATCGTAGCTTGGCCTGAGGATTCAGATTGAAGCGACAAGCGGATATCTCCTTCTGTCAAATCAACAACGATGAGTTCCGGGTTGGAATTTGAAAAACTCACGTCCAAGTTTTCGTATGCCGTGCGGTCATCAGTGCAACGATACAAAAATGGCAAAATACGTCCACCCCCATCTTCAGTCAAGAATTGATCTCCGACTGGGATGCATACAGGGTCTTCATCCCATTCGACCTCATAACCCCCTGAGACTGTTAACGATGTGACTTCAAGAGCAGTCGTACTTGCATTTCCGAGAGAATCCCAAGTAAACCATGCTTTCAATTCTACTTTGAGTGAGGTATCTCCAGCGGCCAAGTGCTTACCAATCGGGAATGAAAGAGATAAGGAAGGAGACAAAGCCACTGGCTGATTGGTTACCAACTCATCATTTACAAATAAAAGCCAACGCGAGTAGACTGAATCTAAGCCGACAACATCCCCGAAAATACGGCCTTGTAATGACAGTGTTGGGTCGTTGACATCAACTGTGAATGTCGAAATACATGCATCAATGGTTGTTATTCGAAGTTGAGTGAAAGAATGGTCCGGGAGAAGCATGTGTTCATCAATTGGGCCAAATTCTGAAAAAGTAATGCCGTCATCGGAAAAGGAATACTCAAGTAACACATCATCGAGTGATTCATTTTCTAAAGTATAGTGGACTCTTCCAATACGTTGGTTCGGAGGCGTTTCAAATACCTCACTGGTCCAAAGTCCAGATGAGCCTGAGATACTGGATTGAAGGCCACACTCAGCCAATGCCATATTATCGGAAGTCCCTGATGTTAAGTCGAGTCCAATCACCGGCATCTCATGGCCGGCGAATTGTGCTTGAGCAGAACCGTATTCACCACCATACCAAGGTGTCCTCATGGTGACTTGCATGCCTACAGCATCGACAATCAATTCCGAATCATCCGTCGAACCCCCCACAGAAACATAATCCAATGTGACCACTGAATTTTGAAGCATGTCCCAATCCCAAGTGGTGAGACTCGAGACATTATTGGACCAAGTGTTCGAAAGATAATCCAGTGGCCCTTGCGTATGAGAGAAAGTAGTCAGAGGTTCATATTGTCCGTCGAAATTGAGTGAAATTCGAACTGAGTCCTGATACAACGGGTCGGGTACAGAAAAAGCGACGACAACATCGACCGCAAGAATATCATAACCAGTGGACCCAAAAGCATAGAACGAAGAGAGTTGAATCTCAGGACCTGTTGACCAAGAGGTTGCTCCATCAGGACTACCCATTGAGTTATTATGTTCCGTTGGCGTGGACTGTGCCCAAAAAATCATGCTATCTTGATGCAACGGACGATTGTGAACCATGGTGAGGCGTTGGTCAGCGACCATGGTATCAGTATAGATTGCAGAGTCTTCCGAAAAGGAGGTGAAAGCCCCAAGTGTCCAATTTGAGGGTTGAGAAAATTCACCTTGGGGAAAGATATCAACGGTATTTGTTTGATGTACTGAACGTGCCGAAACTGCGCCGTAAGGGGCTAGAAGCAACAAAAAAAGAAGAAAAAGAACGGTCGAATGCCTCGAACTTGTTGCTCGCATGTAAAGAGGAGGCCAGCGAATACACTTGAATGCGAGGGTCGTTCGTTTCATTGAGTTGGGATTTGAATACATGACATCCTCTGCGGATTATTGAAATACCACGCGTATGACCGCTACTTACCTCTCATGGCTGTGATGGTGTAGGGGTTAGCACGGCAGATTGTGGTTCTGCCAGCCCGAGTTCAATTCTCGGTCACGGCCCCTTTAGTTTCCATCCAGTTGTTTTTGGTTGATTTTATGTCCCATGCGTTCAACTTTCGTCTCTAAATAAAAACGATTTTGGTCACCAACACCCACGACAAGCGGAATCAAATCAACCACATTGATTCCATGTTTTTCTAACTGCTCACGCTTGTTTGGATTATTTGAGAGTAGACTGACTCGATAAATATCGAGTGCTGAAAGCATGCTCGCAGCAATACTGTAATCTCGCCCATCAGCAGGTAGGCCAAGCATCAAATTCGCATCAAGTGTGTCTGCACCTTTATCTTGCAAATGGTAAGCCTGAATTTTGGCATGCAAACCGATGCCTCGACCTTCTTGGCGTAGATAAAGCAAGCAACCCCACCCACGTTCGACAATGGCTTTCAAAGCGGAGTCGAGTTGTGGACCACAGTCACAGCGTAGACTCCCCAGCACGTCGCCAGTCAAACATTCTGAATGTACTCGCACAATCACCGGGTCAGGACCTTTCATGTCACCAATTGTAAGTGCTACATGGTCGAAGCCTGTTGATGACTCATGGAAAATACGGATTTGGAAGTCACCATGAATCGTTGGAAGTTTTGCTTCACTTGGAACTGAACTGTTTTCCACTAATTCAATCGATTCAAGTATTTCAGTCACTCAATCACCTCGATCAAAAAGCGAAGTTCGCCTGCACTTTCCTCAATGGAAAGAATATTATTTTTACCTCGTGAGGTTAACAAGGGCATATCATGCACCGTTTCAGGGTCATCAGCCCAAACTTCGAGAATTTGGCCAGTGTCCATATTTGAAAGAGCCTTTTTCGCTTCAGCGACTGGAATGGGACAAAAAAATCCAATGACATCAAGACGATGAGTTGGCGAAACAGATGCCCCATCTCCAAGGGAAACAACTTCGACCATGGTATACGGTAGTCATCATCCCTTTCAAGTCCTCCGAAAGAGAGGCAATGGCTTCAGTGACCAAACTGTAGCCGGGTGAAGAGAACCGCAACTTGATGAAGAGGAACACCTACGCAAAGCCATGAGCACGAATTCTAAGTCCTCCTCAACAAAAGAGGATTTGAATTGGTCTGAAGTTGGTCAGCTCGGACTTCGATATGCGCGAATCCCATTGGCTTTACTGTGTGTTGAAGCCTTTTACTGGTTTTTAACTCAACCTTCTGATACTTTGGCGCCGTTACAAGTGACTGAGGCATGGTTATGGAATGAAATTACTAATTTGTTGTACAGTGATGGAGAATATGCAGCCTCTTATTTGTCAACGCATAATGGATGGATGACGCGAATTGATTTTGTCCATGTTAACTTCCCTGGGAATTATGACACGGTAGGCTTGTATGTTTCAGATGAATGTGCTGGCGTCCATGAAATGATCTTCTTGTCGACGCTTGTGGCAATGACTGAAGGTGTACCACAACGCCTCAAAATCCGTTCTATACTCGTCATGTGTAGCATCATCTATGTCCTCAATATAATGCGACTGGTGGTGTTCTATCCAATAGCAATGAACGATTGCGCAGTGAATCCAAATGACCCCGCATGCCTATCTGGAATGTGGGAGTACCACACTGCAGTCTATAAGTGGGGATTTTTGTTGGTTCTCGTAACAATGTGGGTGGTTTGGTTTTGGAAAGTTGGAGGACCTGCACGAACACTTGATGCAAGCGTTTCAGATGTTGCAGGTGATGAGAAATGGCGATTGAAATTTAGAAACTCTTGGGCATCAAAGCACTATTTCCTTCTCATAGGAGCACTGCTACTCATGATGTTCGCAGTACACAATGTTACTTCAAATGAGGAAGCAATGGCGGCAAAAAAGACTCTTGATTTCTGTATGTTCTCGGAACTTGTATCCTCTGATTGTGGAACAGCGCAAAATCGGTGGGATGATGCCATTGGATATGCTTGGTCACTCTCTGCACTTGGTCTGGTGATACTCGGGGCAACCTCAGTGGTGATTCAAAGACCAGATGAAGAGGGTAACTGGCCGATAAAAATTCTACCAGAGAATGACTTGAAATCTCTTGAAGTTGAGGAAAAGATTCCTCGATCACGACATAATAAGAAAAAATCTGGGTCGTGGAAAAAGAACAGAGAAGAAGAGTGATTACTCAAAAATTGTTCCAGTGACTCTTTGACCGGCCATATCGTGCTTTTGAAGTGCCTTAAGTGCGAGTCCAACCTTACTGGTATGAATGCTAATAAAAGTTGATTCAGCATCGAAATGTACATCGCCAAGAGCCATTTCATCGCATCGGATTGCACGTTGGAACCAAGAGGCAACTGTGCGAGAAGAGCCGGCTGATGAAGGGTTGATATCGAGGTGGACGGTAACGAATCCAAAGACATCTGCAGTTTCTCCAAAATCATCTTGGCGAGCGATTGGTTCTCGTTCAACACCATCTGGAAGTTCAGGGGCTTCCGAATCAACGATATCCAACCCATAGGTTGCCATGATTTTCGAAAGTTGCGGGGCATCGTCCCTAGAGACTAAACTCCAAGCCTCACCCTTACGGCCAATTCGGCCAGTTCTTCCAACACGGTGGATGAAAGAATCCAAATCCACTGGCAAATCGTAATTGACGACCAATGTGATTCCATCTACATCAATTCCACGAGCAGCAACATCGGTTGCAACAATAGTTTTGACTTCGCCTTCTTTGAAACGGTTGAGAATCTTTTCACGTTGGTTTTGATTCAAATCGCCATGTAATCCTTCGACTACAAATCGGTGCTTGTTCAATCTCTGAACTGCTAAGTCAACCATTCGCTTTGTGTTACAGAAAATAATTGTTTGGTCTTCACTGCTCATTCTGCACATCAATCTTCCGAGTGCCCACAATTTGTTTGCCCGACCTATTTTGATACTGTACAAATCAATAGGAGGAATATCCAATTCTTCGGTATTGGTGAGAACAAATTCCGGCTCATTCATAAATTCATTCGCCGCATCGATAATCTCTTGTGGGAATGTTGCGGAAAACAGAAGAGTTTGTTCTCTGTTCTTCATGCGTTCAGTGACCCACATAATATCGGGAAAGAAACCCATGTCAAGCATGCGGTCTGCCTCATCAAGACAGAACAATGATGGTAATTCGAGGTTGATGTGACCACGTTCGGTCATATCCATCACACGGCCAGGAGTCCCGACGATAATGTCGACTCCATTGCTGAGAGATTTTGCCTGCTTTTCTAAGTCAGTGCCACCATAGACCGTTTGAATAAGAAGTCCACTTTCACCTTGTAAAGTCTGAAACTCCTCAGCGACTTGATTTGCAAGTTCACGAGTTGGCGTTAGAATCAATGCTTGCAGTTCACCAGTTGGTTGGCAACGTTCGAGAATTGGTAAACCGAATGCTGCAGTTTTACCTGAACCGGTTCGAGCTTGTCCAATGACGTCTCGACCAGAGCGAGCGATTGGAATCGTATCTTTTTGAACTTGAGTCGTACATTCCCAGCCAATCTTTTCAAGACTGTCAAGTAAATGTTGGGGAAGGTCCCAAGAGTCGAAGCGGGTATTGGTGAACATAGGATCATCTCCGTCTCGGGGTTTCGTGTGGATTGCCGAGACGGTGGCAACCCAATCGGGTGGAATCAGTAGTTCTCAAGTTCTTTGATTTCTGCTTGGAGAATACCCATCCAATACTTTCGAGCATTTTCACGGGTAAGAGGGCGACGAGTTTGTCGAACATGTTCCAAAATATATTGTCGGAACTTCAGAGATTTGTTTCTATTAATGCCTTTAGGGGTGATACCATCCCACAAGCGTTCGAATTGCTCAGCCTTATCATTAAATGCCTCAACCACCATATTCACCTCTAAGCAATTCGGCCCACTGACACTCCCTTCTTAACCATACCGACATGCGTCTTGACAAAATGATGAGGTAATTCAATCGTATTTCAAAAATAATCGGCGTCCTCGTCGGGTTCATCGTCTTCAAAATCATCCTCATATCCCATCAATTCATCCTGGCTAACTGCACGATAAACCGGTGCTGGGGCCGGTGCTGGGGCCGGTTCTGTAGACGCTTCTTTGGGAGCATCTTTTGCATCCTTACCCAATGGCGTATCGCTTTCATTCGAAGTTTGAGGTCCGTCAGTTGAGCGAATGGGCTCTAAACCGACACGATGGCCCTGTGCCTCAGCGATTTCTCTGTCCAATGCTGGAACGGCCGCCGAAGGTGCGAGTTGAGCATTCTTTTGCGCTTCAGTTCCATCGAGAGATGCATCAAAGACCATTTCCTTGAGCGAAGCAATTATTTTGTCATTTGTTTCAGTGGAGAGTAATTCTTCTGCCATTGTTCGAAGTACTTCTTCACCGAACAGCCGAGGAAGAAGTTCAATACATGCAGAACGAACTTTGAGGTCCTTTGAGGTGGTTCCACGAACGACGAGTTCTCGGGCACGACCATGGTCAGTATCCAAAGCTTGGACAGCCTTAATCGCACTCAACCGAACTTCTGAATCCGAATCTGACAAAGCACGTTCAGCGAACAGTGTTGCGATTCGAGATTCTTTACGGGCAAGGGCTGGAAGGTTCTTGGCAGCAACACGTCGAACCTCGACATCAGCATCGTTCAAGGACCATGAAATGAGATCCCAGACAGCAGAATCACCTTTATTGACAATTTTCTTGAGTAAGGCTGTTGCTTTCTTTCTCAGTTCCATATCGTCTTCAAGCAATAACGAATCAACATGGTCAACGACGACTTCGGGCCAGGTTTCGCATAATCCGGATAATCCGGCCCAAGCCGCATCCATACGAAATCGTACTGGCGAGCGCAGTTCATTTGCTAAAATTGATGAAACTCCGGATGGAAACACGGGAGAAGTGAGGGTTAAACAGCGACTTGCGGCTTTACGGACATTGATATCTTTGTCGTCTAACATGACGGAAAGCCAATCAAATAAGTCGTCTGATTTGAGAACTGCGACTTCAGGAAGTACTTCCAAAGCAGCTACACGGTCCTCAACTGCATCAGATTCTAAACACGCAAGGAGAAGTGAATGTGCTTGATGTACCCTTACACCATGAAATCTCCCCAATGCACGAATAGCATAGGTGCGCCCAAGTGAAATCGTTTGGTCTTTCCATCGAAGAGAAGCCGTCTGGATTTCACCTTTGAGTAAGGCGAAAACATCGTCATCGGAAAGGGCGACCCAAGGTCCTGTTTCAATTTTCATTTTCTTTACAGATTTCCGCTTCTTTTCAAAAGTGATTGGGAGACCTGTCCGAGGGTCGCGGGCGACATATTCACGTGACAAAGTAATCTCCTCCGTAGGGCGCATATCCCCAATGCGAATGAATCTATGCTTGATTCACCATGGACATCCTCCAACTGTTCTTGAACTCTCGTGCGAGAAATCAAACCGCAGAGGGTAAATGTATTGTAGCGACGGCATCAGCAAGACCCATGGACAGTCGTGCGTTTCGCAGAGTTACTCCTGCGATTGTGATGATGGTCATCATGCTCCTAACGCCATTGCAAATGGCACTTACTGCACAAGAACACCCCTCGACACTCGAAGACAGCCAAGTATCTTCAAGCCTCCACATGGACCTTGATTTTAATGAGTCGGACGGCTTTATTCAAAGAAACATTACGATTGAACAAGCAACGGGCGAAGCAGTGTTGGATCGCCCAGTGATTTCGTGGCAGTCAACCATGAGTACAGGGCTCATCTTTACCCGAACAGGTGCATGTGCAGTTCACCTCGAATCTTCGAATGAAGTCTTACTTATGGGGGGGAGAGTTGACCCAAACCCAATGCAAAGTAATGATGAGATGGAAACGAATTTGATTGAAATCTACGATGTAGTGAACTCGAGTTGGAGTCTAAGTGATGGAAGCATGGCATTGACGCAAATGTACTTTGGATGCACAGTGGTCGGGGAGAAGGTCTACACAATTGGGGATTATCACCCCTTCGAATCGCCTGCAATTCAGTCAGAAGGTCTCGTCCAGATTTACAATACCTCCAATGACACATGGGTGGAGGGTACATCAATGACAAGTGGCAAAGCAGTCGGACTTGCAGGAGTGGACCATGTTGGCGATTTCATATACGCCGCTGGAGGCGTGAGTCTCAAAGACCGTTCGGATACGACCAACCGACTCATGCGCTACAATACCAATACCGATACTTGGGACCAAATGGCGAATATGAGTCTTGCTCGGCACTCCTTTGCGCTGACTGAATATCACGGTAAATTGTATGCAATTGGTGGAATTGCTACATATTTCAACCCGACACTCAACCAAACGGTTACTGCCCCGACCAACCATACCGAAGTGTATGATGTTTTGACGGACACATGGGTGAATCATTCGGTTTTGCCCTTTGAAATTGCAGCTTATGCAGCCACGGTTCACAACGATGAAATCATCATTTCCGGAGGTATTACGGGAACTGGATTCAATGCATTATCGAACGATGTCCATGGCTATAATCCACTCACCGGAGCCATGAGCGTTCATTCACAACTGCCAGTCAACATGTATGACCATACAATTACTGGAACAAATGGCACGATTGTTTACGCATCTGGAGACCGATCGTCCTATCGTTTTTCTTCTTGGAGCACAAATTACCATGACCTTTCTGAATTCTTTGACAATCCTTCAACACATGACGGATGGCTCACGTCGGACATCTTGGATCTTCGAAAGACAGTGCGAGGAACTTCCTCCCCTGTGTGGTTAGAATTTTCCGGACAGACTCCTGTCGACACCCAACTTCGATTACAATACAAAATTGGAAATGATTTGAACTTACTCGGCACTACGGATTGGCTCCCGATGGGCCCACAAAACAGTTCACAATTTTTCCAAGTTGGAAACCACTCATTGATGCTTGTAGGTCAAGGGAATTCATTCGTCCAATATCGGGTCCAATTCAATACCACTGAACTAAATAATTGGCAAATACCGAACCTTGATTTTGTCAAAATCTATTCTGAAGAATCAACATTTCTGGGACAGCCTCCTTCTTCACTGCATCCAAATGCTGCACCAATCAATTTGACAACATTCCATTCATCCTATGCCGCTGCTTCGAGTTATTCCCTGTTGTTGCATTCGACCAACAGCGATGGTTATACCTTGCCAAGTAATAATCCTGCTGAAATTACATGGGATGCTGAAACTGAAACATTCACAATCGATGATGTCGATGGATTATTGAAGCAAAGTGATGTTCATGTTATCGAACTTTCATCGACATCAGAAGGTGATGAAATCAAATGGAGTATCGCTATCGAGGAAGGCTTACCGAGTGATTATCTTGCACTCGAGATTCAAACTCATGGCCTTCATGAGACGTATTATAGAAGTCCGGATATCATTAATATAGAGAATATTCTTGACATCCATGTCATCGATTATTCTTCCACATTTTCGAGCCAAGGTGGACCTGAAGTAACGACGGGTGAAGTCTTTCCCGATGGCGTTCAAATCGATGTGACCGTTGACCATAGTTTCAATTCATCAGCAACTCGACTACTCTATGGCTTGATTGAGGCACGGTTACACGTTGATGTCGAAAATTCAAACTTTGGTTGGTTCAACTCAACTGGAGAATGGTTTGCACTGCAAACTGGCCTCGAAACTGTGACGTCCTACACCCTTCCAAACGCCAGTTCAGGTCCTGCCCGAATGTGGCTAGAAGCACGTACGCAAGATGATTTTATCCTCAATGTCAATCCCTCCTCGAAGGAGTTTGTGCTCAGCGTTGACGTACCACTTCAAACTTCAACATCACCAAGTACTGGCTCCTACATTAATGAGATGCCTGAAAGAAATGTAGAATTTGAATTTTATGACGTCGGCGGGTTTAGTAATAATACACTGCAAGCGTTTGTCTGGATTGAAGCGCTTCATGATAGCAATTCAGACGGCCTGTATTCACCAGATGAGTCAATACAAACTCCTCTCACTACGACGAATACCGGACATGTATGGCTGCTAAATTTAACGGTCAATGATACGGCAAACTCAGATCATCAAATGGTGCATGTTACACTTGAAGGGACAAACTTTGCCGGAAAGAATATTCGGGATGCCGTACTTTCTCCTTCGAATGGCTTACTCTCATGGATGAGCCGAACTCCCGAAAAAGCCAATGTATCATTGATCGAATCACTGTTTGAAACGACGGTAGGTGGTGCCCAACGTCTCGAACCAAACGGTCAAATCGGATGGAAAGTCATAGTAGAAGATAGTAATAACCTCACCGATATTGCGCAAGTTCGTATTGAACTTGGTAACGATGAAACCCTCGGTATGCGCTATAATACCAACTTGGATACCTGTGAACAACTGGATGCTCGAATCCAAGTTGACTTTTCATGCTTCGCTACAAAAGAAAATGAAAGTTACGTCATCTACTTCATTGGTAAAGTCGGTTGGACTTTTGTGAATTCAGGAATTGATGTTGGCCATCTTAAGGTTGAAATCGATGATTATGATGGTACAAGTGAACTGATTTTGGAAGGGCAATGGGTTTTGGAACGACAAATTTCCGTTGACATCGAACCTCTTCGAGACATAGATGGGCCAATCCAAGGTGAACTTACCACGGGTTGGAACATGATTTCAGGGGAATCTGTCCAACTGAATGCTACGATTAAGCATCTCATCAGCAACTCATCATACAACGGATATGTCTCAGTATTTTGGAGAGGCAAAGTTCAGAATGATTTCTTTTCGAGCAGTTTTTCTGCTGAAGTCATCGACGGTCAATTATCCACACAAATCCAAACGCCAATGGGCTCAGGGCTCTGGCACCAAACTGTATTGGAGATTTGGGACCCTTATGATGCAGAGAATCTTTTTTCTACCGATTTACCGAATATGAAATTGGATGGTCACGCTCCTGTTCTGCTCCCTTCAACGTTGACAAGTGGAGTATCTCGATACCATTTAGATAATGTAGAAATCGGCGTGAATATTGCTGAAGCAAATTCATGGTCAGATAACCTCACCCTAAATTGTCAGATTCAATCCTTGGACTTCGAATGGCCAATTCTTACGCTTAGCCGCGAATCATCAACCGTGTTCGATGGCAAAACTATGTTCAGTTTCATCTATAATTTTGCCGAGCAAGGAGACCCATCTACCCTTTCCACACAATCGAACATCGCTTGTTGGGGAAGTGGAAGTGATGATGCGGGCTGGGTACTCTCCTCTGCGAATGGTAATTCCGCAAACGACCCTTGGCTTATTTCCACCCTCAGCAATATTGGCCCTGATTTGGCGATCAGTTCTGTTGAATTCGAAGGCGAATCGAGTTCAGGTTCAACCTTGCGCATGGAGATGAAGATTTTTAGTTCCGGTGAAAGGATTGAAGTCCCATTTAACATCACTATCAGCATAGTTCAAGGCGAAGTTTCGACCATTGTCGGCCGTGAATCGGTACCCAGTATTGCAGAGAATACGGCGATAAACATTCGGACTACACTCACCGTCCCAAACGATGATTGGACACTTCTCATCGAAATCGATGCTGAACAAGAGATTTGGGAACTCAGTGAATTGAACAATATTTGGTCGAAAAATTATACCCAACAAAATGATGGGATGTCAACTGCTCTGATTGCCATCTCCGCAGGGGGAGGATTACTTGTTGTAATTGGAATCTCAGTCGTCTTGCTCCGTAAAAGAAGCGAAGATGAAACTTTCACTGCTGAGCCTTCACCCGCCAAAAAGCCATCCTCTGGCCCTCCTTCTCGCACAGGAAGTCCGAAGAAGGCCCCAACGAATCTCAAAGGTCCACCTCCAAAAATATCCGAGGTGGAACCTTCATCCGAAGTTGAAGCACTTGTGCCAACATCAAAGGTAGCAGAAGTTGGTGATTCGGTCTCCGATTATACCCAACTTCCAGGAGGCGGTGATTATCTATACGAGGGGAGCCAAACTTTCTACTCTGGTTTACTGTGTGGACGATGGAAACAAAATCCGGACAAATCCTTCACCCGGATGCAATAATGTCAATGCTTAACTTCTTGAAGAGGGGCTGATTGTTCACTCTATGGCGAGTGAGGATATCGAGGATATTCGACGCGTTCTTGCCATCTGCTTTCGAGACGGTGAAACACTCGGCGCATTAGATATTGAACGAATACTTTCGTTTGACATGGAATGGATTGCACCGGATGAAGCTGAGAAAGTCGTTCAAGCACTGATTGGCAAAGGTTGGCTATCCGGTGAAGAAGATGCGCTCACACCAACCGTCTCCCTCACAGGTGTACAATCACCACTCGGATGGTTTCCTCGGCCTTCTCGATTACTTCATCCCGTCCATCCTGAAGACAAAAGACCTCGGCCGACTATAACTGAATCAATACCTGCATCAAGGCCAGTAGTGCCGGTAAAAAGCGGTACCATGCTGCACGTTTCAGATTCAGACGACCCTCGTGCCAAACGTACACAACGATTGTCGAAATTCATTTCAAAATCATCCGAAATATCACTTGATGAAGTTGAACGACGAGCGAAACGTAAGCAACAGGCATTGGGCTATGTCAGCACTTGGATGTGCCTTGCATTGGTTGCTCGAGAACAGAATCTTTCAATGAAGGAAATCATTGACGCATTAACAACCCGTTGATCATCCTTCGCTGGTCGCTCGCTCATCTGTTTCAAGAACCTCTTCTTTATTCCGTGCAGAAAGTTCAATCAAAACTGGCAACAGAAGCAATGCCAGTAACAAGGAAAAGAAGACCGTGACCGCAGTAATCAATCCGAAGTCTTGGATGACTGGCATAGGTGAAAACATGAGCACAAGGAATCCGAAAGCAGTGGTGAGTGCACTCATAATCAATGCAACACCTGTCGTCGAAAGAGCGGCACGTAAAGCCTCCCAATGCGTTTTTCTGCGTGCGAGTTCGACTTCAATTCGCCGCCACATATGAATCGAGTAGTCGATTCCGATACCAATGGTCAAAGCTGTAACCATCACCGTCAAAACATTCCATTTCAAACCGAGTATAAACATCGAGCCAGCGACCCAAAGCGAAGCAAGGGCAACCGGTAAGAGCACTGCTACCGCTGGAACAACACGACGTGTCAAAACCAATAAGACCAGCATTGATACAAAGAGCGATATCGCTGTTGATTTGATTTGGGATGTATTCAAACCATCGATCACAGTTTGCAAAATAACAAGGTCACCGGTCACATACAGGTTAGCATGGTTTTCGAGGTTATTGCGAAGAGTACCTGGTTCTGAAGTGCTACCAAGTTGTTCTTCGATGTTATCGATGACGATCGTTGATTGTGCGGATGTCGATGCTTCGACACGGACTTCATTTCTGAAATACTTAATATTTCCATCATCCATAGAGACCGTTTGTTCGATTCGTTGCGCCCATGTTTCACCAGTCAAAACATCAGCAACAGTTTGGTTGCTCGAAAGTTCAGAAAATACTGAATTCAAGTTTATCTCAATTGAGTCATTCATGACATAAACATCACCTGCAAAGACTTCAAGGTTGTGAAAATCGCCAAAAGATGAGTTACGTAAAATAGCATCTCGCACAACAACATAAGGCCCTTCGTAGGAAGGTGAAGCAGGTGCATTGTCAGTACCTACAACATCGTGGTTCGTTTCCAAGTCAATATGTAAGCCTCTTAATTCATTCAGCATCAATGAATCCCCAGGAATACTCGAAGAAGCATTCAGAGGTTCGAACAGAATGTAAATCAATTTCCAACCAGCACTGTCGTAACTTGATGCCATATCTTCTCGGACTTGCATGATTTCCATATCCGGGTCGACAAAGTCTGCGAGGTCGAAATCAGTTTCAAGTGAGGTTGCACCAAAGATTGAGATACCAGAAATCAAAATAGTCACCAGAATGACTGTAACTTGCTGCTTTTGCTGAATACCGACGATACTACCAACAAGACGTGGCATGGTTATTGCTTGAGCCAGTTGCGCACTTGAGACCTTCTTACGGACGACATGGAGTGCACCGACCACAACAGTCGAAGAAACAAAAGCACACAGAACTCCAAATGCAAGAGCATAACCAAAAGTCGCTAATGGTGGTAATGGAGAAATAATGTTGGCCAAAAATGCGGCCACGGTGGTTACAACTGCTAAAGAGAGTGGTATAGAGAGTCGGGCACAAGCACGTAGCCACGCTTCTGCAGAATCTTCTGTCTCTTTGCGAATGGCAGAAAATGCTCGCTGTAAATGGATTGCATAATCGATACCGAGCCCGAGTACCAGTGGTGCAACAGCCACTTCAAGGGCGGTAAACCGGACCCCGACGAGATTCAAAATACCATAGGTCCAAATTAGAGCAAAGGATAAGCCGATAAGTGGGAATGCAACATCGTTAAGTGATCTAAAAGCAATGGCTAGAAGAATGACGACGACTAATAAGGCGAGGATGACCAACAAGGCCAAATTATCAAATGTTCCTTGGTCGATGTCATATGAAATGAGGTCCAGTGAGGCTACACCGTAATTCAGATCTGAAGATTCTGAAAGTTTAGAAAATTCCATTCGGAATTGGTCTTGGATAATTTTTCGCTTATCTTCTTCCAAATCAGGGTCGATTTCTAAGACCCAGAGTGTGGAAGTGGCAGTTGGAGCACCATCACCCGTCCCATTCTTGAGATACGTACAACTCGAATCTATATTCAAATCACTGTGAAGGAGCCCTGCAGATGCATAACGTGCAGCAGAAAGGAGTTGGTCGTCAGCCGTCAGCGAACAAACTGTATCCTCTTCAAAGAGAAGGTCGAGTATTTCGGTCCATGATTGAACAGAATCCAATGAGGTGCCATTGGCTTCCTCATCGAGAGCCAATTGTACAATTCCAGGTGCAGCGGTCCAAACTGCAACAGCATCCTGACGCTTGGATGATTCATTTCGCATGTGCTCAAGATGTTCATTCATAGTTTGCATATGTTCTATAGAAAGGATGTTAGATTCGTCATCGGCTGTAACATGGACGAAGAGTGGTCTTGCTTCATTCGGAAAATATTGATGGATTCTATCATGCGCATCACTTGATTCTGAATCCGGTGCAAAATCAGCAAGGTCTGTATTGAATGTTGGGGGAGAGGTGACAAGATGCACACTCAATGCTACTGTAAACAAGAAGACGACCACGAGTAACACGGGAGCTATACGTTGGAACGAGTGGGACCAACTGGCCATTCGTGTCTCTAACGAACCAGTATCCATTGTTCTTGCGAGGTAAAGGCACTAAAAAAGAGACGGGGTGGATTCCCTCAAATAAGTGGCTTTCTGAGTTTTTTCAGATCTACTCGTTGCAGTTTTCAACATAATTTCAAGGACGAGAGAGGGAGAAGGTTCAAAACAAAGGGGTAGGTCGCAAGAACGATTGCAATGCCTGTTAAAGTCCTCCTCAATGAAAAGAATGAACTGCGCATGCGCGTGATTGGTGAAAGCCATACCGCTTTGCAAATGCTTCGAGAACGCCTTAACAACAGCAGTAAGGTAGAATATGCAAACTATTTCCCAGGCCATCCGGAATTGGATGACCCTGAATTTTATATTCGAACCATTGGAAAGAACGCATCTGACAAGATCTTGAAGGAGATTGTATCAGGACTTGCAAGTGAATTCTCCAGCATCAGCCTCTGAATGGGGTATTCCGATGACCACATGGACGGATTCTCTCGCAGAATCCATTGGACTTGACGGCTATGCAACTGATACACAAGGTATCGGTGGTGTCTTGAAAGCAAGAGTAGCTGACTTTCGAGTTGAAGAGATTTCAACCCCAGTTCATCTTGATAACCGTGGTCGATTTACTGTAGCTCGAATCATGCTGACGAATTGGGAAACCAATCGATTCTGTAATACATTGGCAAAAGCACTCTCCATCCCTCGTAATCGTATCTTTTTTGCTGGAACAAAAGACAAGCGAGCAGTGACGCAACAATTGTTTGTAATCGATGCCCCACAAGCCAAGGTTACTGCTGTTGAAATCCCAGATGTTGAAATTGAAGTACTTGGCCGAACCCACCAGAAAATAGGATTCGGTAACCACCGTGGAAATCGATTTACAATTGTCATACGAGGCTGTGCTCACGAAGATGGCACACCAATGGACGTTGAAGATGCCTTGCAAGAAGTCGAAAAGATTCAAAAAGAAATGGCATCGAAATTAGGAGAGGATACCTTTCCGAATTGGATTGGACCTCAACGGTTTGGTGCAGGTCGTCCCGTCACTGCAGAAGTCGGCCGTCATGTGATTTCAGAAAATTGGAAAGAGGCAGCCCTTACCTACATCGCCATGGCTGGTGAATCAGAAAACTCAGATGTTGCGGCATTCAGAAAACATGTTCGAGACAATGGCCCAACTCTAGAAGGACTTGAATTGGCGCCGAAGTGGCTTGGGTTTGAACGCAAGATGGTTGAGCATCTACTTCACCGCCCTGAAGATTACATTGGAGCGTTCCGCAAACTACCTGGGAACTTACAATTGATGACAGTTCATGCATTACAGTCCGTAGTGTTCAACAAATCACTCCATTCACGACTCGCAGCAAATCATCCGATTAGTTCCCCTGTAGCAGGAGATTTTGTCGGACGTATTGATGAAAAGGGACAATTAGATGCACCAAGTTGTGTCCTTGTTGAAGAACGAACCCTTCCACGAATTATTCGTAATTGCCAACTTGGCCGCCTTGCACCCACAGGTCCATTACCCGGAAGTGAAGTTAAAACATGTGAAGGTTTGACTGGCGATATCGAAAAAGAAATTATTCACGCCATGGGTTTGACAGATGTCAGTTGGGAAATTGAGGCTATACCTCGACTCTCAACAAGAGGAACTCGAAGATCGTTGGTTACCAATTTCAAAGAAATGAGTGTTGACAGTGTACCTCTTGCCGATGATGATTCAATGGGTGAGCGATGGAAGGCAGGACCCATTGATAACAGTCGCTGGCACCCTGAAGGCGCCTGTATCCGATTCAGGTTCATCCTTTCTTCTGGAAGCTACGCAACGACCTTGTTAAGAGAATTCATGCGATGCCCACTGCATCAATTGTGAGTAGAACTCAAAGAAGGCCCATCGAAAGCACTTCGATTTCACCGACACCTGGGATTTCAGAAATTTTTCCTTCCAAAGCATCTGCAAGACCCTCGCCGTCGTTCATCACCACATGGATTTGAACAAACTTGAGTCCAAAAGCCAGAGGCTTTACTTCAACGGATTGAATGTTGTAAATTTCGTCACTGAGTCCTTGAACTGCTGCTGCGATTGCATCAGAGTCTACATTTTCAGTATCCGCATCGGGATTGAGTTTGTATGTCATTGCAACCATACCCATAGAATCACCTCAGGGCCCCTGGTATTGGCAACTTGGGCAGGTGTAGAGCACACCTTGATTGCGGCAACGAGGACTACGTCCGATAGCAGTGCCGCATCCAGGGCATGGGAATGAAGTTGAACCAGTTTCCACGAGTGGAATACCGGACGATGTGCAATTGGCTGCTCTTTCAGTCATAATAGGTCCTCAGGAACAAATGGCCCACGCCCTCCCCTTCTTTATGGTTGCGTGCTGAATCGCCTCACTTTGGTGATGAAAAGCGTTGTTAGGTCTCCGCCATCAATGTCAACATATCTTAGCATCTCAGCGGCCAAGAACATTCAAGCGACCATTTCGACCTGTGCTCACAACAAGTTCGCCCTTTCTTTCACGACACCATCCTGATTCAAGAACAAGAATGTCACCAACTTGCACGCGTTGTATTTGGTCACCCCATAAAACAAGACCAACGATGCCAGTTTCATCTCGGCCACATGCTGCTGCAACTGGGCCCACATAGTGCTCTGAATAGACCATCCGACGAGGATAGATTCGAAGCAGAACAATCTCGAGCCGATGAACTGGCTGGTTCGCTTGAAGGTCCGTGATTTTTTGACGGCTACTCGTTGTTTTCTTCCTCGTATGCTGCGCTATAGGTTTTTGTTCCATGAGGTGGAATTCACCTCAATGCACATCAATCTATTCGGCTTTCTTTTTGCGCATTGAAAAAGAAGAGGTGATAATGTCTGGAGCTTCTGCAATGTCATCACCACTGAGTTTGAGATTCAAAGCATTTTCATAATTTTCACGGATGCACGCTTTTCTAAATTTCCAAGGCATGAAGTTCCGACAAATAAGATACACTTCGGATGATGAATTTCTCGAAGCATGAGGTGAAAATCGGCGGACATCGTAAAAGTATGGTCGAATGACCTCAATGAGTTCTTCAACGCCAACACCTTGGAACAATTTCGTGACAAATGAACCACCCTTGCATAGGAATGGAAGAGAAAAATCAAACACTAAGGTGACCAAGTCCATAGCAAGGGCTTGGTCCATGTCCCATTTCCCAGTGATGTTTGGAGATATGTCGGAAATAATAGAATTCAGAGAACGTCCTTTCAATTCAGTCTCGACGCGCTGCTGTGTATGAGGTTCTGTGATGTCACCAACAAGAAGAATTGAGCCTTCTACCGGTTGGCATCCCTCCAAATCAACTCCAATAACCCAGCCACCTTTGCCAACCAATTCTGTTGCTACTTGGGCCCAACCACCTGGGTGGCAGCCAACATCGAGGATAATGTCGTCTTTTTCAATCAGATTAAAGCGTTCTTGAATCTGCTTCAATTTGAAGGCTGAACGTGCCCTATAGCCGCTGGCTTTGGCCTGTCTACGCCAAGAATCACGCTTGTGATTTTCAATCCAGTGGTCAGCCATACTCATTCCTCCTAACTCCCCTTCGCCACGCACCTGTTGATGAAACCTCGCTTCGATTCAACCCCGAAACAAAGAGATGAAGGGGGCCGGCATCCTCGGCGTGACATGATGGGTGGTTGTCAATGATGAAACTCCCGCGTTTTGTTGTTTCTTGCACATTGTGCCTCCTCATTATGGCTTCGAGCGGTGCTTTGGTTCAAGCGCAGGTCATCGATACATCCGAGACATTACTCACCCCTATCGCAACCGACCCAATGGGTCGCAGTCTTCTGATAGAAGAAGTTACAACCACATGGTGCCCAACATGTGCTCAAATCGACCCCTATCTCATGGGCGTAGCTGATTCACATGGTTCACGAATTACGATGGTTGCCTACCACCCATCCGATGGAGAAGATGCTTTTCAGCCACCTGCTGCCCAACATCGCATCGATCGACTCGGCATTCACCATGGCGGCGCAATACCTTCGCCTACCTTCTTCGTAGAAGGCAAGAATCCTCGCTCAGGAACGGATGCTTGGAATGATGTGCAACGTGATATTCTCGAACTTGAGTTGACCCGTCAAGATACATCGACTCTCCAGTTTGAAGTGGTCCGCAATGAGAATGGAATCACTGCTCGATTACTTTCATTTGAAACAAATATCCCTGAATTTAATGACTCACAATTGACGTTTCTCGTTCTCGAACATCAAAAAACAGTCCCTACGGGTTTTGTGAATCCCGGAGAGAAAACGCGTGACCGCGTATTGGTTGCCACTGCAGAATGTGAGTTCAACACTTCAACCATCAAAGTTCAGTTTGAACTCTTAAATGCTGGTGTTGATGAAGGATGTGGCACTGATTTTGAAATCACGTTTGAATACATGGATGAGTTTAGCATTCTTTTACTTCATGAAAATACCGAAGATGCAATTGTGAACTTGGAGGCTCCTCTTGGCACGTATGGTGCAGTTGAATTCGCATACCGCTCACGATTACTTCCTCAATCATCATGGTCGTTGGTCAGCATTGCATTGTTCATCGCAGCCGCTGCAGGCCTCATGGCGATAGTACCGCGTAAGAACTGAAATAGATTAGAATCAGGCGTGAAATGTTTGATAAAGGAAATAATCTACCGGATTCCGGAAGAGTTTCGATGCAATACTGCGCAGCATTGATAACCTACCCTGCCTATTTGGATGTAATGGCAGAAACATGGGATGACGTAACCAAGGATGGCACTCAGCCTCTCAAAGAGTGGGTTGTTGAATACACTGTATTAGTGAATCGAAGTACAAATCATCACCTCAGTATCATGTATGGTGAAGAGATCGCAGATGTTCAAAGAAGTCTGTTGCATGAACTTAGAAAAAGTTACGGCGAAAATGAACGTATTGATGTCACTGTTCAACGAATGGAAGAAATCCAAGACACCTCAGAACCAATCCCCTTTGAAGGCAGTTTCACACCTTAATTGACTTTGGAGCGGTAATGGACTTCAATCACTTCACCGTTTTGCAAAAGATAGTCGTCAAAGGATGTAACACGGTTCTCCACAGTTGCACTTTCTCCTGAGGCATGGACATGCATGACCATTTCGTGAGTGGAGTTGACACGGTAATCAAAAATCCCAGTTTCATTGAAATGATAACCCCAGATGTCAAAAAATACACCGAGTGGGACATCGCCAGCCTCGTTGACTTCGATATGAAGCCTTCCTGAGCCATCGTGGGTGTGAATGACGTGCATGTTGTTTTCATTGCCATTACAGACCTCAGTTTGAACCCCTGTGTCGGATTCAACAACATATTGGTTACCATTGATAAAAACTTGCAAAGTAACATGGTCATGACGTGATAATTCTGCACCGTGTTGGACACAATCCAAGGCTAAGGGGTCTGGTGAATCCGCCGTTGAAGAAAGACTTTCGGTCGTAGTCGAATCATCATCAATTGCATCAGCTTGCGCATTTCCATCTTCAAAGAGCCCCTTGTCTTGGGCGTAAAGAACGAGTAAGGCTGCTAAAGCCACTGCAGTTACGACACTCCAAAAAGCCATCTCTCGATTCATAGTTCCACCTTTCTCTAAACAGCGTTCCATTCATTGCCCTGGTTCATCCGCATCAAGCGAAGGAATCCGATAAACGCTGCAATATTTGCAAGGTGCGCTGTGGAACAGTATTGGCAGATTTTTTCCATTTGAATCTCATAATAGATGAGGAGGCCGATGACAAAGAAGCCGGCAAAAGTGATGTAGGTTCCATATTTAAGATACGAAGTCACCCAATTTGCATTTGGTTCCTTTGAAGAAGAATACACCAAATACAAAAGAATACAAAAGACTGCAGCACCAATTCCACCCCAAGGTATCCCGAAAATCGGGTCGGTATTGTAGTTTGAATTTCCAATTACGTCATCGCATGAAAGTATCGAGTTCGATGCACAAAAGTTCCCACCTTCACTTATTTTTGATGATATCCAAAGCGTTTGGAACGAAACGGCCATACCTGCGAGACAGGTGAGAATGAGGCCAAAAAATACTCTGCCTCGTTCACTTCCTAATGATGGAAACTTCTCGGAAAACGGTGTGGCTAATGAACGCCCTATAGGGAGCACCAAAACAAGACCAACGACGGTTGGAATGAGGTAAATCATCAATTGGAGGTTCGGATCCATTCAAGCCTCAACTCCTGCTCTCGGAACCAATGTGATGATCGCATCACGGATATCATCGTTTGGATGTTCGGCTGAACTCCATGCAATGATGCCATCAGGTTGGATGAGGTAATAACTCGGTGTACCGCTGACTTTCCATTTCTTCATGTTCTCTTGATCAAGGTCATCAATATACGGGAAGTTGTGAGCTGAGCCTGGCCTTGAAGCGCAATCTTTGCCATTACAACTTTCACCAGAGTCCGCCGTTTTATCACGGAAAGCAATAATCTCAGCACGGCTGGATTCATGGCCTGGAATATCAAGTTCAGTCGCGCTGGCAATGAAGTTGACTTTCGCTCCATCCCAGCCGGAATTGCCAGCAAAGTCTTGTGAGTTCGTGGCCATGTCGGCTGCAGATGCCACACAATACGGGCAGTCTGTATCCATGAATTCAATGACGACCCATTCGCCGCTGATGTCGCCTTCTTCCCAACTGGAATTCCAATACGATTCCAAATTGAAATCAGACCAACCTACACCGTTGTAAAATTGTCCTTCAAGTGCTGGTGCACGTTCTCCTTCTTTGGTTCCTGTTGCAATTGGGCTGGTTGTAGCAGCAATAATCATGATGCCAACAAAGAAGAGAGCCATAACTCGAATCAATACTGTCGTTCGTACATCTGCTTCATCATCGTAGGTGTGCTTCATTCTTTCATCTCCTCATCGATTCCAATTTCTTGAATAAGTGCTTTGGTAGTGTGGCGGATAGCAGCCTCGCTGTTAAACCGGACATCGTAGCCTGTCGACATCATCTTATCAATCCCGAGCATTGCCCTTGGGATGTCGCCAGCCCAGCCTCGGTCGCCACCGGTATATTCGATGGTTGCATTGTGGCATCCCGTTTCTTCAACAACTATTTCAGCAATTCTTCGGACTGAGGCAGTATCATGCGAACCAAGGTTGAAGAGATTGAGGGGGTCATCGGTATGTTGCATGACATGAAGTATTCCATCGACGCAATCCTCGACTTCCATGTATGATTTTTCTTGCAAACCATTTCCAAGTACTTCCAGGCGGGAAGGGTCGGCTTTGAGTTTGTGAATGAAATCAAAAATGACGCCATGCGTACCACGTGTTCCTATAATGTTGGCAAAACGGAAAATCCATGCTTGTAAACCGAATGTTCCAACCCAACTGCTGATCAGACCCTCACCGGCTTGTTTACTCGCACCATACAATGAGATGGGCAAACAAGGACCATGATTTTCAGGTGTTGGGAGTGGAGCATCTTCGCCATAGACAACAGATGAAGAAGCAAAAGCAATTTTCTTTACATCGCAACGGCGCATTGCTTCGACGACGTTGTAAGTCGCAAGTGTACCTTGTTTCAAGTCGGTATCTGTGATGCGGGTTCCGAGGCGAATATCTGGGTTTGCGGCAAGATGAAACACACAATCAATGCCTTCCATTGCAGCATGAACCGTATCAAAATCCGTCACGTCCCCTTGAACGTGAGTGACAATTCCAGAGTCGAGATGGGATTGAATGAATTCCAGTTTTCCACTCGAAAGGTTATCCAACGCAACAACACTGTCGCCTCGCGCTACTAAACGGTCAATCAAATGAGAACCGATGAACCCTGCACCCCCAGTGACTAATGCTCGCATGGTCGCAACAGGAAACACACATCTATGAGCCTTTGCGAATATTGTTTTCATGAAACAGCGATGGCTTTGATAACCGTTAACGATATCCTACAAGATTACTGCCAAGGATAAAACCGGCAGTGGAGTTGAAAAACATGCCAAAAAAGAATGAAAACACGATGCCTATAACCCAAGATGAAACAACAAACCTACTGGTCGGCTATGTCCGAAAAAGTAACGCTGGAGGAGCCTTAAAAATCTCGATCAATACAGCCGCCTTTTCGGATTGTTCGACCTATGTCACCAGTGATGGACAATCATACGTCCCATTGGTTATGTCTCTGAACGCCCTTGAGAAAGTTCTCAACGGGGAACGTGCGGTGACGACCGTTTCCCAACTTCAAGATTGAAGAGAATCTTTCCTTGATGCTTTCACGTATTTCATAGAAGTGCGGTGCCGCTTACTCAGGTGTTTCGACCCCTGAGTAAGCCTTTCTCTACAATTACCACAAAGATACGTCGAGATTACTATATTACTAAATAGAACCGGAAACCGCGAAGGAACGGTGGAATCATGCTAGAGCACGTCGATTCGGTGAAACCCTTCATCGTTGCAGGCATGCCAATGTACAATGAGGAAGAAACGATTGGAACGGTCGTAGTAACGGCTTTACGCCATGTTGATGCTGTCATTTGTATTGATGATGGTTCTTCAGATTCAAGCGCTCGTATCGCTGAAGCATGTGGCGCTACCGTCATCCGCCACCGAACAAATAGGGGCTACGGTGGAGCTCTCAAGACTTTGTTCATCAAGGCGAAAGAACTCAATGTGGATGCCATGGTCGTCCTTGACAGCGATGGTCAGCACCGTTCTGAAGACATCCCAAAACTTTTGAAACCTATTCTTTCTGGAAAAGCGGACTTTGCAATTGGTTCACGTTTCATCGAGGGCGGAGGTGGGACTGACATGCCTGCATATCGCCGCCTCGGTATCAAAGTCATTACCGCTGCGAGTAATCTTTCGAGCGACCTTGGAATCAAAGATACCCAATCGGGATTCCGAGCGTTTTCCCGGACTGCTTTGGAGCGTCTTCGATTTGATTCCGAGGGGATGGAACTTTCCTTGGAAATGCTTGAAGATGCTCGGGAAAAGCAACTTGAGATCGTTGAAGTACCAACGATGATACGCTATGACGTCCCTAAAGGGTCGAACTTCACTGCTGTATCTCATGGATTTACCGTACTCACATGGGCAATGCTCTCTCTTTCACAAAAGAAACCACTTCTTGTGCTTGGTATCCCCGGGTTTGGACTTCTGGCGACAGGTGCGGCAATGGGGATGAATACTGCACGTGGTGTTACGACACACATCGACAGTTTTGTTGGACCAGGACTCTCAGCGATTTGGATTGGAGTTTTAGGACTCTCGCTTATGGCCACTGGTTTGGTTCTTCAAAGCGCTCGTGGCTTTTTGCGTCACTTGCTTGTTCGTGAATTCGGGCTTGATTGAAACGATTGTTTTTGCCCGGTCACTCCGCATTCACGGAGTATCATTCAAGACCCGCCCCTCTATCGCATCTACATGGAGAAGGAGCGCGCAGGCGATAATCTCCTCGACAAATTCTCCATGTTTCGCAATCAAGCGAGAGAATTGACAATGCGCCGAGTCGACCGTGTGTACAGTAGCATCCTTGCATCACCCGCTACTGTGGTCATCCTTTTGGTCATCATAGCAGCCTTTTTTGCTCAACAAGGACTCACTTTTCAAGAACAAATCGATGGTGATGTCGAAATCTTTCTCCCTGATGGTGCGCCTTCAACGGAATTATTGAAAGAAGTTCGAACCGAATGGTCAACGGATATCGCCATTATCTATGTTCAAACCCCTAATGCGTTCGACCCGATGAACACGGTGAACATTACGAATGAGGAGTATTTACGTGAAATCAGTTGGGTCGAGGGCGACGATGATAACGCCAATGGAGCAGGTTTTACTGGTCGCGGAATTGATTACATTAAAGATGATCAGGGCCGTGATGATGGGGTACTTTGGATTATATCTCCTGCCCAGGTCATCAAGGAAATCAATTCGGCGGATGGTCGGTTTAACAGTTCAATGTGCAAACATGGGGTCAATACACGAATCCCACTGGATTTTGATTGTGACCTCCTTCCCGGCGGAGGGGCATACGCCATTCCAAACCAAGAGACAATCGACCGAATTATTGAAGAATCAGAGGGTGGTTTTGATGCGTTATTTAAAGACACAAATGATATGGATCTCAATGTCGATAGCGATGGTGATGGAAACACAACCAATGACATTGATGGTGATGGAATCTGGGATACTGCAGCGATTATCATAGGCATGCACCATGACCCAACCGAAGCGGGATTCCGTGATTTTAGCGACTTGCATAAACATTTCCAAAATGTGATTGACAACCGTTCACAAGACATGCAAAATACAGAAATGACCGTAACGGGGTTGACGAAAGTTCTCGAAGATATTTCAGATGCAATTTACAAAGATTTACTCAAAATCCTCCCCTATTCTGTTCTTTTCACCATCCTCATCATCACACTGCTCCATCGTTCACTGAAAGTGGTCGTCATCACGGGTACTCCGATTGTCATGGCACTTGCGGTGACCTTCGGTTCATCGGTTCTTTTGGACATTACATTGACGCCGATGATTGTAGCAACCTTCCCTATTCTGATAGGTTTAGGGGTTGACTATGCCTTACACATGGTCAATCGAATTGAAGAAGTTCGACGAAAAGAAATCGACAAGGCTCACGACGAAAATGAACGTCGACGTCGCCAAGGAAAAGTTCCAGAAGAGGTGCCAGATCTTTGGGACCCTGATTTTTATCGCGAATGTGTTCTTGAGATGACACGTTCAACCGGTGTCGCTGTATTCCTTTCAGCATTGACGACCATCGTTGGTTTCTCTGTGTTGATTGCACCTCAAATTGTCACTATATCCCCGATTCGCTCAGTTGGTATAACCCTCTGTATTGGAATTATTTCAACACTTATTTTCAGTATAATTTTGGTTCCGACATTGGCTTGGATGCTTCGTTTCAACAAGCGTTCAAACCCTTCGATGTGGAGGAACATCGGCAAATGGCCAGTGCGTGGATTTGTCTTTATTCTTGTAGGAGCCATTGTGGTTACTGGGTGGGGTGTGCTTAATTTAGATGAAATGAATGAACCAATTACGGGTTCTTCCGAAGCGCCTGACGGTATTGCCTCATTGAATACGCTGGCGAAATATTCAAGAGAATTCAGTGGTGGACAAACCTCACTCTTCATATTTGATGCAGAAGAACGTACGACCGAAGCTGTACAAAATAAAACGGATAATATCCGAGACCTTCCTGTACTGGATGCTATCGATGCACTCGAATACAAAATCGACCAAATTGATGAAACGAATACAACCAGTATTGTCACCTTCCTGAGAACAGTTCCTGCAACGATTACGCTTACAGATGGTGTTACCTTGTATGAAGGAAGTCTTTGGGATTTACTGCATGAGCCTTGCTGGGAGAGTAACGACCCGATTGAATGCAATGTCTGGCTCAGCCTTGAGCTCACAGGCCAAGACGGTCGACAAGGGTTGAGAAAGGATATGGTCAATGTTGCGTTGGATACACTCTCGGATGAAGTCCGTTCCATGTTGCTCAATGAGCAAGGGACAAAATCCATTGTCTATGTCACTCAACCCTACATGAACCTCAATGTGGCTGGTGAATTACGAGAGGAGATTGATTCACTGCTAGAAAATGAACCACCCGTGGACGGAAAAACTCGTGCCTCACTCTTGACTGGAGGATTACCGGTGTCGCTTGATATCAACGACGGTATTCACGATGCACAAACTTCAACGACAATAATCACATTAATTGTTTTAACGATTCTCTTAGCCATTATATTCCGTTCACCTCGACTTGGAATCTATACCATGATTCCTGTCGCTATTGTCATTTTGTGGCAACCGTTATTGATGAAGAGTGGTGATGTCAATGTCAATATTTTTACCGCGATGATTGGAACAATTGTCTTTGGAATTGGAGTTGATGACTCGATTCACGTGATGCATCGAATACGTGAAGAAGGCGAGACGCCGACCGGTATTGCAAATGCAATAGAGGAAACTGGTCAGACAATCTTCGAGACGACTGCAACCACTGTCGGTGGTATATCTGCGGGATTCATTGCGGCCTTCCCAGGTTTGGAGAATTTCTTCATGCTCATGTGTCTCTTGATCTTTTTTGCTTTCATCACAAGTGCATTCTTACTTCCAGCCATCATCACAGCAGAGCATACACTGCGAGCAAAAATTCGTGGAGATGGACCATGGGCCGATTATGGCGATGGAATC
>CAJJCM010000067.1 GCA_905182635.1 uncultured Candidatus Poseidoniales archaeon
TGGCAAAGGCATTGGCTGAAGATGGGTCAGGTGCGGATAATATCGTGGCAGAGGCTATCGATGGGTGTGTGTTGAATGATGCGGATATCATATCTCTTTCACTTGGTGGAGCACCTGATATTTTGCCCTTCGACTTAGGCACTGGACGTGGTTCAGATGAGGCGGTCAATGATGCCATAGACCAAGGGGTCTTTGTGGTTGCTGCAGCTGGAAATGATGGAGGTGCAAACGATGATGGTGATGTGTCAAACCCGTGTGGTGAGCGCTTGGTCATCTGCGTAGGAGGGGTTACTCAATCAGGTGAACACTGGATTGGTTCATCGACCGGTGATAACAATGGAAGATTAACCTCTCTACCGCTTCTCTTCCCTCGTAACGACCCACATAAAAAACCAGAACTCGTCGCCCCTGCACAAAAAGTTGCAGTAGTAAATTATGAGGGGACATGGTCGATGGTTGATGGAACAAGCGCTGCTACCGTCTTTGTCACAGGAGCACTTGCTCTACTGCTTCAACAGAATCCAGAACTTGCCGATGCAACTTCGTCTTCGAATACCGAGCAAGTCAAAGAATGGATACAGCAATCGGTTGCACCACAAGAAGGGCAATCGGGTCATGATGACGACTATGGCTATGGGCTCTTGAAAATCCAAGCACTTCTTGATGCCGCAAATGAATAAGACAAATCATTACTTCTTGGTCATTGCCACCAGTGTTCCACCAAACAAGGGCATGAATGCAATGTGATGTGTTTCGGTCGTTGCTTGTATACATTTCATCCATTGATTGAAACCTTCGACCAAACGCATACCGTCTTTATCGTCTTCCTCAACATTACCCAGAGGCATATCCGGCTCTACAGTAAACAAAACTCCACTTGGTGAGAGAAAGGGCAGGAGGGCCTGAACATGTCGTGCACGATTTTCAGAAGTCCCATCAACAATAATGGCATCATGTTCCATTTCTAACGGCGGAGTTCCAACTTCGACGCCTGTAGAGGAGGCAGCATGCCATGCATTGGTCTCTGCAACCAAAGCATCAATATTACCGACGACGATTGAAGTGTAGGCTTCGGCATCATGCCGAAGCATGAGGCGACGAATGATCACAGCGAATTTCGCACCGTCTTCAACCAATTGATACCGTTGAGGTGTTGATGAATCGGTCTCAAACAAATCATAGATCCATGCACTACGATGTCCAATACCTGCTCCAACTTCTAGGATTGATTGAGGTTTTAGGCGACCAAATGCATCGCGGAGCCGGCGTAAGATCGATATCGACCATGTGCTCAGAGCCATGTGCTGTAATTGAATCCCGATGTTACCGGCAATCTCAGGTTCATCGCGAGAACGTGTGTCATCAGGCGAGAGTAAATCGGCTAAGGCGTGGTCCTTTCCTACTTCGGAATCGGCACCCTCTTGTTCCGCCATGGAAGTGCCTTTCAACGAAACTCCTTCAAGTCTCGCTTATGCAGTTGAGCCGGTACCTTCAAACGGGAGAGGCATAGCGCATAGACAGGGATGTCCATGGATGAAGCAGTAGAAGAGCATGATTTCATCGATGAAGATGAGATTTTACTCGAAAACGCAGTTCACTGTCCGCAATGCGATGATGTCACCGGCCATATTATTCTCAACGAGAATCCAAAGGGCACAGGTGCAGACTACTTACTCAAGTGTGAAGATTGCAGTAAAGTCCATACCGTCCATATCCGCCCACCACCTGTCATAGAGATTCCTTTTATTCTCACAGAGGGCCCTTCATCAGTGACAAAAATCATTGAGATTGATGCCGATGAAATCCTTCGATTAGAAGATGTATTTCAAGAAGACGATAAATTATGGTCCGTCCATCAGATTGAAATGAAAGATGGAAGATATGTGAAGCACTGTGAAGTAAGTCTCATCGTTCGTGCATCGGCTCTGCGATGCGATATGGTACGTGTAAAAACCACCATGACACGGGGAGAAGATTCAACTTCAGATGTGCTGGTGGTACCGGCTGAAAAAACCTATACTGCAGGTAATTTAATGGAACTTCATGGCCAAACTTGGCGGATTCGTGCAATTCACATGGGCCATACCAAAACACTCCGAGGTACGGTTGAAGCTTGCGACATCAAACGTATGTATCTGCATGAACCACCAAATCTGGAACATTTTGCACCTCGAACTCCTCGTGAGCGTCGTCAAGCATGGAAAGAAGGTAAACTTGGATTCAATCCGAATCCCGAACTTCCCAAGGAAATTATCAAGAAAGGTGTTGCGCCTACAAATAAGCGTAAAATAAAGCGACCTCGGAACTGATTAGGGTCGATTTGTCCATGGCATGATGAATGCCTTAGCTACTTGTGTACCAATCGTTGGGTTCTCTTTTAATCGACGGATACTGTATTCATACCACTGTTCACCATAGGGAATATACACCCTCGTACGATGACCATTCTTTGCCAGTTTTCTACGTAGTGGTCCACGAACGCCGAGCAACATTTGAAATTCATATCCTGGACCCTTTGCTGTTCGAGAAGGACCAGCATTTGGACGTGGGTCGGGAATGTTTGGACCCATCCCATGCGATTCCAAAGCCGATTTCGCGTATTCAATCACGGGAATGTCATGGGTTGCAATCGAACAGTATGAACCAGCCGCTAACATTCGGTCAATGCAAGCATTCGTTGCATCGACAATGTCTCGATATGAGGTATAGGCAATGTCTTCTGACTCAAGATAAATCCCTTTACAGATACGATAATCGGCGGCAGGACCTAATGCAGTTTCAAGTGAATTGATATCATCTAATGTGCGAAACAACCGCCCTTGTAAAACAGTGCCAACATTGGTCAAGCCTTGTTTGTGGAGGTCAAGAACAACTTGAATGGTCGATGTCGTGACGCGGTGATCTTCCATGTCAAGGCGTACAAACAGGTCATGCTTATCGGCCATACGAACCAATGTTTCAATGTTTTTCATACCCTCCTTTTCATCGATGAGCAAACCGAAAGCGGTCGGTTTTATCGAAAGATTCGCATCGAGATTATGTTCACTAATTGCGTTAATTGCAGCCATGTACTCATCCAAAAAGTATTCGGCTTCCGCCAATGAAGTAATTTCTTCGCCGAGAACGTCGAGGGTAAAACAAGCATTTTCTTTCGAGAGGCGCTTCATAATTGAAACGGCATCATCTAAGGATGGACCCGCAACATAACGTCGTGATACCCAACCGACAAACCATTTCGGCATTCGAACGGTCACTGCAACAATTGACTTGGAAAACCAACTGACCATGAACTCACCCAATTACCCGTCAGTGAAGGAGACTCTTGAGGGTTACCTCAATTAGACCTGCCAGAATCATCATCAAGCAGTGCCAAAATTCCTTTCGAAGTCAACAAGGGTGATTGAAGAAATTCAAGATGGTCACGTATCGCTTGTCTTTGCCAACCCTTGAATGCTTTTTTATCCATTGAAAAGATAATATTTCCATTTGGATATGCTTTCTTTGTAGCCTCATACGCTGCATTAATGGATTGTTTCCAATTGCCTCCAGGCACTTCGCCTTCAAATTCTGGAGCGGTAAATGGAAGTGCGTATGTCGCAAGCATATGACCAAGTTGAAGGCCTGAATGAAGCGCTAAATGATTGGCACGAGGGGCATAATGTCCACCACCGAGGGTAATTAAGACCGGTTGGCCAGCATTACGCTTGGAGTCCCATGAACCAAATCCTTTCCCACCATCCAAACCAAGTCCACGGTGAATGATATCTGCCAAGAATTCTGCTGCTCCGACATGACCCCATGTAGCAGATGTCGAACCAACTTCAATGAATAAGGAAGGCACTTCCAGCCATGGACCATGGTGGGTGACTTCGAGTGACGTATCAAATTCTTCACCAAGGTCTGCATGTTCCGATGTACGAACAAGTTCCTGCCACCATGATGCAAGCCGAGTTGAAGGTGGCGGTGCGTCACCAGCCTTACCACCGTAGGGGGGAATTTCATCAGCATCGAGTTGCATGACTCCAATCGGATGAAGCGTCAATGATGGTCGTCCACTTGCTGCTGAATGTCGAGATGGAAAAATAATTTCATCGACCGTTTCTCCTGTTGCCTGTTTCCATCGACGGGCAAGAAAATCCTCTCGCAGAACACTCCCCGGAAGAATCCACATTCGTACATTGAACCGTTTGAATGCAGGATGGCCTTCGACTGCGTCCAATTCATTCCACTCAGCAAGTCGCATCAAGGCATCGGATTGGTTGGTTGAAGCAATATCACTTGCACTGACCGCAATCAAGACAACATGCACATCCTCCATGCAGTGCGGTAACCAAGTCAACATTTCATACCTCGCACATACGAGTATTGACAAAGTCCCACTACAACCCTCAACCATGCCCGAGTTAAGTGTGGAGCCATTGCCGTTTCACCCATCTCAAATCTGGCAGTGGGATGAAGGCTATATTGCAGTAGGAATCGATGGCGAATTCCTCGCACTCGATTTGCAATTGAAAAAAACCAGCGAAGTAACAAAGCCGTTTCCGTGTTCAGTACAAAGCAGTACGCTCCTTGGGAAAAACTTGATTGTCACTTGGGTCGATCACGAATTGATGCTGGCACGAATGGCATCATTTGCACTCGACAAGGGATTTGAAAATGGCCCTGAACGTGGAGAACTTCGTACTCGAACAACAATTGATGCTGCACTCCACCCTGCTGGTTCAGTTTGGTCTCATGTATTGGATGCTGAACCGCTTGTTTTGTGTTCAAACGATGAACAATTTGTATTCATACTCTGGCAAAAGGGAATCTATGCGATGGGAACTGATGCCGGAGAGCATTGGCGGATTCAAGAACCAACTTGGGACCGAATGAAACACCTGCCACATGCTGAAGTTGTTATTTCAGCATCCGTTCAAGGTACTCTTTTGCATGTTTGGTCAAGAGGTGCGGGTCACAATACTTATCTGCGAGAAAATGGTGAATTGGTCAATTCTGAAGTTGTCGAATATGATGGAATTCTTAATTCCGTTTACAGCCATGATGAGAACCATTTACTTTGTTACGAGAGTGGCGATGTCATTTGGCACCGAGCAGATACTCAACAGAAACATTTCAAACTCAAAGGGCCCGTTCAACACGCAGTATGGAGTGAACAACATGAGGCCTGGCACATTGCCGGTTGGCGGGAAGAAGTACTTGTTTCAGATACGAACATGCAACGCCATATCTTCGATGACATCCCAGTTCAGCTTGTTGAATATAATGATTCAACGCTCGTACTTATGAACAGTGGCGAGTTTATTTCATCCAGCTTTTGAATATTGTTTTCAAATAGAATCAACACTCTTCAAGCACACCGAAGTCCTATAAGGTATTGCGGAGGAGATGGAGATATGGAAACAAAAATGGTTCTCCTCAGTGGCGCTCTTGCCCTCCTCATGGTGAGTTCAGGATTTGTACTCATGATTGATGAAATCAATTCCGATGAGGATACAACAATCGATGACGAGATTCAACAAGATTCGAACATTGTTGAAAATACACCGCCAAGCTTGTTGATTGCTGAACAATTTACTCATCTTTGGGATGGAACAAATGCAAGTATTGGAGGTTTCATTCTTGATGAGGCACTCGACTCAACGACCGTAACTCTACTTCTGCTTGATTCGAATAATCTTGAACAAATTGGTCAACCACGCAACACAACTCCAGCATCTGATGGCTCATGGTCAATCACAACTGAACGTTCACAACCGGGTACTTGGCTCATTCAAATTCAGGCAACCGATGCTGCAGGACTGACCAGCAATGTTTCGATGTCTCAATTGACCATACTTGCTCCACAGGAGGCTGATGTCATTCTTTCAGTCCTTTGGATTCTACCCGAGGAGAATTCTTCGATTGGAACGCTTCAAGGCTTGATGCTTCACGTGTTTCCAAGTACCTGCAGTGTTGAATACCACCCCCTCGGTCAAAGCCCTGCACGGCTCATCGATGGTGATGAAAATTTGACAACGGGTGAATACAGTATGTTTGTCAACACCTCGTATCATAATACGGAGGGAGATTTAATCGCCTCGTGTGGATTATATTCTGAATCGACTTCAACCATCCGGCTCAATCTACCAGTCCCTCCGGAACCTGAAACGGACCTCGACAGCGATGGAGTGCTGGATGATGCAGATGACTGTGATTCTACGCCTGAAGGCGAACCTGTCTATGTCACTGGATGTTCTGATTCTGAAACTGATGATGACCTCGACGCAAGAATGAACGACAAAGACATGTGCCCTGACACGCCAGTAGGAGAAGCAGTTGATGGAAATGGATGTTCTGAATCTCAAAAAGACGATGATGCTGATAGTGTGAACAATGTTCTGGACCTTTGTGATAATACTCCGGCTGGAGAAACCGTCGACGCCGATGGGTGCTCAGACACCCAAAAGGATGGCGATGGAGATGGTGTCAGTGATGCTGATGACCAATGTCCAAATACTCCGACAGGAGATGTCGTTGGAGCGGATGGTTGCACATTGCCAGACTGGTCTGCAGAGGAATCATGGTATTGCCAAGATGGCAATGGCCCATGGGTTCGTGATGACAACGGTGTCGGCAACAACTACAATGCAAATACAAACGGTGTAAGCACCCCAAGCGGCGGGGGCTCAGGACCTTGGTTCCAATGTGAAGTCAGTGTTACTTCATCATCAACATCAATGGATGTAAACTCAAATGGAATCCCAAACCATGATTGGGTTTCAGCATTAGGACCTGGTGCTGATGAACAAACACTCACATGGTCAATTCCATTGAACCCTACCAACGATACGAACGGTGGCCATACTTCAACCAATTGCCCTGCAGCAAATGGGCAATGGGAATGTGCAGCTGACCGAGGTCAAGTGGCAGTGGCTACAAACGGCGTTCCAATTTTTGGACCTGAAGAAGGTCCAGGTGGAGATGCAGTTGCTCTCGATTTCTTTTACTTCACTGAAGATCGCCAACCGATTGACCTTGGCTATTGTGGAGCGCATTCTGGCCCGACAGGCGTGCATTACCACTGGGATGCTATGTGCCAATATTGGGAGCCTGAATCCGGTCAAACTATGCAAGACTATGATTGGAGTTTAATCGATTCAACCAAACATTCCCCAATTATTGGATGGTCCTTCGATGGCTATCCAATTTATGGCATGTATACCTGGGATGACAGTGGAGCAGTCAAAGGAATGAAATCTTCCTATGAAGTTGAACGGACAAGTGAAGGTGGTGACCAAGGATACAACGGTATTGATGATTGGAACTATGTCTCCGGCTCTGGAGATTTAGACCAATGTAACGGCCGATACGGACCAACACCAGAATACCCTGACGGAACCTACTATTATGTTTCTACGCCATTGAGTGGTTCAAGTTCGACGGTGGTTGACACAAATGGCGATACTGTCCCAATGATCGGTTTCCCTTACTTCTTGCTCTGTTACCATGGTATTGCAGATGATTCGAATGCTGGAGGCGGTCAAGGCGGCGGTGGACCTCCACCCGGTGGTAATACTGCACAAACTCTCTATTCGCACATGCCTGAACTGTTTGATTCAGTCGAAGACAGAGTCGACATACAAGGCTTGCTTTGGAATACAACATGGATACTCCTTGTTGTCATCGGGGCAGCCTTTGTAAGAGGCCATCGTAACAATGACTGAGGCTTCACTGTGAACAAGTTCTTGTTGGTGTTCTGCCTTACCAGCATGATGGTGAGTGCCGGATGTTTGAGTCCAGCAGAAATCGATTACTACCAAGGTGAAGATATCAATCCAGTGCAAACCTATCGGCCGTTCTTATTACAGGACAACAATGATTCCATGTTTAACTCTTCGAGTTTGGATGGGAAAGTTGTCATCTTTGGATTCATCTATGTCAATTGCCCTGATGTTTGTCCAACAACAACATCGGACATGAAATGGATCGAATCTCAACTCAGTGAAAAGGAGCGTTCCAACGTCAGTTTTGTATCTATTACAGTGGACCCATGGCGTGATGGCCCAATTGCCCTCACTGAATACATGGAGGATTACAACGTCTCTTGGCCACACCTTTCAACGACTGTTGAAACTGAAGAAAACTTATCATTGATTGAAGAGGTCTGGACTGATTTTACAATTGGTGTAGTACTCACTGAAGCCAACAGTAGTACGAGTCTTGGTCGTGGACATACAGTGTACTATGAAGTTCAACATACCAATGGTGTCGTGTTAGTTGATGAATATGGTTACCAGCGCGTTCGCTGGACACATGAAGATTGGAACCCAGAAAGTATATTGAGCGATCTTCGCTCAATGATGGACTGAAGTTCACTCTTTCGTTTCAGTATGACCACAGCGACCACATGATTTGCGGTCAGCGTGAACTGCAAGGAACACACCAGGACCACATTGTGGGCAGAATTCTGCGTTACGAGTGAGTGTGCCGTCTTCTCCGACAGAGTACTTCGACCACTTTGCTCCAGCTTTAGGACCGTCTCCCATCACTCGTCACCTCCTTCTTTAGCAGGTGTTGCCGAACGAAATTGTTCGTGTCGCTTGTGAATGAATTCAGGCTCGACAGACATTGAGTCTACATCACCGTAAATGAATGCCATACCAGTGGTCAATGGTTGACCGAAGCGAGTGTTACATTCTTTGACGACGATACAATCAGGATTTGACCCTGGTTCAAGGGTCTTGACAAGATCCATAACCGCTTTGCGCGATGGTGTTGCTTGTCCTTCATGTTGCCAGCGGAAATTAATTTCCACTCGGTTGAGTAGTTTGTTTTCTTTGCGCGATACGATATCCATACTTTCATCTCCTTCAACGAATGCTTACTTTGAGGGCATATTTCCCTGGTTGCTCAATCTTCAATCGCTTGGCAATTTCCGAACGATTTGGATTCATGATAATGACGTAGCCTTGGTGTTCTGATGATACACGGGCAGACGGGTGACGAGGGCACATATCCACTCCATCTTCAAGGACGAGGTGACATTCTCCGCATGCATAAGGAATCTTAACCATACATTCCACCTCACTCGTTATCGTCTTCGCCTAACCACTCGTGGCGGCCAAGTCCAGGTTGCTTACTGGTCAAACCAATCTTCGAACGTCGAGGATCAGATGTGTCAGGGGAAAGAGATACAATACGGGCTCGAACCGAGTCGCCAACACTGATGCTTCGGTTGGACTGGCGGCCCGTGATGGTTCCAGCACCGACGTTTGACTCGACTTGGTCTTCCATAATTTGTGACTTGTGAAGCAAAGCTTCCATAGGGCCAATTCGAACGAATGCACCGAACTCGTTGACTTCAGAAACTGCGCCTTCGACCACTTCGTAGTCATCCATACAAAACAAAACTGCATCGAATCGAACTCGCTGATAGATTGCACCGTCGCCGTGAATAATTCGTCCACGGCCAAGAGGTTCGTGATTTGAAGTCACGAGAATGAATCGGTTGTGATCATCGAATCGACCTTCAAAAGCGGTCATTGAGAGACGGTCAATGTGGTCGTTCAAAGATACACCCTTGCGCATGTACTCAGCTGGAATGCGAATCGTGTCTTCCTTTGTGACTATTTTATACATCGTGTTCACCTCAAGGCGATTCTCAAAAAAAGCACTGATGATGAAGGAGTGGGGAATCCCATTCCGTCCTTCACCGGCATGTGCCTCGAGAGAGAAGTCGACCGTAGTCATTCTCGCCACTGAGGACCCCTATTTAATCCACTCGCCCCTCAAAGAGTCGGCTGCGACAGAAAATATTCATGAAACTTGGCATTGAGTGAATAATAAATGCCTCCGAATCGGCTCTTTTTAACTCACACCGCCATAAGCCATAACAACCCCCCGAGGCACCTACACCATAATGACCAGCAAATCGTTGCATCGGGCGGGCAAAGTCGCCTGCGCAATTTTGCCATTGTTACTGCTGGTGCTGGCGTCAATTTCTCCGATTTTGTTGAATGGAGCGAATACACCAACTCAATTCGAAAATTCGACCTTCGCCTACTCATCAAACGACAACCAATCATGGCTCGGTGAAACTCAGCCTTGGGGGCAATATGCTCGAACGCCGACGCATAATGGAACAATGCCTGCGCATGGACCTGACGGTGGGCCAGGTGAAGGAAGCGTTGATGATGTCACTGTATACGGCGTAATTGACAGCCCAGTCGTCAACTGGGTTGGCCTTGATAACGGGGCAGATGCATACGGTTCAATAATTGCAGATTTCTCTCAAAGTATTACTGCGCCAAATGCTGCCATCGAACGATGTGGGCAAGGGGAACTGTTTGCAGTAACGGTTTGGAAAGAAGGGAGTGAGAGTATGCTGAGCATACTCTCAGGTGATGAAGCAAAAGTCGCTTGGCAAGTGAGTCTTGGCCAAACCAATGACATCCGTTCAACCCCTATCGTTCATGACATTGATTCTGATGGAAAGCCAGAGATTCTCATCGTCTATGATACATCAAGCACACTCCAAGTGGAGATGTGGTCTCCTGAATTGACCTGTACAGAATCAGGTTGGCAGAAAACAGGCCATAGTAATGAAAAACTTTGGAGTTACAGCGACAGTGATTATCGAATCGGAATATCAAGCCCACATCCGCCAACAAGCCAAAGCAATCATTTTGCAGTCACACAACCACTGCTTGCTGACTTGCAATTGGATGGTAGTCCTGAATTGGTCCTTGCGGTGGTCGATGATAACTCAAATGACCCAACTGTTTTGTCTTTCGCCTTAACGACCAGTGTTCCATCTGAACCGGAATGGGAGATCTCACTTGACCGAGGAACACATCCATCGGATCCAGCATGGGCTGCTCTTGACAGTTCGACATCTGCGATTGTTCTAACGACAATTGATTCGAATTCGGGTAATATGTGGGTCTGGAGAATTGATGGCGCATCTGGCTCTCTTGATTGGGAGCGTGTTGCCATCCAAGGAACGGATTCAGATTCAGATTCACCTCGCCTCCGTCTACCCGGTCCAGTCATTGTTCAGTTGGACAGCGATGATGCACCTGAAATGATTCTCACCGTACCTACCGATTCCAACGGTGCCACCTCCGGAAGTGGCGCGCGTTTCATTGGCATGGAACTCACTTCGACAAACGAGATTTTTAATTTCCGTGCACAGAATGGTTATGCTGATGCCCAACCCCTTCCAATTGACACCACGAATGATGGTATACATGACCGGCTGTGCTGGGTGACGTGGTATTCCGAATCTTCGATCAGTTTCAACAGAAAAGGTATGGTTGGCTGTCATGACATTAGTCTTACTACGCCCTTGAAAGAATGGACTCGCGATTTACAACGGGGTAACGGCAACGACAACGATGAAATTGCAGTCTCTTCGCCAATTTGGATGGACATAGATGGTAATGATGTACCCGAAATCATCGTGGCCTTTGGTCAGCGTCTGTGGGCATTTGATGGTGAAACTGGTGCATCAGCAGATATTAGCAATGCTTGGTCTTCTGCTTTAGCAATGCCTCATAGAGTTTGGGCTGGACCTGCTGTAGCAGACATGGACGGTGATGGAACACTTGATATCCTCATCGGCGATATTTTGATTTCGCAAGGTGCTGCAGACTTTGCCCCGCTTGCTGACCAAAGAGGCATCAGTTTCAATCCTGCGGAACCAGACCCTGGCCAGCAAGTGACGATTACTGGGCAGTTTTCCAACATCGGCACAATTGAAAACGATGATGACCTCGATGTTGTACTCTTGATGAATGGTAACGAAATATCACGCGAACGCTTTGATGATGTCAAACCTGTGTCTCCTTCTGGTGAAGGCGGCCCTCTCACATTTACTGCGGTAATTACTGCAGAATTAGGGATTCATAATATCACGATGATTTTGGATGTGAATGGTAACCTTACCGAAGCCCGTGAAGACAATAATATTGCTACAGTTGAATTGGCAATCGTGGAACCATTTGTGGCACGTATCGACCTACCAATTGATACGCCTCGCATCTCCCCTGGTGCTACTGAAACTGTATCGCTCGAATTGGTTGCCATTGGTTCACGAACTGCTGATTGGAGTCTGACCTGGGATGACAGCGCTCTACCATCTGGTTGGACTTTCAATCTTCAAAATGGTGCAGTTGTTCAATCGAGTCTCATCCCAAACAGTCCAGTTAGCATTGCATTTAATGTTGGAATACCAAGTGCTGCGTTGGGTGACGACAACAGTTATGTCGACTTCACCTTAACGCTGGACCAAGACGCTTCAGTCACGACAACGATTCAAATGCCTCTGGAGGTACTGCGTACTCGTGGGCTTTCAGTCACTGGTCCAAGTGGCCTTGCAAGAAGCGATGGCTATGGCCGCATTCAAGATACTGCCAATGCTTGGATGGTGGTGGAGAACCTTGGAAATGCACAGGAATCAACAACCTCAATTGACTGGACAGCACCATCATGGGGTGGTTCTCCGTCACTTCATAATGCCAATGGCGATGAAGTCTTTGCTTTGACTTTAGATCCGAATCAAGATGTGGAGTTATTTGCACAACTGCTCGTACCAAGCACAGTGAACCCAGGTTCTACCACCTCAACTACACTCACTCTTTGCATTGGAAGTGGTAGTGAGACTTTGTGCGAGGATTTAGAGATTCAATTTACTGCAGTTATGTCGATCGTTTCACCATTGCATACACGGAGCCTTCCAAACACTACATTATCATGGCAAATTGACGCTGACCTTCCACAAAATGGAATGCTTCAATGGAACATGGCTGATGCACAGATGATTCAAACGAATTGGCAATGGTCGACAAGTGGAGACCTTACCTTGAACGGTTCTAATCTTGAACTCTCTGGCAGCAGCAATGGAGTTGCAATGGGTACGCTTACCCTTCAACTGCCCCCAAACACTGTGCCATACCGGCATGTGTTTTCAACTTCAGAGAACTCGGAGAACCACTCAAATTTGACATTCTCATTGCAAGTATTGCAGATTTACCGCTCACAAGCAACCCTATTGGAACCGGTACCATCGACACCTGGAGAAAGTGTCTCCATGAACGTGACTGAACCGCAAAACATTCGCTTCAAACTAGAAAATCCAGGGAATGGTATTGATGAATTCCTTCTCTCTGCCAAAGCGAATCCGATACCGGGAGAATTGCATTCACCACCAGTGAATTTCACATTTATTTCGCTTGAACAACGCTCACTTGGACCATTGGCATATACAATTGCTACGGTGCAAGTCACCTTGGGTGCAGATGTTCCTGCTCAAACTCCATTTGAATTGGTATTCCTTTGGACCTCGCTTGGTGACCCTTCCGTTGTCGATTCGGTGAGTCTACTTGTCGAAGCAGAACCTGACCATCGATGGGAGATCAACATGTCATCCGGTGTTGAATATTTTGTCGCTCCAAATGATTTGGTCACAGTTGAATTCTCAGCAAAGAATACAGGTAATGCGAACGACACCTTGCGAATTATACCTTCATTCACCTATCTCTATTCGGGTCTCGATTCATCGCAATGGAGCGCCCCCATATTCACCGGCCAGTCGCTTGGAGTCAACCAATCCTCGACTTACTCCATCGAATTTACTGTCCCTTCAACCACATGGGCGGATACTGTAGCCCACATGCAATTTGGAGTCTACTCCGGAAATATTTGGGTTGAGGAAGTCAATCTGAGTTTTGATGTTGAACATGTATCAGGCTGGAGATTTAATCTTGCGAATACTTCACTCACCATTGACCCTGCTGGACAAAATGTTACGTTAACAGTTGACCAACTTGGAAATGCACCTCGGGCACCATATTTTGCTAAAGCAGGAGCCGGATGGAATATCTCATACCCCGAACATGGGGAAATTATTCAGCCGCTTGAATCAACTTCGGTAACTGTCTTTGTCACACCCCCTGAGCATGCTGTTGCTGGAGAAATTGGAATTCTAAAACTTCGTATCAGTGATTCAGATGGCTCGGGTTCTACGATTCAAGAAATACCTGTGCGAGTTGGTGATGCACCGAATATCACTCTTGGTCACAATGGTATATGGAAAATCAACGAACAAGGTGGAATGCCAACCGCCTGGGTTGAAAATAATGGTAACGATGTAGCTGTCCTTCAACTGAGTGTATCTGGTTTACCTGATGGCTGGACCGTTCAGGGGCCCAGCCAAATGGTAGTTGCACCGAATCAGTTACTCGGAATACCATTGAGTCTCATCCCGAGTGAAGGTTGGACTGGACAGAGGTTCCTTGCATCTCTTGAAGTGACTCATCCAAGTTTAGGTTTGCAGAGTCATGATATAGAAATTGAGAAAGGGATTCTCGCCTTTGGCTCAACTCCAGTCTATCGTGCAGCATCTGGAACAGAAGTGAGTATTCTCATGAATTCAAATGTCAGCGTCGATGATTTCACAAGTAACGAGGATTTCTCGCTGAATGAGAACTTAATTTCTATCGTAATGGGAACAGACAGAAACGAAGTTATTCTCATATCATCAACTGATTCAAACGAAACACTTTCACTCTATTTAGCAGGATATGAGCTTCCAAAAGTAGAAGTGGATTGTAGCCTCGATAGTTCAGCCTTTTCACAACTCGGCATTCTGCCACTTGAGGGAAACGTCGGAGTGTGTTCGATTACAGCATCTGGTGAGTCTGTGCGAGCAACATTGGTTCTCCTTAGCAACACGGGTGAACGTGTCGATTTAGTAGAAAGTGCCATACAAATCGGAGCCTATGAAAATGGAACTTTTGAGGTAAATGTTTCTGAATGGTCACCTCAAGCAGGTATGATCGAAGTTCAAGTGATGGTGATTGATTCGTATGGGCGTATTCTCGATACTCAGAGTGTTTCAACGATTTCGAGGAGCAGTGGATGGAATCTTGGTATTTTCTCCTTTTCCGCAAATGATGGGGAATTGGAGATTAGTATTCAACGAAGTGAATATGAACGTCTCGCAGGCGTGATCTGTCGGATTGAGATTGAAAGTATTGATTCTGAATGGTCAACAACCCGAATAGTGAATGTTGTGGAATCAGACTATGCACCAGTCGTGATTATTGGAGATACTCAAGGTATTCCTGACAATGACCGGTTGGAAGCGACCCTTTCATGTGATTCACCATACGATATTGATGACAATGTTGAAGATAACAAAGCGACCGCACATTTCTCTATGAAAAGTGAACCAGTTGTTGAGCAAAGTGATATTCTCATCAGCCTTGGCATTGCTGGTATTTTACTCATTATCGCATTCTTTGCAGGTGTTTTCACTCAAAATGCACCTCAAACTTCGCCAAAAAAGCATTCGAAATCTAAGCCGCTGCCTGCGATCACACCGGATAAGCCCGAAAGTGTAGAAACTGATGCAGATGAGTTTTCATTTGTCTTTGATGAGGAAAGCACAGTCGAAGTGTTTGAAACTCCTCTTGAGGACAGTGTCGTCGAAGAAGATATAATTGATATTGAAGATGAACCCGATGTGAGTGCATCCGGAAGACTGGCCTCACTTGGCAAGGAAATCGGTAATGACAAAGGCAAGAATCAAAGCATCGAAGACCGAATGAATCGGTTATTTGGAGACAAGTGAGAAGCAAGGGCTTAACACAGTCTCACGGTGGCGAGTCAATATGGACCTTGACCAATTTGAAAGTGGGACTCCTCCATTCATTACGCTCGATGCCTGTGACGGTAAGCGTGCTGAAGCGGTCCTCACAGCCCTAGAGGCGCATTCGAATGGAAAGACTGAGGAATGGACAAATCTTGTCAATCAAGACGAAGCATTGCAATTGCGTTTGAAAGAACAAGGTATACAAATACCGGACCAACGTGAAAACATACCGTGGGATAATGCGACAGTTTTGTTTACCTCATGTATTGAAGTATCGAGCGATGGCAGACCGTTGATAATTGCTGATGGAGTTTTAAGAGAAAAAATAGGACGGTTCCCGTGGGGAGATGGCTCGCTCATCAGTTATATGCATGAGTTCATTCGTCCAAACAGTCAATTGCAGCAACAAAAAGCGATCGAAGGGTATGAAACTATTGTGAACTTACTTGAAGTACTCTCTCAACGATGTGGGCCATCTCAAGTTGGCCATGACCGCTATCAGACGGGTACGGCAGGAATGAATATCAAAGGGTTTCTCGACAATGAACAAGTACGAGTGTTACGCTTAGCACTCTCCGGAAGATCATGGAGCGTTACAGCGGACGAAGTAATCGATGGGGGTATGCGGGACGTAAGCCGGAACTTGATTGCGATTCTACGTGCTGCTGAGCGAAGAAACGTAGGTGTTATACTACGAACGCACTCTTGATTAGAACGATTGAGATGTTAGGCGCTCAAACATCGAAGCATACAGATTTGCAGTTTGGTCAATAACTTCTTGTGGCAGTGCTGGAATTGGTGGTTCAGGATTGCCAGCATCACGAGCTGTCTCGAGCACTTTTTGATGACCAGTTTCGATGTAATGTGTACGAACAGATTCCTTTGATAATTCAATACATTCTCCGTTGGTATACGCTTCAGCATCCCACCAACGGTCTTCGTCGAGTGTACCGAATGTATCGACCAAAACGACCTTTCGACCTGGGCCAAGAGCAAATTCTTTCTTGCCATCAACATGAATCAAACCGTTTTTTGCAGCTTCTCGTTCAATCATAATATCAATTTTGAGAACTGCATCAAAAATCGCATCAAGTTCTTCTTTCGTGATATTTGAAATCTCTAAGGCTTCTTCATTGGAAATATTTCTGTCGAATGCCTCAAATTTTGTCGTTACTTCAAGGAATGGCTTTACGAGTTTGGCACCATATTCACAATCTTCCGAAACACCCAATTGTTCAGCAGTGAGTTCTCCACGCTGGAAACGGCGCCAAGCCGAGCCTGAAAGATAATGTCGGCAGATTATTTCTAAAGGTACGAATACCCATTCCATGTCACGAGGAATCATGCCAGGTTCCTTGATAATCTCCACTTTACGAACCAAGCAACGGTCGGCAGCATTCACTTCGACCAAATGGGTTCCACAAATTCCTTCATCTTCAATTAACTTAAACCAATGAGCAGTAGTTCGGTTCAATGATTCACCCTTACGTGGAATTAATGAAGGAATAATCTGATCAAAAACTGATATTTGGTTCGTAAACCGAAATTCGAGAATATCGGGGTCATCGGTCGACCAAACTTGCTTGACTTTACCTTGATAGAGCATGCCTGCCATAGATGATGACTACCGGCAAAGGTCTTTGAACATTTCAGTCCGATATGCAGGCTCAAATAAGCCCCAAAGCGTCTTCCATGCGGTTCAATTCCGGGCCTGTAGTCTCAGTTCCAGATACGGCACCGTTGTTGCTGGCACAAACTCCAGCACCAACATACGGAGAGCCAAAAGCGACTGTTCCAACCATTGGAGGCACACCGAGGACTTCTTCGATCACAAGAACTTCGTCTGGAGTCACATCAGGATGAAGAAGGACACCTTGGTCGGTGGTCACACCGAGACTACCAACAACATCTTGCCCAGCAATTGTCGTTGCAGCAACTTGAACGCCCATAGCTTCAGCCATGATCTCAAGCCCAGCAGTAGGGATACTTGGAGATGCAATTGCACCTTGTTCATTTACTAAGAGGAGATTACCAGCAGTATTGACACCGCCTTCCATGACAACAACATCGCCAAACGCTGTCAATGAATCAATGTCAGATTCTGTCGCAATATCAGCAACCGCCATACCACGGGAGTTACCGGCAACAAGAGCGCCAATTAAATTAGAACCACCGATCGAAACGGGATGCATTTCAAGTTGTAAAGATGCCTCAAGAATTTCAAGAACTAGTTTAGGTAATTCAAGCGGATGAAGAAGGACATTTCCAACTGCAGCCAAGTGAATTCCTACTTGATCGCTTCCAAAAATGTCTGCTGTATCGATTGGCATGAGGTCTCCTCCAAGCAGTCCGTGTTGCGTAGTGGTTATGGTTCTATTGAATCAGATTATACACAAATGTTGCGCAGTGTTGGGGTTGTCGTAGGAATTCGGTCGAACGCAAAAAAGGCCGACACTCCAAAGGAGCATCGGCCTAGCGCCCACCGAAGTGGGATTTGAGGATAAATTCGAGGTGAAAGAAGAGGGGCACAGTGACTTCCTTTCCCGTGGACTCTCGTACCACAGTATTGGGAGAGACGCAGGCAGGCTTGACTTCTGGGTTCGGAATGGGACCAGGTAAACACTACCGCTATGACCGTGCACCCATCTTCCTTCGAATCGGATTTATGAGTACGACGTAAACGTCGCAATGAATTAGGAATTGGCATGAATTATTAGACGAAGGGCACTCAAGGTGCGGACACATACGAAA
>CAJJCM010000068.1 GCA_905182635.1 uncultured Candidatus Poseidoniales archaeon
CGTATCGCTATTGATGATGCAGTACGTTATCAAAAGCCACTTATCACTCCTTATGAGCTTGAAGTTTCCCTCGGTGAAAAGAAATGGGAAACTGGTTATCAATTTGATGAAATCCCCTGAGTTCAACTCTTTTTCATCCGAATCGGTGCTCTTTGCACCTGATTGAAACCGCATGTTCAATAACGGTTGGCGTAACCCTTTCGATGTTATGAGTAACTATCTCGACCGTATTGGCGCTGGCTGGGTTCTGGCAAACCCTGAAGTGTTTAATTTTGATTATATTCCAAAGGAACTTGTCGGGCGTGAGGAAGTTCAAAATGAATTAGCATCTAAATTCACGACGCTCCACTTGCCAGAAGGTTCAGGGCGAGTCGTCATCACGGGCCCTGTGGGAAGTGGTAAAACGGTGCTTGCACGGACATTCTGCCGTGACATTCAACGTCATTTGGCCAATAAGCGTAACGTTCGCACTGTCCATGTCAATTGCCGTAATGCCTCAACCAGTATGCGGGTTGTTCAACGGGTGCTGCACGAACTTGCACCCGGGCATCCGGACCGTGGCCTTTCGATGGGTGAACTGTTGATGAGTCTGCGGCGAATTCTCCGAACTGAGACTTCACATCTCATCATCGTTCTTGATGAAGTTGACTACATACTCCGCCGCTCAGGCGATGACTTACTCTACCAATTACTGCGTATCGATGAAGACCAAAGTGGCCGAGGAACACTCTCTCTTATTCTCATCAGTCAAGAACAAATTCTTGATGTGCTGGAAACAGCAGTGATTTCTCGGATGGGCAACACCAATCATCTTCGTATCCAACCCTACAGCATCGAAGGGCTGGAGGCCATTGCCACCCAACGGGCTGTCGATGGTTTAGTCCCTGGAACGTGGACGCCTGAAATCATCCGCCTCATTGCGGAAAAAGCTGCTCCAACAGGAGATGCACGAAGGGTGATTGAATTACTCAATGCGGCGGTTGAACGATGTGAATTCCGACAGGATGACCACAGTGAACGCCGGCTCACGGTGGAAGATATTCACCTCCCGCTGGGAAATACTCCGACTTCGCAGGGAAGTAACCTCGAACACATCGACGACCTCAACCCAAACGCCATGTTGGTGTTGCTCTCTTTGTGTCGCCGACTCACCAAAGAAGAGTCGATGACCACTGGAGATGTGGAGCAACTTTATGCTGTAGTCTGTGAAGAATATGAGCAGAAAATGAAGAGCCATACCACGATTTGGAAATATCTCAAGAGATTTGAAGAACGTCAAATCATCACCTCTCGCGTAGCAACAATCACAGATGGACGAGGTCGAACAACACATCTTAGCATGCCACATTATCTTCCAAAGGATCTCGCAAGTCGTCTCGAAATGTTACTGAAAAAGAAGTTCCGCTGATTGAAAACCCGTCCGTAATCAAACGGTGGGGCTAAATACAGGTCGATTGTCGGGAGGTCGTTAAGAAGTGATATTATGGCTGTTGGACTACAAGGAGAATTTGTCGCTGTAGTGAATGATACCGACCCGAAGAACGGCGGTAAGTCCTATTCACTCAAAATTAGTGGAAACAATCATGCTCAATTATTGGGCAAGAAAATCGGCGATACCGTCGACGGAATCTTTGTCGGAGAAGGTGAACAAACTCTTTCTGGATTCAAACTCCAAATCACCGGTGGCTCAGACAAAACTGGAACACCTCTACGCAGAGACCTTGAAGGCGGTCGCCGACAAGCAATCCTTGTAACACGTTCAACTGGATTCAAAGGACACACACTTGTGTTCAAGAATAAGGGTGGAGAAAAGAAGCGTTTCCGTTACAAGCCAGACGGTCTACGAATGCGTCGTTTCTTCCGTGGTAACACCATTAACCAAGACACACGTCAAATCAACCTCAAAGTTATCGAGACCGGAAAGAAGTCTCTTGGTGACCTCCTCGCAGTAGGAAGCGAGGAAGCGTCGGAGTGAATCCCGAGAGGGCTTTCGTAAAAAAAGGAATGGGGAAGCATGGCACGAAAGCTTCCATCACAACCTGAAATAAATATCGGATTGGTCGGCCACGTCGACCACGGTAAAACAACCTTAACACAAGCTCTTTCTGGAGTTTGGACCGATACACACTCTGAAGAAAGAAAGCGTGGTATCTCAATCAAACTTGGATACGCAGACACTGCATTTTACAAAACAAAGGATGGTCAATACTACGCTACTGGACGTCATCCAGATGGCAAAGATGACGAACCAAAGGAATTGGAGAGAGTCATTTCCTTTGTCGATGCCCCAGGTCACGAGACACTGATGGCCATCATGATTACTGGTGCTTCGATTATGGATGGAGCCATGCTTATGGTTGCCGCAAATGAGATATGCCCACAACCACAAACTCGAGAACATCTCATGGCATTGGAAATCGCCGGTATTGAGAACATCGTAATCGTTCAAAACAAAATTGATTTGGTCAGCAAAGAACGAGCAATTGAGTCCTATCAAGAAATCAAAGCCTTCATCGAAGGAACCATCGCCGAAAAAGCACCTGTCATTCCAGTTTCAGCCCATCACGATGTCAATTTAGATATTCTCATCGATGCGATTGAAAAGACCATTCCGACGCCAGACCGCTCAAAAGATAAGCGTTCAATCATGCACGTCGCTCGTTCATTTGACATCAATCGCCCAGGGACTCGACCAACAAAGTTGCGTGGCGGCGTCATCGGTGGCAGTATCATCGAAGGTAATTTTAACATTGGTGATGAAATCATCATTGGCCCAGGAAGGAAAATCGAAAACGGTTCAAAAGTATCATGGGAACCCATTGAAGCAACTGTAAGCAGTATGCAAGGAGGCGGCTTAAACCTCGAGACAATGCATTCAGGTGGATTGTGTGGCATGGCGACACTGCTTGACCCCTCTATTACAACTGCAGACAATCTGTCTGGCCAAGTCGTTGCTCGAAAGGGCGATTTACCAGAAGTACGCCATAAGGTGTCCGTCGATGTGAAATTGATGGAGACAATGGTTGCTGGTGAAGGTGAGGCTCCAGAAAAAATTTATCCATTGCGAAACAATGAGATGTTGATGATCAATGTTGCAACTGCAACTTCCGTCGGAGTGACAAAGAACTCTGAAAAGGGTAAGGCTACGCTTGAGTTGCGACTCCCAATCTGTGCTGATGTTGGACAGCGAGTCTCACTCTCTCGTCGAGTAGGCTCCCGATGGCGCCTGATTGGCCACGGAACAATTCTGTGAACATCAAAGCCACTGAAGGTGATGTGAAGTGCAACAGATATTGATTGACGCCTGTGGATGGGTTGCAATCATTGATTCTGGGATGAACATTGATACTGAATTACTACGCGTCGTTGGACCAGCCCAGATGTTATTGTTGGACAGCGTTCGCCAAGAAGTCGAACGCTTGAACAATGTACGACCGAGAAAGAAGAGTCTCTTACTTACCTTGCTTGAACAAAAATCGCAACCCATCGAAGCCCTTACGCTTGATTCGGCTCACCCCGATGACCAATTATTCGACCTTGCTGTTGCACATACGATTCCAGTACTCACTGTTGATATTGAATTAAAACGTCGATTATATGAACAAGGATTGCCGATTCTCGAAGTAAGTAACAACCAGCGATTGCAATTGGTTGAACCTCTATAGAACGGCACTTACCGTCTCTTGTCTTAGGGGAGGGTGAAGAGGACATCATCACCATGTCCATCGAGAAGACCGATTTTAACACCGGCATCAATCCAAGCATGGGCGTAGTTGATGGCACCAAATGCTCGCACATGGTCCCCAATCGAGAGGAAATGAGCCGCATCGGAGGCATAATCATCAGCCATTCGCATCATGGTGGTCAAATGTCCAGCCTGGTCACTCCCTTCTTGGCACAATGATGTTGCCTTTTCTCGAGCCCGACGAGTGATGTCAAGGTATTTTTCGACCCTTTCACGGGTAATATGCTCCAATTCTTCACTCATTCGCCACCCTCCTTTTGACGCTTGAGCAGACGACGAACGTCCTCGGAGCGACCAAGTGCCCCATAGAGTTCAACTGCACGAGAGAGACGACCTTCATCTTCTGCCGTTTGTGCTCGAACGAATAAGGCCTTACGCTCCTCCCAATTCTTTGCTAAGGCGGCCTGTGCAACCGCTTGATAGCGCCCTTGGCGTTCGGCTTGAGCCAAATGAGGTGCCGACCAACAGCGTATCAAACCTTCACGGGTAGCGGTCGCCATGGTATCAGGCGTCAATCCAATCAGCATGTCGCCAAGATCCATTGATTCTCCCAAAAGAGCCTCGAATTCGTTTTCAGCATGGCCGGAAAGATGGTGAAGGTGTCCTTCGATACCCAAGACCCACCAGCCATCTGCGCTTCGCACACCTTCCATCGGTTCTAACGATTCATATTCAATTCGCTCTAACGAGTCCCATCCGAAAGGATGAGGGACGCCTTCCCAAACGCCGCCATCGTTGGACTGCATGAGGATTCGACCGCTCATCAAGGGAGTCACCCAACTCCAAACTCGGTCTTCTAAGATTCGCTTTTGGTCACTTTGAGCAAGGCGGGCGCACCAAAGCTTACCTTCAGAGTCTTGCCACATCATGTGTTCTCGGTCAAGCCAACCAAGTAAACGTCGGATTTTTCCACTGTCGAGGCGACGAAGACCTGTTCCTTCGTGTGTAAACAAGTGAAGGTTCCCTTCACGGCCAGAAAGTATCCAACCGCCCCCTGGGCGTGCTAGAATTTCGGTAAAGCCACCTGGTGTTGAACGCCCTTCATGTAACATTGAACCATCTGAAGTTGAAAGAACATAGAAACCATGAGCGGCGAGGATACCCAAAATACCATTATTGGCTTGTGCACAATGCGCTTTGAAAGGCAATTCTACCTTCCAGCGAACGCTTCCATCCGCTTCAATCATGAATAAATCAAGGCCACTGCTGACAACCATGCCGCCTTCGACCGATGCGAGGGCTGCGATACGCTGTGGAGCCTGCCACGACCATGTAATCGACCAAGACATCAGTTCTCACCTCCGATGACGTTCCAAGCAATCAATTGGGCACGAGCGGCTTGAGTAAGTTCGTAGTAGCGGTTGCGACCAAGCGTGCGGACACTCAAAATACCTGCTTTTAACAATCGATTACTGATTTGAGAGAGGCGAGCACGCTTGATGTTCAATTGCTCAAGCAATTCCTCGTCAGAAGGGGAATATCTCCGATAATGAGCAATCGAAATGACGGCGATTTCATGTTCAGTCAAGGCAGAGAGAACTGCAGCATTGAGCGTATAATCTTGCTTTTGACCGCTTGGTTTGCGTTGCAATGCTTCAAGCGCTTCAACCAACTTTCTTCGCTGGAAGCTCGTTCCATTCTCATCCGGCGCCATAAATGCAAGTTGGAGTGCTTTCATCACTGGAACCATTTCCGCCAATTCACTCAACAGCCCGTTTGGAACGGGTGCAGGCTCCAAATCCAGTTCGATTTCAGGCGTTTCAGATTCAAAATGATGGATGTTCATGTCCTGTTCAAGTTCGATCTCACCTTCCATGAAGCCAACTTCATTATGCAGCATGAAAGCAGAGTCCTCTACACTTATTTCTTCTTCGGCTGCATCGAATTGCTGTAAAGATGGGTCTTCCCAGAGTTCAACGCCACCCTTTTCTTCAATCAGTCGACCTTGAAGTGGAACTTCGTGTACTCCGTCGAGAAATTCGCGGCTGCGGGAGAATAAGCCAGTCATGCCTTTGGGTGTGAGTTCGTCGAGTGGAGGGCGTTCGAAGACCTCGGGCTTGGCATTTGCTGGGGATGCATCATAGCCCTCTTTGAGGTCTTCAACCGTTTCCAATATTTTCAAGTCTTCTTGGTTGAATTGGTCTTCATTGAGTTGATTAAGATTGAGGTCAAAGAGGTTCATGTCATCGATACTTTCCATGATTTTGGCATCTTGTTCGATTTGCAATGCCTCTGAATCCTTGTCGAGTTCCTCTGCCGGTACTGTTTCTTGAGCCTCTTCAGGCTCTGAAAGCATCGATTCAAAAGAAGAAGATGGAGGCGTTCCAAACAAAGAGGGATTGAAAGAAGGTTCCGAAACTGGTGTTGTTGATTCATAATGTGGCTCGACGTAGGTGTATTGGGACATTTTTGCGTTGTCGATGGCATCACGCATAACTCGGAGAACCTCTGAAGGCAAACCTGAAGTTTGCTCCAAGAGGTGTTGAGCGTCTTCTTTTGCAAAACTAAACGGTTGATTGGTCGACTGGTGTATGCGTCGTTCAACCAAGAGTTGTATTTCGTCGAGCGTCAAATTTGCCAAGGGCTGCATTTGATCCAATTTTTGCAGTATCGAATCATGCAACATTGCCTTATCTTTGGTTTCAAGCACGACAACAATAACAGCCTGAATGCGTTCAAGTGTCGGCAATGTATCTCGCAGTGCGACGTTGAGGGCAGAGATATCAACCGTCGAAGCATCGATGACAATCAAAGGCAAAGTTTTGGCGTAGTTCTGTGATGCTTCGAGGATTTTCTTTGTTAACTCGTTACGACTTTCCGGTATATTGGAATTGACAAAGCGGGAATAGATATCTTTCAATAAATTCAATCCCGCCTCCACTGGAGGAATATGGTCGATATGAACCGAAATCGGGGATATTTTCGATGCACAGCGGAGCAGTGAGGTTCGCCCTGAACCATGCTCACCAACCAGTAAAATACGCCGAGGAGAACGGAACCGGATGTACTGGGAAAGCACCGAAAGCATGTGCTGGCGCCCAACTAAGAGGTTTGAATCACTCGATTCCAAGGGCAAAGTGGAGAAAGGATTCGCATCAAGTGGAGGTAAGTCCATTTCTTTACCGACGATTCGCATGAGGCAAGCATATCTCTTTGGGTATTTCATCTTTCACTACAAAACAGGGATACAGAAAGGCGTTAGGACATGTTAACCACATAGCCGCACTTGTTTGGAGAGAGGAATTAACAGATGGTTAACGCATATTTAACGCGTTAATTAAAGCGTTAAAACCGTTAATGGTGCCTGCTTAGTTCACTTCTTCTGAAAAACGATACGATGCTATTTCTACCGTGTAATGCCGATTGCTTGATGGGGTACAGGTGCGTGGCTTCAACTGGACGTGAACTCATGCCGGTGGAAAACAGTCGTTTGAGTGGTTTTTTCCGCCATAGCGTCGCTGAACGACGCCAAATCGTCGCTGGAATGGCAAACCTAAATGAACATCAAATCGCTGCACTTGAAGCCTGTGGAGCACTCAGCGAAGAGGCCGCAGACCGAATGATCGAGAATGTAATTGGAACGATGTCGCTCCCGGTAGGCGTAGCGACGAATTTTGTCATCGATGGCAAGCACTACCTCATTCCCTTCTGCCTTGAGGAATCAAGTGTGGTTGCTGCAGCATCAAATATGGCGAAGCGTTGCCTGAAAAACGGTGGATTCCATACCAATTCAGATGCCCCAATGATGATTGCTCAACTGCAAATATTGGAATGTACTGATTGGAAAAAGGCCGAGCAAGACGTCCTTTCCTGTTCTGAGGAGTTGATTCAACTGTGCAACAGCCTACCTTCGACCATGGTTCGCCTCGGAGGCGGATGCAAGCGAATTGAAACTCGCCTGCTCGACTCCATCAGTGGACCGATGCTCATCGCTCACATTGTAGTTGATTGCCGTGATGCCATGGGTGCGAATGCGGTCAACACTATGGCGGAGTTAATTGCGCCTCGAGTCGAAGAAATCACCGGAGGAAGAGTCCACCTACGTATTCTTTCCAACCTCGCAGCGCACCGATTAGCCCGAGTAAGTGCCGTATTCACACCGGAAGAAGTTTCGGAAGATGGAACGCATGAAAACGGTGTTTCGGTTATTGAAGGAATACTTGAAGCCCAACACTTTGCTATGGCTGATCCGTTCCGTGCAGCCACCCACAACAAAGGCGTGATGAACGCCATCAGCAGCGTTGCTGTCGCTTGTGGACAGGATTGGCGGGCAATTGAGGCAGGATGCCATGCTTGGGCCGCTTACAGCAACGGCACCTATGGCCCAATGACGACATGGGAGAGAGACGCTCAAGGTAACCTGCTTGGTTCGATAGAGACCCCAATGGCAGTAGGTATCGTTGGAGGCGCCTCCAAGGTCCATCCCGTTGCTCAGGCGAACCTTGCCATACTTGGCGTGGAATCGGCCCAGGAATTGGCGGGAATCATCGTTGCAGCTGGTCTCTCACAAAATCTAGGCGCCCTTCGAGCCCTTTCTACGAAAGGAATTCAGGCGGGTCACATGAAGTTACATGCTCGCAACATGGCGGTTTCGGCAGGTGCCGAGGGTAAGGAAATTGAAATTGTTGCCGCCCGTTTACAACAAGCATCCGGTCCAAAAACTCAAACTTTAGTGGGTGAATTGCTTCAAAAACTGCGTAATGAGTGAAAAATCACTCTTCTTCACCAAGTGGAAAAGTCGATTGGACCAAGCCATCGACCTCTGTTTCTTCTTTGAGAACAGCCGAATCTTCCATTCCATCGAACAGTCCAGTGGTCTTGACTTGTTCACGGAACCATTGTTTGACCCGCTTCCGGTCTGTGTAAGGACATCCAAAAATCTCTGAAAACCTTCGAGTGGTCGAAAGGCGGCGGGTGTTGCCATCTTTTCGACGGTCAACCATGCCAAGTTGAGCCAATTCCCTAACATAATCATAGGCTTTCTGCCCCAAGAGTTCAACCAAACGTGATTGGGGCATTGGTTGGTGGTAAGCGATGAGTGCTGCTGCTTTGAGCAACTTTTGTGGAATCTCAGTTTTGGTTCCTTTTGGCAGATAACTGGCGACATCGGGTTTCACTTCAATCGCCCAACGGACACCGACTTCTGCGACCTGCAAAGCCCCTCCACGTCGACGTTTGAGGGTTGAACGAAGTGAATACAATGAATCCAACATCTCGTCTTCATCATAACCTAACGCTGTTGAGAGTTCTGAAACGGTCATTGAGCGACCTGCCCCAAATAATGTGGCTTCCAACAGGGTATCAACCGGTACTTCTGTCATTTTTCTCCCTCTCATTCAACCAACCATTCATGGTTGTCGTACGACTGTTCTTCAATGTCTTTGGGTTCTGGCACTTCAACAACGGCTTGTTCTTTTTGCTGCTTTGCAAGAGCACGCTCTTGTTTACGTATCGAATCTTCTTCAGCGAGACGGGCTTTTTCAGCTCGGAGTTTCGCATGACGCACTGAGCCTGAATCCTGTTCTTGGATTCGTTCGTTCTCTTCTGCTTGTTGACTTTCAATCAACTCATTAATTTCTTTAAAAGTTTCAATTTGTGGCCATGAATCCTCTAAGAATATTTCACCGTCTGGGACGCTGTCCTGCGTAATAGAGGCGAATCCACGGTGGGTAAGAAAGAGACCTGCAATAAAAGAGGCGACCTTGGCTTCATCGTCATACCCATCAGGGACCTTACCAAATGCCTGTTCAAGAATCGGTTTGAGTTCATGCATGACTTTGAGAACCGGGACTTTCGTTTGACCAGCAGCCAAACATGAAGTCCGAAGGGCTTGCCAACAACGTTTGATATCACCCTCGAGGTCATCATTGTGCATTCGTCCATCGACATCCGAAAGGTATTCTTTCAATTCCTCTTCGTGCGCCAATCGGTTTTCTTCTCGGAGCCGAAGCGTTTCTGCGTCATCAGAAGCATCTTTGAATGCTGAAAGGAGTTCAACCAAGGTCACAGGGCGACCTTCATCACGACGTACCCGGTTTTCCAAAAGGTCCGGGAGAATTTCATCAGCACTCCCTTGAAGAATCGAATTGGTGAAGTAAAAGTCTTCATCGTTATAATCAGCCTCCCAACCAAATCCAAGTCCGTCATCCCAATCTTCTTCTTCTTTGGAATATTGAACACGCTCAAATAAATCCTCGGCTTGTTGGTGTAAAACTTCCCAGGAAAGACGTATGAGGCGGCCACATGCTGGTAAATCCAGTGATCCTGCCTCCGATTTTATCCGAGCAGTGAACACTTTGAGAAAACTCGAGAGGTCGATGTTCCATGCATCGAGCCCTTCTTCTCGTACCAAGGAAAGAACGAGTGCTACAGACCGGTCAAATGGGTCGATGAGTGTTTGATGTTCTGCCTCTTCTGTTTCAGCAATCGCCATAATTTTGTCACCGAATAAGGCCGCTTCTTGAGAGTCTTCACCCGATGCCAACAATTGGTCAATGACATCCTGACGAAGGAACCATTTGTCCAAACCCGATTGTTGCTCCGCCATAGTATTCACCTCAAACAGTTTCGTCCTCGATATCAACCGTCTCTTCAGTCTCTTGTTCTTGTTCTTGTTCTTGTTCTTGTTCTTGCTCTTGCCCTTCAACCGCTTGAATAGCTTGAGCAACTTCAGCATATTCTTCGATATCTTCGGTCATGTCAGCAGTTCGCTCTGAGAGTGCGGTAAGTCCAAGACTCGATTCTGCCTCTTCTTGAACCGTTTCTCCGTCAACGGGCATGTGATTGAGTAATCCACCGAGACTGCTTGGTGTCGCCAATGGTTCAGGGACTTCTGGCATTTCATGTGAGGCTGCAGAGGCTTCCTCTATTCTGGAATGGTTCTGAGCATTGTCTTTTTCAGCCTCTGCCAGGGCTCGTTCACCCAGTGCTATCGCCTTATCTCGGTCGAAGTCAACGATACGTCGACTGCAACCGTCACCACCATGCGTGATGCCGATGTGATGGTCTGCAAGTCGAAGCGAGACTTTACGCAAGGTCACCATGATGAATTGAGCACGCTTGCTTCGTTCTCTGCACATCAAAGCGATTCGCTCTGCATTGTATCCATCGAGGTTTTGGTCGACTTCATCGAAGTAATAGAATGGACTTGGGTCATAATCCTGAATTGCAAAGATGAGTGCAAGAGCAGCCATCGACTGTTCACCACCTGACAATTGATGTCGAGTGACCTTTGCCGATTTACCACGTGGTTGAGCCCATAATTCCAATCCGCCTTTGAACGGTTCATCCTTGTTTTCAAGGAATAATTCGCCTCGTCCACCATCGCTGAGGGATTTGTAAGCGACCTTAAAGTTCTCATTGACCTTCACCAAAACTTTCAGCAAACGTTCTTTGCGTTGGCTTTCGAGTTTCTCAGTGACATCGATGAGGTGCTTACGTCGGTCTTGAAGGGTCTTGAAGTCACCTTTCATTTCCGAAAGGCGAGCCTCACATGCATCGAATTGTTCGATTGCAAGCATGTTGACTGGACCGTGAGAGTCGAGTTTGCGTTGGAGAGTGCGTTCGTTGCGTTCAGCATCGCCGACACTCGGTAAAATTGCATCTTCAGCAGCAGCCTCAATGTTGCTTTCTGCCATTTCTTGCATTGTTTCTCTAATCGATTCGTCCTTCAAGCCAAGAGCACGTCCCATTTCCTCAACCATCATTCGTCGAGAACGAGCATCTGTGGCTTTTTGTTGGAGATTGACATGTAGACTCGTTCGCTCTTCGATGAGTGCCAATCGCTCTTCTTCAAGACCTTGGTTTTCTTCAAGGAATTGGAAACGTTCATCCTCTTTGGACTTTAACTCTATAGAGTCAGTAGCAACGCCGGCTTGGAGTGTGTCAATGCGCTCGCTTCGAGTAACTGCATTTCCATTCAGAAGCGTAATTCGCTGGCTGAGTTCATCAACTCGACTGCGCAAAAGAGTTTGATGGCTTGAATCACCATTGAGTGAAATCTCTGCTTGAACTTTGAGACTTTCCGCCTCAACGCGCTTGACTTCTGCAGCGTGTAAGCGGTCTTTGAGATACTCTGGGCTTGCGTCTTCTAATGCAGATTGTGCATCTGAACGCGTTTGGTTTGCTTCGGCGAGATGTTGCTGTGCTTGATCGTGCCCACGTATTTTGTTCGACCCTTCTAATTTGAGTTCCACCAGGCGCTTTTCATGTGTTGCAACGAAGCCAAGTGCAGTGTTGTGATTGGTTTGCGCTTGCTTGTGCTCAGCTCGCCATTCTTGGAATCTTACGGCATGGTCGCCATCGGAAAGAGCATTGATTTTAACCCGTAATTCAGTTTGTAACTGGCGGGCGTCAGCCAATGCACCGTTGACAGTGTCTGCCATCAAACGGAATCGTTCGACGTCAGAAGAGAGAGCCTCGACTTCACTGGCACCCTGTATATTTCCACCAAAAGAAACGGTCATTCTTCGCTTTGAACCACCAACCATGGCACCTCCTGCTTCGGTGACGTCACCTCGGAGCGTAACCAAACGCACGCCGCCCATGTTCATCCGGGCTGTCGACATGTTGTCCACGATAAGCGTGTTTCGAAGTACGAATCGAATAGCGATATCAATTCGTGGGTCGAAGTCCAATAATTCATTGGCAAAACCGATGACACCTGGTTTCTTAGAGACCATCAATGCCTTTCCGGCAGCACGTGATTGTGTGAGTTTGTTCAGTGGTAGGAAGGTTGCACGACCGGCTTTGTTCTGAGCCAACCATTGGATGGCTTTGGCAGCGACTTCATCGTTATCGACAACAACCGAAGTCATTCCTCCTCCAATAGCAGTTGCAAGTGCATCAATATGAGCAGGATCTCGGGGTTGACACAATTCTGCAACTGTACCGATAATACCCGACAATTCTCCACGGTCACGTGCAGCGATAATCGCAGCAGCGCCGCCAGCCATGCCTTTGGCCCCACTTTTGTTTTCAAGTTCGTTTTTCGCAGTGTTGAGTTTTCGTTCAGTTTCACGCAGTCGAGTTTCAACCGCTTGAGACTCTTCAACGAGTTTGGCCTCAGAACGCTGCATTGTAAGCAATTGGTCGCCAAGTTTTCTGCGGTCTTGGTCAGGTGCATCGGCGCCGAGTTGTTCACCAACGAGTTGTGATTCACCCAGAGCAAGGCGGGCGCTTTCAGCAGCTTCTTGAGCAGTGCTCAATTGTTCACTCAACATCTCAGCTTGTGTAGCGACACGGTTGACTTCAGCCTGTGCCAAGCCCAATGCCTCTGTCGCTGTTTCAGTCACTGAGATGGCTTTTGAAAGCGCTCGTGATAACGCTGCATTTGCAGTTCCAGAAGATTCGAGAAGTGCTTGCACTTCGGCCTCTTCGGTCTTGGCTTCAACCAAGGCAGATTCTGCATTTTTCAAATCAACACTGGCATTGACAAGTTCCAATTTGAAATCATCGAGTGATGTTTGTGCTTGCTGCAAAGAGTCGACAAGTTCAACCAATTCCTCTTTATCCTCGATGTCTTTGTCTTCAGCCTCGCTTATCCGGTCTTTGCTGGTCGCAATTCGAATCTGAAGTTGGCTAATTGCAGCGAGTAATCCGTTCGAATCTCCGCCCATCAAATCTTCAATTTGCTTTTGCAATACACCGATTTTATCTTCGAGTAGCAAGAGAGTTTTGGCACCTACTTTGACGTTTTCCTCTAACTGAGTTGCTTCTCCATCAATTCTCACACGCTCATCGACCATGTATTTCCGTTCGGAGTTCTGACTTGCGAGTTTGGATTGAGCCGAAATGATTCGGGCGGTTTTGAGTTCTTCAACCAAGTCTTGAACTTTGAGTGCGAGGTTTTTCTCCTTTGTTAAATCCTTGAGGCGAACTTTCTGTTCATCTTCAAGCAAACCAATACGTTCGATGTACCCGTCGACCATCTCTTTTTGACGCTCAGCCTTTCTAATCTCATCGTCGTAAGAAGTCACACCTGCAACACCATCAAGCACTTTACGGCGTTCTTTCGCAGTCATCTTTGCTAATTTGGTGACGTCACCTTGTAGAACGATATTGTAACCATCAGGACGAGCATTCGCCGCACCAAGAAGGCGATGGAATGTCTTTTGGCTGCTTTCTTCTCCGTCGAGAAGATACGTCGTGATGGTGTTATTCGATTTGGATAATCGAACTGACCGAGTCATTCGCACTGCATCTTGGTCCAAAGGAAGCCGGCGGCGGCCACTGGAAAGCAGAGGATTTGCAAAAACAAGTGTCACCTCGCAAGAGCGAGCAGGTTTTGAGTTCTTACCACCGTTGAAAATCAAGTCTTTCGCATTTTGTGCACGAATCACTTTGTTACTGCGGGGGCCAAGAACGAATTGTATCGCATCGCCGCAATTGGATTTGCCTGAACCATTCGGCCCAGTAATCGCAGTGAATCCTCGATCCAGTGGAATCGTGATTTCGCCTTTGAACGATTTGAAGTTTGAAATTTCTAATGCTTGAAGATACATCCCTATCCCTCTAATCGAAGTACTTTCCCTCGACCTTATCTGCAACACCCATTCCCCACAGGTCTTAAACAATCCGAGGGATAGAAGGGCAGTGCATTGGTTTTGACATGCAATTCACGCGAGCCGAACGACAACAAAGTCGTGTAAAGAGAGTGGGGGCCAAAGGCTCACAGTGTGCCAGATTGACCGCATTCATTACATCCGCCACCTTTGCAATAGGGGCATGTTGCAAGCACTTTGAGGCTTTTCGATGCATCCCGTCGCATATGCAGTTGTGAATCCTTTTTCAAAATTTGTGAACGTGAAATTCGCTGTGATGAGCCGCTTCCTGATGCCAAAGGCACGCCCGCCGAACCAAAAGCATCTCGGAAATCATCAGCTACTTTCCTTCTCTTGTCGAGTCGGTCTCGCGTTTGTTCAATCGCTTCGGCCTCCCAATACTTTGGTCCAGCCATGAGGAAGGTGCCTATTGCTGCGATAATGCATTGAAACAAAAATGGGTTGATATAGATAGGTATCAATTCTGAAATACCTTGAGAACTTGCTGCCCGAGGTAGAAACTCAAGGCGGTCAAGAATGGCGATACTGAACAAAGCCGCCCCCGTTCCAAAAAGAACATGGTAAAGTCGTTCTGAACGACGTCCTGTTTTCATAAAACCGATACGGCCATACAACAGGACAAATAATCCCAAACAGAGGAACAGAATATCTACACCATCCCAAGCACCAACTGCGCCGAGGCAGTAGGATGTATCACCATTTGCTAATTCCGCTTCAATAAGTGGAATACTACAATCAGGTAGGAACATTTCCGTGATATTTATTTTCACTTTACCTGCCCCCTCAATCATGTAGGGAGCGACTTTTCCAAGACCTGCGTTTGCGATTGAAAAACCAACGAGGGCACAACCAAACACAATACCGAGTGCTTCGCGAAGGTTCGCCATACCGAGAGGTAATCAAGGGCCGGTCATAGCGGTTTCCCTTGCCGATGGGGTGAAATGTAGTTGCATGCACCCATGGACAAGAGGGGAACTGTGGCTCGTATCGTCATCATCGGAAGCGGCATTGCCGGTTTATTTGCTGCTTTGCGACTTGCTGATGCTGGTCATGCGGTTACCGTCATCACCAAACAACGACCAATCGACTCCTCAACAAATTGGGCGCAGGGCGGGATCGCTGCGATTCTCGACAAAACTGACGGGGAGGGTCTTGAATCACACATCGAGGATACTTTAGCAAGTGGCGATGGGTTATGCGATGAAGAAGTTGTGCGTCGGGTGATAGAAGAATCCGGCGCTCGAATACACGATTTACTCAACATCGGCGTTCGGTTTGAAACCAATGAAGATGGTGAATTTCACTTTGCCAAAGAAGGCGGGCACTCTCAACGGCGAATTCTGCATGCAAAGGACGCTACTGGAAAGGAGATTGAGCGTGCATTAAACGATGCAGCGAGTTTACACAGCCATATCACACTCAAACCAAATACTCTGGCGATGGACTTGATTCAATGCGAACACCAAAATCCGGAAAAAGGGATTGCTGGTGTATGGTGCCTCAATCAAGAAAACAACATCGTATTCACTGAGCCTGCCGATGTGCTCATGCTCGCCACAGGAGGTGTGGGGCAGTTGTGGTCCCAAACGACAAACCCACCTGTCGCTACCGGTGATGGGCTGGCTATGGCCTATCGTGCAGGTGCGGAAGTCAAAGACATGGCCTTCATTCAATTCCATCCTACGGCGCTCGCTGTCAAATCCGACCGGCCTTTCTTGATCACAGAAGCAATGCGTGGCGAAGGTGGGGTCATCCTTGATGAAGAAGGGCTTCGGAACTGGCAAGCAGAAGTGCAAGATGCGGGCAACAAAGGGTCGGACATCTTACCAGGCCCTTTTTCATTCACACTGAAACATTCACCACTTGGCTCGATGGCAACACGGGATATCGTCGCTCGAGCAATCGACCAGCGTTTGAAAGAAACCGGTGACCCTCATGTCTATCTGATTACTTCGCATCTTGACCAAGAACATCTTTTCAAACATTTTCCAAACATACAAAATCGACTCGACCGCCATAATTTGAAACTTGGGCGTGACCCGTTGCCAGTCTCTCCTGCTGCACACTACATCGTTGGCGGATTAGCTGTTGATGGATTTGGAAGACCCTACAGCCGAGAAACAGGGGCGGTCATCCCTTCATTGTATGCGATTGGCGAGGTCGCATGTACTGGAATGCACGGTGCAAATCGGCTTGCCTCAAACAGTTTACTCGAAGCGGTAGTCTATGCAGCCCGTGCAGCAAATCACATTCTTGAACGAAGACCCGATAGCAAAGACTCGCAATTACCAAATTGGCGTGCTGATGGCCTTGAAGATTTGACTGAGCATGTCTCGGTATCAAACGATAGAGAATCTTTGACCAATACAATGTCCAGAGAAGTGGGCATCGTTCGAAGATTCAATCGACTCCATCGTGCTTCTCGACGTTTACAACTTCTTGCCAAAGAAGTTGATTTTATTTGGCGAAGTGCATTGCCTTCACGACAAATTGTCGAATTGAGAAATTTGATTTTAGTTGGCCAGTTGGTCACAGAGGATGCTGAAAGTCGAACCGAAAACCGAGGTTTGCATTACAATACAGACCTTATCCAACGTGAAGAGCATTGACCATTGCAACCAGCATCTTGTTGAGTGGTGTAGCAATCCCTGCGCGTTCACCTCGTAGAACAATGGCTTGGTTGAGGGAAGATATTTCGGTCATTCGCCCTGCTCGAATATCTTGAAGCATACTGCAAATATTAGTGGCAGTGGCAGTCAGCACTTGCCGCAATTGTTGCTCAAGTTCGACGTCATCTGGAATCGCAACACGTTCAATTCGTGCGATTGCTGCACCTTCCTGCATCGTTGAAAATGCTGAGGAAAACAAATCAGGACGTAAGAGAGCCCCATTTTCAACCCCTGCCAAAGCAGCAAGTGGGTTGATAGCAATGTTGAGAAGGACTTTCTTCCAAAGGGTGGCCAAGCCGTCAGAAGACCACGAAGGTTCCAATCCAGCCATCAAGAGAACATCGAGCAAGGGCTTGGCTTCGGTTTCACCGGGCCCCCCTGGCAAGGAGCCGAGAACAGTTTTCCCCTTACCTGCCCAATGAACTACACCGGGAGATGGGCGCCATGCTCCATGCGTCGAGGTGGCTGCAAAAACCCTTTGAGGACCGAGAACTTCGATGCATTGTTCAGCATGACCCAACCCATTACTCAGGCTCAAAGCCATTCCCTCATCATTCAGTAATTGACGAGCAAGTTCAGCAAGGTACGTCGTTTGACCGGCTTTACCTGTGAGAAGAGCAAAATCAATTGTGCCTGATGCATGTGCCGGTAGTCCTACCTCTTCAAGTGAGAAAAAGACCTCTTCGTTTGAAAGAAAGTGAGTCGACATACCTTCCAAGTGCAGCCCGTGTGCCGCCATTTCCGCACCGTGGCTACCGCGACCATGAATCAAAAGTTCTACGCCTTCTACTTGGGAAAGAAGTGATGCATACAATGAACCAAGCGAGCCTGATCCTAAGATTGCAATACGCATTTCCAAACCTCACACATAACTCGACAAATGAATCACAAGCGCTTCATCTTGATGTTCAAACCAAAGCGTCGAAATGGTACTGTTCGAAGGGGAGAATTCAAACGAATTCCAGCCAGTTAAAAGTACATTTGACGAAGTAACGGTTGTCCATGTATCGCCATTACCTTGTTTATTTATCCGCACAGGTATCGAGGAGTTACTTGAACTATAGACCGAGAAAGTTGCACCTTCTGGTTGTAAAAGAGTACCATTGTACGCAGCCATCCACATGCTCGACCAGATTCTGTGAGAGGTATTGTAGCGTTGAAATACCAATTCTGGTCCTTCTTCAACCGAGAAATTGAAACGGGGCTCCGTTGAAAGTTGTGGGGCACAAACGTGCATACTTGCACCATCAGACATTTGCACAGTGAGGGATTGATTCTCATCAGTAACCGAAGGTATATTCGAAATCTTTCGAACATTTATATCCCAAATCCATTCACCTTCACTCGGAGCTGGTGGGATTGATAATGTGGGGTCAAGAGGGCATGGTGCATCGATTGAACTCAGCAAGCCACTTGAATTAAGCATGAATCCCCATCCAAGTGAAGCGTCGTTGGTAATCTTCCATCCATCTGAAGGTACAACTGCAACCAATGGAAACTCTGGTAAACCTCCATCGAACAGAACATCGTTGAGATTGACGGTATTGAGTTCAGAAGTTCGCAGCACAACAGGGTCTAAACCTCGCAAGCAGATACGGTTTGGTAATTCGTCAAAACTTGCTGATAAGTTACCATGCCCTTCGATCCACTGCAAACGTGAGTGAAGATTCAAAATTTGACCGGCGTGAGGGAAACTAACATTCAGGGATTCGCTTGAGTCAACATTGAGTTCCATACAGCGTTTCATTTCGCCTTCATCATAAATCATTTGCCAAGGAGAAGATGGATGGATATCGAGGTCTGGTTGAACCGATATTGGATGGCTCTGATATTCGCCTTGTGTCAACGAAAGGAGGGAGAAATTCAAGGCTGACGGGGCGTGCAAAGCATCTGTCCATGTCATATTGAGAAGAACCGTTGCTTTCGTTCGGGGAGCTAAAGTGCTTCCACAACCGAATCCATTGATATCCAGTGTATCTTTACCATCGCAATCCCAAACCATTGCCCAATTGGTCGTACTTGAATCGTATTGGTCGTAATCAAGAGTCCAATCTCGGTTGATTGATGAAGGGTTCCACACATCCACTGAAATCAAAGCATTCCATCGCTCATCGGTTTCACTGGCTGTAGAATCCGTCTCAAAATCAAAGATAATTGAAGCGTTCCAATCATCATCTATCTCAAAGGGTACTTGGCTTGGCAGGGCGAATAAGACTGCAACGAGCATTACAATTCCGATGTTCCTCATGGCTTGTAGATCAAGGCCTTTCGGTTCGTTAAGAATCAAGGGGGAACTTCTGTTCGTCCCCATGAACAGCAACAAAGGTAAAATCAAAGTGAGGACTAAAATCCAGATTGTGAATCCATTAAATGCTTCAAACATCCAAGCAAAAGCCAAGATGAGAAGGAAGAGGAATATCTGATTACTACTGCTTCGTGCTTCGGATGATCCGGCTCGAGCAACCATGATTCGACCTCCTGGGAAAGTAGGAATTGGGAGTAAAGAAATCCAACTAAAGAAAGTCAACAATGCACCTGCTTTTACAAATGGGTGAGACCATGTGAGTCGGGTGAGATAATCATCCACTTTCCATTGCCCAAGGATTTCGACCAAAAAAGGACCCTGCACCACATTTTGAGCACTTGTTATTGCGACATATTCAGGGGTAAGCCAAAGTCCGATGCCCCACAAAAGCATTCCAAGGGAGACAAGTGTGGCAGGAACTGAAACTGCAACCCATCCCAATACTTTGCGGTCATCCCATAGCCGAGCATCCATTCGAGGTAACGTCGGTATGAGAAAGAGACCGAAGGGCCAAATTAAAGATGCTTGAGATAACAAACCAAGACTCCAGAGAGATATCGTTGGTTCAGGAATCGGGGTGATATGGCCCACGCGGTGGTTAAAATGCAAGGCGATTCTTTTTTGCACATGTGAAGCGATAAACAGGCTACCAAGCACTGGAAGTGTATAACCAATCACAGCATCCAATAAACTAGAATTAGAAAACCAGCCACCGGAAGGACGTGAACCCTCCATCCAATACGCACCAGCGAGCGTGAGTGTTAATGCAGAAAAAGACCACATCCAGAATGTGAGGTTCAATGAAGGAAATTGGCGTTCTGGGAGAGGAAACAATTGAACAACCCATTCCTCACCCTGAGAAAGTTTTGCTGCCCAACCGAGTTTTTTCAGGTAGGCGTTCGCTTCATCGAGACAATCATCGATTTTTTTGTCATTTTTAGGAGAGACAACCCATGTTGGTAAAACTCCACCAGCCATGTCTGAAGCAACATAAAAATAACGATTTAAAATGGTAGAGAGTAATTCATGCTGTTTCCATTCCGAACGATGAGTAGGCATCGATTCGAGGGAAGAGTTTGCTTCCACAGAATCATCCGAATCGATTGACATGCCATCTCCTCAAACCTTTGTGGTTCTGCTTCCCCTTTGAAGGAATCCCTCGACCCGTTCAAGACTATCGAACAAAATCACTTATTCTTGAAACGCTTGAGGCGGAATGTTTCTTCACGTTCCATCTCTTCGAGTCGAAGTTGAATAAAGACTCGAGCTTCTTCAAGTTCTGGAATCACTTTGAACTCCAAAGCATTGACACGTCGCTTCGTTGCTTCGATTTCTTGAAGCAGTCGCTTGAGTGTTGCTTCCATCTCCGATGCTTTGACGATCTTTTCAATCAAACTTCCAAAGGATTCTCCTGCCTCGTCGATGTAAGGTGATGAACCAATGAATCCAATACCTCGCTCTTGGAAAGTAGATTTCAAGTTGGTTCCACTGACGCTTGGAACGACGACACCCATGATGTTTCGTCGCTTGACTTCAACTTCGGGGTGGCCCGTGTTGGCAATAGCTGCTGCACGGACTGCCAAACTACCTTCGATAGCATTGGCCAAGTCGATACGTTGCTTTGCCAAACGGTATGCCGCAGTCAAATCACGCTTTGCTTCAATCATATCCGAAAGGAGAGAACGGAATTCATAGAATAAACCGTCACGCTTCATCTTCAACAGTTTGTAACCGTTTTTCGTTTGCTTAATACGAGCCTTGAGTTTAATCAACTCACTGCGGGTTGGTTTGATGTCGAGTGCCATGTTCTTTCACCTCCTTTTCTATTCAAATCAAATGTTTCAAGAACGGTTGTCTGGATGGTACTTGTCAATCCACTTCTGGTCAAGACGGACAAGGTACTTTGTGTCAATCGATGACAAAAGATTCCAGCAAAGGTCAAGAGTTTCTTCGATTGAACGGTTCTCGTCACGGGTTTGGCGAAGGAACTTGTCTTCGAAAACACCTGAGAAGGTAAGCAGTTGCTTGTCTCGTTCATTCAATGCATCTTCACCGACAATAGCGACGAGTCCACGAAGTTCACGGCCTTGTGCGTAACCAGCATACATCTGGTCAGAAACAGATTTGTGGTCTTCACGGGTTGTATCTGCACCGATACAGGAACCCATCAAACGTGAGAGTGATGGAAGAACATTAATCGGCGGATAGATACCTTGTTGATGCAATTCACGTGAAATAACAATTTGTCCTTCAGTAATATAACCAGACAAGTCAGGAATTGGGTGCGTAATATCGTCACCAGGCATTGTGAGAATTGGGAATTGGGTAATTGAACCCTTTTTGCCCTTTACAATTCCTGCACGTTCGTAGAGCATAGCCAAATCAGTATACATGTAACCAGGGTAACCACGTCGTCCAGGAACTTCTTCACGAGCAGCACCAATTTGACGCAGAGCATCACAATAGTTGGTCATGTCAGTGTAGATAACCAGAACGTGGTAATCCTTCTCGAAAGCAAGGTATTCAGCAGCGGTCAAAGCCAAACGAGGCGTAATGATTCGCTCGACTGCAGGGTCGTCAGCAAGGTTGACGAACAAAACAGCGTTTTCAAGCGCACCTGTGCGCTCCAAATCGGAACGGAAGAAATTGTATTCTTCAGCAGTAATACCCATTGCACAGAACACGACAATAAACTCTTCATCCGAGCCCTTGAGCTTGGCTTGACGAGCAATTTGCAGTGCGATGTCGTTGTGTGGAAGACCAGATGCTGAGAAAATTGGCAACTTCTGTCCACGGACAAGGGTTGTGCAACAGTCGATTGCAGAGATTCCAGTTTGGATAAAGTCGTGCGGGCTTTGTCGGCTGTAAGGATTGATAGCAGCACCGATAATGTCTGCTTTCTCTTCAGCGACAATCTCTGGGCCACCGTCACGAGGACGACCTGCACCATCGAGAATTCGACCGATGAGGTCAGTACTCACTGGGAGTTTGAAGACATCACCCATGAAAGTGACACCAGCTTCTCGGTCAATCTTTGCAGTTCCTTCGAAAACTTGGACAATCACGAGATCATCGGAAGTATCGAGGACTTGTCCGTTCTTGATGGTTCCATTGGAGAGTCGTAGTGTAACGATTTCTCCAAAAGCAACAGGTTCAGTTTTATTCAAAAAGACCAGGGGTCCTTTCACGTCAGTAATGGTTCGGTATTCTTTTCCAGTCATGATATTCCTCTCCTCAGTTTTCCTCTACCGTATCGGCGATTTCGCTGGTCATGTTCTTGACCATGCCTTCGATGTTGTCGATGTATCCCTTTTCGAAACGACCACGCATAAGGTCAGATCGTGCTGGAACGTTTACTACGTCGTCAAGTAGAGCACCGGCAGCCATAGCAGACTTTGCGGATTCTTGGAACGTTAGAATTGCTTTTGCCATTTGGTATTGCAAGTGAATGTCACAATACGCATCAACTTCGTGGAAACCATTCTGTTGCAAGAAGTATTCACGAATCATTCGAGCGACTTCAAGCGTCAATTGTTGGTCGGTTGGTAATGCATCGGAACCGACCAATTGGACGATTTCTTGCAATT
>CAJJCM010000069.1 GCA_905182635.1 uncultured Candidatus Poseidoniales archaeon
CGTTGCAACGGGGACTTCGCTTGAAGAAGCTGAAACCCTTCACAAGCAAGCCGACACTGATGGTGATGGCGTTGTTTCACTTTCAGAATTCATCTCATCACCCGCTGCAGAGAAAGTGGAGGGACTCCCTCGACCTGTTGCTCCGGTCCGTAAACCACTCTCCCAACCTGTTCCAGTACAGCAACCAACGCAGCAACCTGCTCAGCAACCTCAACAACCTCAACAACCTCAACAACCTCAGCAATCTCAACAACCTCAGCAACCTCAGCAACCTCAGCAACCTCAGCAACCTCAACAACAAGGCTGGAATCAACAGCAACCTCAGCAACCTCAGCAACCTCAGCAACCTCAGCAACCTCAGCAACCTCAGCAACCTCAGCAACCTCAGCAACCTCAGCAACCTCAGCAATCTCAGCAACCTCAGCAACAAGGCTGGAATCAACAGCAACCTATGCAAAACATACAGCCGACTATCCGCTCAGGCGTTTTGTGCCATGGGTGTGGAATTGGCCTTGACCCATATTGGAGATTCTGCCCAATTTGTGGAATGCAAAATGCAGTTCGTTAATCATTCCCAAAGAATGAATTCACCTTTTGAAATAAACAGCGTATCGTCAAGCCAAACATTTGCATTTTTGAGTACACCAGGAATGTGAATGCCGACGGAAGAAGTACCGCCCAATGCCGTGTTATCTCCAACTGAAAAATAGCATGTGCCAAGCCGCTTCTCATCCTCGAGAACATTACCAGAAAGTCGAGCTTGGGGGTTCATTCCAAAGCCAAATTCAGCCATTGTCCATACATTTTCTCGCTCTTTCGGTCGTAGACGTTTCGCAGCCTCACCAAATTCTTGTCGAATTGCTGCAGCGATTGTGCCGCCTTTGACATCCATCACCATTCCCCCCTCTATAATCAATGTAATTGGCTCGTCAACTAAATTCGATTCCCATGAACCATCGATCACGACGGTTCCGTTCATTGACCCTTCCCGTGGCATAATGAAGGCTTTTCCAGCAGGTAGGTTTGTCAGCATTTTTGGACGATTGCAAATACCATTGTCATCGAGTTTCCATTCTCGCCAATTGACTTCAAACGTGACATCAGTACCCTGTTCAGAAGTCACCTTTACTATTCTTCTTCGACGGAAATGAGGCGCTAGGTCACTGATTTTTTGCTTGATGATGGAGAAATCTGCAGACATTCCGCCCCGACTAAACATTTCATTTGTCATTCCTGGCATTGTTGCAACACGAGAACCCTCACGGAGAGATTGACGTATGGCACGTGTATGCGTTAACGAATAGCGAGTTGGCGCAATAACAACTTGTTGTTGACGCATTAAGTTTGCCACTGGGGACGGAGGTTCTTCCCCATGGTGGCGGGCTTTTGGCATGACGATGAGAAGAACACGGTCAGAACGTTCGTTTGCAGCTTCATGCAAGGCTTGACCAATATCACCCGTAGATGGGTCGCAGACAATGAGGACGTTTTCGCCCCTGCGGATATCCATGCATGTCTTAATCACAGTTCTCGCACTTGCTTTTAGTTGTTCAGACACTTCTTCTATAGAAAGTTCATCGAATGGAATTGATTCTGATTTCGAACCTTCATTCGGCTGGCCCATCATATCGACGGGTTCTTCACCGGTTTTTTTGATTGCATCGATGACCTCTTCGAGTTCATCATCTTCGGTATTCAAGGGTACTTTTTTCTTCTCCTTACGGGAAAAAGGTCGCACCATACAACAGCGAGAAGGGCTTATACCTTCAATGTGTGGCAGTAATTACGAAACAAATGATTCCGATTCACGCAAAGAAAGAGAAAGGTACAAGCGTTCATGATGGAGAAAGTGGTGGCTCATTTCATGCAGACCTATTCCGTATTCATTGAACGTGTCAAAGATATCCATCGACTCGGGGCATTACAGGGGCATTTGGGTTGGGACCAAGAGACCATCATGCCAATAAAAGGCTCAGATGCACGTTCGGATATCTTATCTTGGCTTGCTGCTGAACGACATAACCGTTTAATCGACCCCAAAATGGGTCAACTGTTAGACATTCTTGAGCAAGATAATACGTTGAATGATGACCATCGAGCCAATGTTCGAGAAATGCGGCGGGCCTACGACAAAGCTGTGAAACTGCCATCCGAGTTTGTCGCTGCCTTTGCAAAAGCCACATCTGAAGCACTTCTCTCTTGGCAAAAAGCGAGGGCGGATTCTAATTTTGATGCCTTTCGACCTCAATTGGAAATACTCATCGGCATGACAAAACAAAAGATTGCTTATTATGGTGGTCAAGATAATCCTTATGACATGCTCCTCGATGAATATGAAGTCGGAATGAAAGTTTCTGATTACGATCCTTTGTTTGCTGGTCTTCGTTCTCGCCTCGTACCTCTTCTCCAAAAGATTACAACAGCTCAAGAGACAAACTCAGACCCAGTCTTACCCGACGGCCTCCGTTTTCCGATCGAAGCACAAACCGACTTTTGTATCAAAGTTTCCAAAGCAATGGGATTTGATTTTGATGCTGGAAGAATGGATGCATCAACCCACCCTTTCTCAGCAGGACTTTGGCCTGGTGACACACGCTTTACAACTCGATTTGATGAGTTAGATCCGTTTTCATGCTTATATGCAGTCATGCATGAAAGCGGCCATGCACTGTATGAACAAGGACTTTCAAAAGAATTCTCATTGACACCAAGAGGGGCAGCAGTTTCACTTGGTGTTCATGAATCTCAAAGTCGGTTTTGGGAGAATCAAATTGGAAGAACAACAGCGTTTTGGAGTATTGCTTTGCCTTGGTTTAGAGAACATTTCCCTGATGCACCCGATTGGGACCCAATCACATTGAACCGGATTGCTAATAGGGTTTCAAAGGGCTTTATACGTGTTGAAGCGGATGAAGTGACTTATAACTTACATGTCATGCTACGCTATGAAATTGAAAAGAAAATCTTTAATGAAGATTTACCGGTATCAGAACTGCCTGAAACTTGGAACTCGATGTTTGAAGAGTGGTTCGGGGTTAAAGTCCCCGAGGATCGAGTCGGATGTTTACAAGATATTCATTGGTCGATGGGGGCTTTCGGGTACTTCCCAACCTACACATTGGGTAATCTTTACGCTGCGCAATTACTCGAGTCGATGGCAGAAGATTTAGGAGATATTGACGCGATTATAGCTTCAGGTGATTGGTCGAGTTTACTTCAATGGTTACGGCCAAGAATCCATGAACAAGGCAGTAAAATGACACCAGCAGAGCTGATTGAATTTGCGACAGGCTCTCCACCTTCCCCCGAACCTTTCCTTCGCTATGTGGAAGGGAAATATGGGTCGTTATATGGTTTGTAATCACTCTTCTTCTGAACCCAACATTGTGTTCATGCGTGCTGTGAGTTCATTGATAGCGTTCATCAAATCATCGCTACGGTCATCTTCTCTTTCAGTACCAAACGATAAGCCAAGCATTGTGACCATAGCACCTGACAGCATAATTACTGCAGGCATATAGACATCTGATGCTGTCATCACGCTATCTGCTGCTTCTAACCAACCAAGTAATGCACCAATAATAAACACAGTAAAGCCAATTACGACTTGTTGATATCCTTCTCCAATATTTTCTTCGAGCCAACTCATATAGATTCCCAACTGGGGATTAAACAGTTGAGTGTATAATCCTATCTCAAAATATTGTGAAATATGTCAAAATAAGCACTTATTTCCAAGGCGCCATGATGATTGGAGTGCCTGAAGCGCCTTTTCCAACTAAAAGGCGACCTTTTGGACCGGTTGCTTCGGTTCGCTCAAACACGGGAACACCACCAACAATGGTTACCTTTGCCCATCCAACCAAATGACGGCCATTGAATGGATTCCAACCGACTCGAGTCCAAGCATGCTCATCCTTGACTTCGTACTCAGTGTCCATATCGACCAAGACAAAATCTGCATCAAATCCGATTTCAATACGTCCCTTCCCAATCATGTTGTAGCAATCGGCGACATTCGTTGCCATCCAGCGGACAACTTGTTCAATCGTACAATTACCTGATTTTGCATGTGTCAGCATTACTGCGAGTGATGTCTCTACGCCAGGCATTCCACTTGGTGAACGAGGGAAACCAAGGGCCTTGGATTCCAAAGTATGCGGTGCATGATCGGTAGCCATACATTGAATGGTGCCATCGAGTAAACGGTTCCAAAGAATCTCTTTGTCTGCTTGGTAGCGAATCGGTGGATTCATTTTCAAACGTGTACCCTCTCGTTCAACGTCACTCTCGCTGAATGTGAGGTGTTGTGGCAGTGTTTCAGTCGTGATGATGGCGCCTTCTCCTGCCTCAGAAGGCAATGAAGTAATTCCATGTAACCAGTCAGCCTCAACACCAGAGGTCAAATGCAGGATATGCAATCGGTGAGTATAGGTTTGAGCTAATTCAACAGCAAGTTGAGTCGCGAGTAATGCCGTAGTATCATCACGCCATTCAGCATGAGCAGCGATGTCGGTACGATGCTCAAAGTCTGGGTATCGGGAATTTAAACGCTTTTCATCCTCTGCATGAACAGCGATGAGGCCTGCAGTCTTGGAAAATATAATTTCCAATGCAGCCCGTTCATTGACCAACAATGTACCCGTTGAAGAGCCCATGAATATTTTGATGCCGCAAATACCTGGAATTGAAAGAGGTGCATCTGGAGTCCCAACAACTTCCTGTAGATCTTCAACATTTTCCGGAGTAGCCCCGATAAAGAATCCATAATTGTTGACGCATTTTGCAGCAGCCATATCGAGTTTCATTTGCATTCCAGCCATGTCAGTGATGGCGGGTTTGTTATTCGGCATATCAAGGAATGAAGTGATACCTCCGCTTACTGCAGCTGCAGAACCACTTTCGAGGTCTTCCCTTTCTGGTTGGCCAGGGTCTCGAAAGTGTACTTGAGGGTCAATGGCACCAGGCAGGAGATGTAAACCTGAACCATCGATGAGAAGTTCATCGTCAAGAGGATGAAGTTGATGAGGCTCAGTTATTGCTTCAATGATGCCGTTTGAGACGCGGACATCAGCGAGACGTGTTGAATCGGGCATGACGACGGTCGCTCCAAGAATGAGCATGTTACCTCTGCTACGAACTGACTCCATGAATCGGTTTGAGCGCATCCACTCAATGAACTCTCGCCTTGAGTTCTTACCGACGACGGGCAGATTTTGGTCGGAATGCATCACACACAAGGTCGACTGTGTCGATGTAAGGCCCATTGATGAGGTCAACGCAGTACGGGACCGCTTTCCAAATTTCATCAATTGTTTCACGGATCGATTTTGGCCGTCCTGGTAGATTAAAAAGAAGGCATGAACCTCGAATCCCACCCATCTGTCGCGAGAGAATTGCGGTAGGTACATACTTCAAGGAAATCGCTCTCATTTGTTCTCCAAATCCCGGAAGAATCTTTTCACAGACTTGTTCAGTAGCCTCAGGAGTCACATCTCGTGCAGCAGGTCCTGTTCCACCAGTTGTTACGATGACATGGCATCCGAAGTCATCACTAAGCTCGATAAGAGTCTGCTCGATGAGCGATTGGTCATCGGCTATACATCGATAATGAACGGTGGAGGGACTTGCTAAACCGGCTTGTAAAAAAGCAAGAACAGCAGGTCCGCCTTCATCTTGATAGGTGCCAGAACTGGCTCGGTCGCTTACCGTAACAATGCCAAGAACAGCATGCTCGCCACAATGGTTTTCAGTTCCAGACAGCTGATGGATTGAATCCATAGGTTCATCTCCATCATTGGTTACCGTATTTGGCTTGGATGTTTGCGTGGAAATTATCGAGTAAAGTATCCTCAAATAGTTCTGTTTGACGTCGCATCTTCGTTGAACGGATGTGTAAGAATGCTGCACCAATAAACACGATAATAATCAATGGAATCACAGCCTCTAGTTTGTATTGGTGCATGAATTTGACAATGCCTTCTGCTGTATAGGCCCATGTGACCGAAGCAATTGAACCGCCAATGAATGTAGCGCTCAAGACACGCATAAAGTTCATTCGTGACAAGAGACCGAGCATAGCTCCAACAAGAACACCAGATGCCATAAATGGAATCCAGACGAAGACAATCAATCCCCAAAATCCCCATTTGTTAATCATTTCACGCTTTTCATTCGCCATGTATTCGACAGTGGAAAGTGTGTCTCCAAGGAGTTTTGTCTGTAACATTTTACCACCAAAACCATCTTGTTTTGCGACAGCAACAATTCGCTCATCGTCTTTCAAGTCGCGTTCAACGCGTCCTGCCCCCGAACGTTCGGACAATGTTGAAACTTGATTACGTCCTTTGACAATCAACTCTTGCGAACCCAAGAGGTCAGCATTTCGCTTTGAGATAAAGAGATGGAGTTCAGTTTGCACTTCATCGCGAGTCTTCTTGAATCTAAAGAAAGCAAAGCGTTGTGTAGGGCGATAAATCACGGATACAAAGATAACACGGTCATCGCTTGTAACAACAGCAGCTTCCATATTCAACTCGTTTCGGCGTGCGAAAAATAATTCTAAACTTTCTCGTACCTCTTCCTCAACACGAGACAGCGTATGCAACTCCGAAAAGAAATCCGAATAATTCTGTTCCTCTTCATTTTCATTGTGGTCCGCAGAGGTTCCAATTCCAACCCCAGATTCAAAATCAATCGCTTGATTTACTCCAATGGTGCGAACAGTAAGTTGGACGGGCTTGAATACTCGGAAAATTGCAAATTCTTCAAGAACTTCACGAAGTACTTCAGCACGGACATCTTTACTGTCTGAGAGCGTTGATTGAGTGTTTTTATACGGTACCATAATATCAATTGACAAATCTCTCGGTTCAATCTTATACAGTTCCCAATCGATTTCAATGCCCAATCGATCAGCAGTTTTGTGGAGTGAATCTTCGACCAAACGAGAAATATGCGTTCTTGAGAGGATATCGTCGCTATCTTGGTGATACACTTTGTACATCAGTGGATAAATAATCAGCAGCGTAATCGCAGAAAGAGAGAGTGAAGAAAACGCCATCCACCATGCAGGAATACCCGCTGCTCCACCTGCAAGCATGGCAGTCTCACGCCCACCACCTAATTCTGCTCCAATCAAAACATATCCCCAATTACCAAGGTCTTGAACGCCCCAGCAAGATCTGGCACCGGTTTCAGTCACTCGAACTTGATGCTTCGTATCCGAGTCAACAAAAGGCAAAAAGGCAAACGTTTGCTTTGAAATGTCGAGTTCGAATTCAACTT
>CAJJCM010000070.1 GCA_905182635.1 uncultured Candidatus Poseidoniales archaeon
CGACGGTCAGGGACGAAGCCTAGGGGCACGAACCGGATTAGATACCCGGGTAGTCCTAGGTGTAAACGCTGTGAACTTGGTGTCGGGAGTCCGCAATGGGCCCCCGGTGCCGGAGTGAAGATGTTAAGTTCACTGCCTGGGGAGTACGGTCGCAAGGCTGAAACTTAAAGGAATTGGCGGGGGAGCACTGCAACGCGAGGAGCGTGCGGTTTAATTGGATTCAACGCCGGAAAACTCACCAGGGCCGACTGTTATATGAAGACCAGCGTAATGAGCTTGTCGGATTTTCAGAGAGGTGGTGCATGGCCGTCGTCAGTTCGTACTGTAAAGCGTTCTGTTAAGTCAGATAACGAACGAGACCCTCATCTCTATTTGCTACCTGTCTCTCCGGAGGCGGCGCACTATAGGGAGACCGCTGGTGTTAAACCAGAGGAAGGCGAGGGCAACGACAGGTCAGTATGCCCCGAATGTCCTGGGCTACACGCGCGCTACAAAGGACGGGACAATGGGAAGCCAGGCCGAGAGGCCGAGCTAACCCGAAACCCGTTCATAGTTCGGATCGAGGGCTGTAACTCGCCCTCGTGAAGCTGGATTCCGTAGTAATCGTGTTTCAATATAGCACGGTGAATATGCCCCTGCTCCTTGCACACACCGCCCGTCAAACCATCTTAGTTGGGGGTGGGTGAGGCTGCGCTTTATGGCGTATTCGAGCCTGTCTTCGACAAGGAGGGTTAAGTCGTAACAAGGTATCTGTAGGGGAACCTGCAGATGGATCACCTCCTAAGAAAACCGGAGGCTGGAGTTCTTTGTCGAACTCCAGTCTCCACCCTTTTTTTACGCCAGTAGCACTTTACTTTTTACACCGATATGTGCTGTTGACATCCTGAACCAAACTACATCGCGGTTCTTCCAATTTTCTGCTCTTGTGAGCAGTTGCTGATTTCCGACTCAATCGCCAGTAATGCTTTCATCGAGACGTGCAGTCATTGAGCGTCGGAAAGTGAGAAGCCGAAGTTTAGGTGCTTCTGTGTTGACCGTAATTGTTGCTCCTCTGTTAAAATGAACTTCATCCCAACCGTCTGGAACGACGTATCCTCTATGCATATCAGATGTGATTGTTGTCGATTCATCTGTCCAATCCATCCACGACCAAGGTATTCTTTCGCGTTCTGCTGGAGCGATATCACGTGCGAGTACAAAATAATGTGTCGATTTTTGTTCATCTTTGACCCGTTGAAGTAAATGTTCGAGATCACCTTTACCTGCAGCATTACTCAGCCAAGCACCTTGCCCTAGCCAAGTGGAAAAGAGCAAACCACTGCTTTGTTGAAGGCATTTATTCTCTCCTCGACGAAGATGGTATTTACTTGGTGCGTATTGATGTGTATTGGCAATCAATAAATCATTCATCGCTGGGTCAGTTGTGAATCTATTCCCAGAGGTAGTGTCAATAATCGCTTGAAGTCGAGGGAGTTCATTGACAATCGCATCGCCATTGAGGGCCGTTTCCAAATCCTCAGCAAATGTGTCGAGATTTGAGCCCATATAAAACCCGAAACTCCCCAATGGGTCTTCAGTCCTCGGATGAGAATTTATTCCAATCACTGGAGTGGTCGCATCGATGTTGTGGGAAATACTTGTCAGCGTTCCATCGCCACCAAGAACAAGTACCAAATCACGTCCAATGAAGTCAGCACGCCGTACTTGTTCACGAGCACGAACATCGATTCGTAAGCCTCCTCGGCGTTGACTTGATTCTTCCAGTGCCTTGGTCACCAAACCAAGGCTTACATCGTGTACTGCCTCGAAGTTTTTTTTGTAGACCAGCAAAATATCAGCCATTCCAACCCTCCTTGGCTGTTGCCAAGTGGTCCTCCCTCTTCAACACCACCATGGCTCATGAACGTGGGGAAGAAGCATTGATATGAGAGTGTAAGAATCTTTTTTTCATGCAACCGAATCCTTGGGATGACGGCGAACCCATGAAGGCCGCTGAACCTAAAGTTCCGATTCAAGACAGCGCCATTGTGGGAGATGTTCACATTGGAGCAACGATTCACAATCACGAACATAGCGAACGACCAGAGTCTATTTCTTTCGACGCCTCTCCACAGATGGCAACCCCTGCACCCATAATCGTTGGTTTGCCGCAACAGATGAATGCTCCAATGGGTCAACAAATCATGTACTTACAACCACAATCCTCTGCTCCAAAAGTGCTCGGCATTTTTGTCATCATATGGGGTGCGATTGCCTTGCTTGGAATATTTGCGAATTTCATACCGCAGACTGACCCATGGACTGGTGAAGTGATTGTCATTCCCGTTTCAGCAATTGCCCTCAGCATAATAAATGGAATTTTGGTTGGTTTCACTTGCATTTTGGGTGGTTCTTGGATGACCCAATACAAGAGAAAAGGAATTCACCTTGTCTTAATCGGCATCTTGGTCTCGTATTTCGTCTATATTTTAGGTGTATTCTTAGGCGGGGATGGTGGATTGGGTGAATTTTTTGGAAACGAATCAGCAATCTTTGCCTTTTTGGTTTTTGTTCAAGGAATATGCTCGGTCATATGTGGGCTGCTGGTTGCGATTCCGCTGATGACTTCCGCTCCAGGACTTGACGATTCATCTTTGTTTCGACGACTGAAATAATCAACAACTACCGACTCCTGAGTGGTGCATGGGCAAACTCATTACCGGTCAAGCAGCAACCTATGTCGAAGAATTATGGATCAACACGGATGAACGGTATGAAATCCGTTGTATTACCCAAGATGTTGAACGCATTGTTGCAGAAAGCGGCATTCATGACGGACTTGTTCTGGTTAATCCGATGCATATCACAGCCTCATGTTATGTGAATGACCTTGAACACGGTTTACACCATGACATCATGAAATGGCTCGAAAAGATTGCACCATTTTATGGGCGCGATGGTCGCGAAGGAGAGGAGTATCATCATCACCGTACCGGAGAAGATAATGGCGATGCACATTTGAAACGCCAATTACTTGGACAACAAGTCACTATGCCAGTTCGCAATGGGAAACTCCATCTTGGAACTTGGGAACAAATTCACTATGCTGAATTTGATGGATGTCGCGATAAACGAATCCTGGTCAAAGTGTTTGGAGTACTTGCCTTAAACCCGTAATTATTAGTATTCTTTCAGTAGGTAATGCTTTACAGGCCCCTACTTTGGAACAACCATGTCACTCGATGGTGTTAATCTCGATAGAGGATTTTTTCAATTTACTATGCCCTATCATTGGCTCAGTTGGATTGGTTGGGTAATCGGACTTTTGATGGTCTTAGGTGGTCTTGTGACTTTCATGGATGGGGGAGGAATAATTACTGCTTTCGGTTTTTTCGTAATTGCCCTGCTTTCTCCTGCCTCACTCGAAGCTGACCTTCATAACGTCCGTAAGAACGCACCACAACCAAATGATTTGGAAGAGGCTGCATTAAAAAATGGTCATGAGATGGAATCTTGGTTCTTTGGCCGTTCATCCTACAGTCCAACCAATGACCCAAATGACTGGATTCTTTCAGCTCCTGGGCCCTCGACTTGGAACCAAGAAGACCGTTATGCTCCTGATGGTGACGGTTCCGCACTTCCAGAACATCCAACGAAAGTAGGAACGCCTATTCCCGCAACGTTGGCAACGTTTGGAATCAGTATGGTTTTGTTCATTATACTTCTTTCAGTCTCCCTCGGTATGCTTATTCTCGCAGAACAAGATGCATTTGCGAATGAAGAAGTTGTAGACGGCCAAGGGTCACTTGAGTTCACCCCACTGGTGATGAGTATTGTCGGTGTGGTCTGGTTGATTATCGGATACCGCCAACATAAGAAACAGCAACAAATGATTGATACTCCAACCTCTTTAGTTCGCTCAGTAGCAGTCGGGTCAGCAGAACTCGTTGGACAAGTTCGTCCAGCACCTGAGCAATGGATCAATGTCGTTGTTGACGGAAATCAGCAACGTATGATACCTGGATGCGTAGATTACAAGTGGCTCTACGAAGTCTATGTTTGCCGACAGGTGACTTCAACAGACTCTGATGGGAATACAACCACGACAGAAGAATGCAATTGGCAAAATGTTCGTTCGGACAAAGGCGATGTTCCTTTCATGCTTCATGATGGTACGGGCGGAATTCGTGTTGAATCGGGTACTTTTAAGAGAAAGCACCTCGGGAATTTCATCAAGCAATGGACTTCAAGCCATGCAGATACATTACGAGACCATTTCAAAACCGAATTCGCTGCTCGGCTCTTTAGTGGCGGGGATGTCCGTAAACATCGATGGACTGCTCATGCGCTTCGTATCGGAAATCCAGTCTATTTGTTGGGAATGGTCAAACCTCGAGCAAGAGACGAACTTACGAACGAGGGTTTGGATGGTACAATTGGCCATACGACCATCTCAGTTCATGGTGAGGATCATCCCGGGATGAAAGCAAATATTCAGCGTGGTACTGAACTTGCAAATTTGGGTAGGATTCGTTCATCAGCGGAATTGCTAATTATGCCAATCGTCTGTGTTCTTTGTGGGATAGGCATGTTTGCGCTTCTTTGAAACACCACAGACTTCAAGACCTGTATTGAAAACCACTTGGCATGGATGGCAAGGCGCCAGAATTACGCGGCGGATTTTTCATCGCTTCTCTTCCCTATACACAGGAAATGTGGATTGGCTGGTCCCTCGGTGCACTGCTCTATGTTTTCGGCTTTTTCTTCAGTCCGTTTTGGGCCTTGTGTGGTCTTCTTCTGCTTATCTTTAACACCCCGCACCCGTTTGCTCGAGAACTTGAACAATTCAAAGAAAAAGTATCCGACGAAAAGTTTCTCCATACCTATGCTGAAGAACGAGGCCACAGTTTTGAAAAGTACTGGCTTCCGAAGAGTCTGGATGGATTGAAGAACAATGCAGGAGAATGGCATTTCCCAACACCGAGTAAGCACGTTTGGAACTTGAAAGAACCTTATGTTGAAGACCAAGAAGGTTCATTGCTTTTTGAACACCCCTTCATGGTTGGTCCACCAAAGCCACCACTTTTCACACTCCGAGCAGTGTATTTCTCTCTCGGTCTCTTGATGCTTCAGTACTGGGGTGCTGTATCCGTTTTCAAATATCATTTGGATACGACCGTAGCGATTTTTGTGTTCTTAATGGAGTTCACATCGAGTCCAATCTTTGGTATTGCTTTTGGAAGTGTCATCGTCCTCTCTTTATTGTATTTTTTCATATTCTTTTTATCGTCTTTATCAAAATCGATAGGCAACATGGAAATGATCGAGATGCAAACTTCACTCGTCAGCTCAGCCCTCGTAGGAGAGGTGGAATTGATTGGTCAAGCACGACCAGGCCCACATGGTGCCCTGAAAATCTTTGTCGATGATAACCCTGCAATGTCGTGTGAAAATATTGTTTGTTATGAATGGGTGCGTGAAGACTTCCCGGCACAGGGTGATATGCCTATTTGGGCTACACGGAACTTTTTCATGTATGGAGTTGGAAAAATATATTCAGTTTTTAATTTAATGTACCATCATGTATTCAATCTTATCAAATCACACACGCATGAATCTGCTCGCCAGAGTGGAGGTGTACCTTTCATTCTTCACGATGGAAGCGGTGGTATGCGAGTTGAACCTTCGATGTTTAAGAGAGTTCATTATCAAGTCCCACTCAATGTGTGGGACATCGGTTCCACTCGGTGGACTCTTTACGGATTGAGGCTGGGCGATCCGGTGTACATCCATGGGGAAATCACCACTCGTTCGGAAGAAGAACTGTCTGAAGAAAAAATTGATGAAACGCTGAGTAATTCGCTTCTCAAGGTCATTGGAAATGAAGACCCTCCTGGCAAAGAACTTATTCTGATTCAAGGCACTGAATACAGTATTCTTGCCTACGCCTACTCGCTGATGGAAACGCTCTATCTCCCGGTATTCTATCTGACTGTGTTTTTCATCCTCGGAATAGTATGAAGTTATCAGTCGATACGCTTTCGAAGTATCATGGCAGATGATGTAGTCATTGTTGGCGGAGCAAGAACACCATTTTGTGAATGGGTTGGCGGTAAGCGTGGCGATGGTAAACAAGGTGGATTATTGAAGTCAATGACTGCTCAAGACCTCGGTGGTTTGGCAATAAAAGGCGCTCTTGAAAAGACGGGCACAGACCCTTCATCGGTCGACCATGTCGTCATGGGCTATGCTTTACAGACATGTTCTCAATCGATTTATGGTTCACGTCATGCAGGTCTTAAAGGGGGTATACCTCAAGAAGTTCCAATGCTCACACTCTCTCGGATTTGTGGATCAGGTGTCCAGTCGATCATCACTGGGGCACAAATGATCATGCTTGGAGAAGCATCGACCGTCGTTTCAGGTGGAATGGAAAACCTCAGTCAAGCGCCTCACGTAATGCGTGGTGGGCGTGAAGGATGGAGACTCGGTCGTTCACCTCAGGTCGAAGATTACATGATGACAAACCTTCAAGACATGACATGTGGCTTGTTTATGGCTCAAACTTCGGATGAAATCTGCAACCGAAAGGGTGTTACTCGTGAAGAAATCGATGCATATGCTGCTCGTTCACACGCTCGTATTACGGCATCGATTGAAAACGATGTTTTTGAGCAAGAAATCATTCCTGTGACCATTAAGGGTCGTCGGGGAGATACGATTGTAACGCACAAAGACGAAGACCATGTGGTCAAAAGCACAACAGAAGAATCACTGGCTAAACTCCCAACAGCATTTGGACCCGATTCATTTGTCACTGCAGGAAATGCTTCAGGTGTCGTCGATGGTGCAGCTGCTGTGGTCATCAAATCCGCATCACAAGCAAAAGCCGATGGCGATGAACCGCTTGCACGAATCGTCTCTTGGGGAATCGTAGGACTTGAACCTGCCATCATGGCTTATGGGCCTGTTCCTTCATCCCGTAAGGCCTTGGAGAAGGCTGGGCTCACAACAGACGATATCGACCGCTGGGAGATTAACGAAGCCTTCGCCGGTCAAGCAGTTGCTTGTATCAAGGACCTTGAACTCGATGTGGAGAAAGTAAATGTCAACGGCGGTGCTGTTGGTTTGGGCCATCCACTTGCAGCAACGGGAACACGTTTGGTTCTCACACTCGCCTACGAATTGAAGCGCTGTGGTGGACGCTATGGTGTTGCAACTGCATGCATTGGTGGCGGTCAAGGTATTGCCATGGTTATTGAATCTCTTTGAGTGATTCAATTTTCATCTTCTTGCTCTCACTGTTCAATCACAATGAGTTGTAACAAACATGAATCTATAAGCGAGTCGAACACCATTCACGACTATGGATACACTTGCAATGACTACATTTTGGATATCATCGATACTTATTCTTCCGATCTGGAGTCTTATGTGGTTCATGCCAAAGCATGAACTTACCAAAAAATTTGTCGGAGATCTTCGGTGGTCAGTTTTACCTCTGCTCATCCCATATACTCTTCTCGCACTTCCAAATGCACCGGATATTCTTTGGACATTCATGACGCAGATGCCAACTCCAGAAATTGTAGTTGAATTATTTGAGAATGAACAAATAGTCGCTCTTGCCTGGTTACACATGCTTGCTTTTGATGTGTTTGTTGGACGGTATGTTTGGTTGCGAATGCTTGCTGCCGACCGTCCAATGTATGTATCCACACCGATTCTCGTTCTTTGCACAATGATGGCTCCACTCGGATTCTTACTTGGACTTCTTGCAACCTGGCAACAACACGATATCGGTGAAATGAAATTTAAGGTTCACTCGGATGCTTCTGTTGAAATCTAAGAGGATGATTCAAGACCATTCTCTCTTTGCAACAACCATGGCAGCAAACCATCAACTGGATTGTAGCCACATTCCGTTTGCAATGCCTTTGAGAAAAAGTACATTGTACCAAAATTGGAAAAATCTCACCTTCATGCATTGGAAAGTTGATGCACAACTGCTGAAAAAACATATTCCTGAAGGCCTTGAAATTGACCTCTATAATGGAGAGGCCTATATTGGCGTCATTCCATTCACCATGGAAAAGGTCCGTCCAAGAGGACTTCCTTGGGTTCCTTTCATCTCGACCTTTGGTGAATTTAATATTCGAGCATATGTTACGAAAGATGGAATTCCCGGAGTCTTCTTCCTTACCCTTGATGCCCAAAGCAGAGTTACATGCTTTCATGCACCGCGCTCATATGGCCTTGCATATCGTTATGCAAAAGCCAAAGTTCAAGTTCAAACGGATGAGTGTTATTCCTGGTCTTCTCGACGTAGGGCTGGTGGTGAATCCTTGATTGGTACTACAAACAGTTCGGGTCCGATGGAACTGGCAGTTCAAGGTTCACTCGAATATTTCCTCTTTGAACGTTACAGTTTGTATACATGGCACCAAGGCGTATTACATCGTGCATATACGCATCATCTTCCTTGGAAGTATTGTGCAGCACAGGTTGAGGTTGAGACAAATACGTTGTTGGAATCATACCACCTTGGTATTGAAAAAATCCTTCATCCTGAACACATCCATATGAGTCCAGGAGTAAATGTCCAAACTTGGAATATTGAACCGATTGAGGTGATGGAATGACAAGTAAAGATATCATTTTGATGGATGGTGATTGTGGACTCTGCACCCATACAGCAGTGTTTCTTAATCCACGCCTCAAACAACAACATTCGATTCGTTTTCTTGCGATTGAAAGTAAAGAAGGCCAGCAACTTATTTCGACCTTTCCGGAAAAATTCCAACTTGCGGATAGCGTCTATCTGATTCGTGACGGTAAACCCTACATGCGTTCTGCAGCAGCCATTCGTTGTCTTCTTTACATGAAATGGTATTACTCAATGTGGTATCCATTGGTTTGGTTAATACCTTTGCCCCTCCGTAATTTTGTGTACCGGATAGTCGCTCGATATCGCCATCGTGTATTCAAGCGACCGGCGACATGTATTTTTCCTGGCTTGAATCCAGAGTGAAACATCATGACCTTCGGCTTGCTAGCAGTGTCATGACGCAGACTTGGGTCGTTGATTCAAATTGCTTTATCCATCTTGGCTCGATGGCGCCTGATACTTTTGTCAAGGACATAACCAAGGTCCTCAAGAAAAAGAGCCAGATGCTTTTTGTTACGCCTGGTGTTCATGATGAAATTCGAAATGTCCGTTTCCAAAAATGGTCCAAAAAGCCGAAAGTATTGGATGAATTTGCCTCCCTCTTGACCACCATCGCCATTGACGATGGACAAATTCGAGGTCTTGCTCGAATGATTGGTGAGAAGGCCTCACCGCAAGATGTCGACCTCTCTTTGATGGTACTTGCATCACAACTTCAACGGGAAGGTCGAGAAGTGATTTTAGTAACCGATGATTTCAAAATGACGACATCTGGCGAAAAAGCGAATCTTGGCTATACGACCTGCCCTCCTTCTACTTTCATTCAGCGCCTCTCTGCACAAAGTCCTTCGAAAAATAAAGGTCGAATGAAAAGTCTTTCACGGCGTGTGAGGGCCGCTGAGATGCGTTATGCCATCAGTCGAGTTCATCAATATGATATTCAGGCAAAATTAACTTGGATGGTCGATTCATTGATTGAAGACCGTCCACAATCACAGAAAGCAACATCAGACGATGCTTCTGAAGTGAACCTCAAACGTGCCTTACAACGAACATTGGCAGGTGAACAGATCAAGGGAAACCATTTGAAAAAGTTGGGTGATTTACCACAGATTTGCCAACCGATTCTCTCACTCGATACCCATCTCTCTCAACTCACTTCGACCAATTCTTCCGAGCATCTTCGTGAAGTCTATGAGGAAACTCTCCTCTTACTCAGCGAGGTATTGGAATCTATCGGCCTTGATTTGGCTCCACTGGATGAGTCTTCTGCCGAACTTGCCAACAGTGCGCTCAGTGGATATTTGTATCGTACAGAGACCGCTTTGGGTTTGATGGCGAAAATGTCTGGACGACGTGAAACTGCGCGATTACATCTTTCCCGAGCGCTTCAATCAGCCACCCTCATCGACGACTCATTTGCCGAGATGCATGCAGTCTACCAACTCGGACTTCTTGCAATTGCTTCAGAGAAATGGAAACGTTCTGCTCGATTATTTGAGACTGCAGACCGACAAGCACAATTGATTTCAGCACCGAGATTACCTTATCTTGTATGTGCTGGGATTTCACGACATCTCCTCGATGAGGCACACGCTGCCGAGCAACATATTCAGCGTGCAAAGGCTCTTGTTTCGAATGATAAAAAACAAGCATCAGTTCACTTGATGAACCTCGGTGAATCCTTGTTGGCCATCGACCAGCCCGGTTTGGCTTTGGAAGTTCTCGATGAAGCAATGGAATGTACGTTGCAAATCGGTTCTCAAGAACAACTTGAGATACTCTCCGAACACATCTTGATGGCGAATGCTGCAATGACACATACCGACATGCTTCAGCATGAAGGATTGCGAACTCTGCTGGATGGGTTGAATCATTTAAATGAAGAAGAGACTGAAGAATACGCAAAGAAAATGAAGACGATTGAGTGGCGCGTCAATGAGCATAATAAGCCCTTTGAGGATACTTGGAAAGTCTGGCAACCTTCGAGTAAACTGATTCCAGAAGCGGCTACACTCCGCGTTGTGCGTGCCGAAGTTGATGAAAACCAAGACACACTGGTTGTTGTCCATCATCCTGAACTTGGCTCAATCGGCCTGTGGCTGCCAGAGGGTGAATGGAACGTATCTTCGGGCCATTTACTCTCATTTGCTCACACCCGAGTCAAACTCGCTCAGCCAACCGTTGAACTCCAAGAAAAGCACAGTATCCGTGGGATTGTCGCTGTTGAAGACACATCACAACTGATGTTCAATGCGCCATCAGATGACTTTATCCTTGAGACTGAGGGTTAAAAACCGCCGATGTCAGCCACATACTTCAAACCAACAACGACGATGACGAACAAGAATATTTTCATCAATTGCTGTTCAGAAAGGTACTTCATGCCGTATTTAGCACCGCTTCGAGAACCAAGAAGCGTTAGGGCCATTAAAATGGAGATCAATACAATCTCTTTACCGAGTATGGAATACTGTTCAGAAGATAACGTCAAAAGATGAGCCAAGATTGCAACAGGTACTGCCACCATCATGAAATGGAGGCTTGTTCCAATTGCCTTACGTGGCTCAAGGTGAGCAAACGTTCGTAACACTGGGACATAAATGATACCTGCTCCAATCGCCAAGACACTTGACAGCACACCGCCAATTCCTGCACCGATTTGCAAAGGTATCGATTGAATATCCTCATTGCTTTCATCACCTGAAGCGAGTTGAATGTTCGAATCGGACTTCATCTTCATTGCCGTTTTGTAAACCGCCCAAGTAATCATGGCAAGGCTCAACAGTTTGAAGACAAAATCCATCTTTTCACCGATGATGACAACAATCCCGACCCCAAGAACAGCACCTGGAATTGCACCTTTCAGCCCAATGTTGAGCGATACATCATCATAATGTTTTTCAGTTCTGTGAGCAAGGCCACTCCCCCAACTCACAACAGCCGTGAGTGAGAGAGATACGGCAAAGAGTGCGCCATTGATTTCCCAGCCTAAACCATAGTGAAGTAAAGGCACAAACAGCATTCCTCCACCCATGCCAATAGGTGCAAACAAAAAGGCGACAACAAATATCCCCAGTGAAATGATAAGAGTTTCAACAATCATTCGAGTCCCCCAGCGTTCCTAATCTCTACTCATGTATGAATCAACCATGCAGATATGGCAATGGCAGTCGTTCTTGCTTCAAGACCTTGCCTCCTCTCGGTGAGAGCGAACCAATGGTTTCAAAGCGTAGAGTTCTCACGAATGGACATGGCTGATATTGCATTGATAGGTGGCATAATTGCTGGATTCTTTTTACTAATATTTATTGTATGGTTTTTCTCAACATGGAACCGCTTAGTTAATCTTGAAGAAAACATAAACAACTCATGGGCTCAAATCTCAGTTCTCTTGAAACAACGCTATGATATGATTCCGAACCTCGTCAACATTGTAAAGGGTATGGCAAAACAAGAAATTCAATTTTTCGATAAATTATTCGAAGCCCGTGGTGCAGCAGCTGGTGCTTTGAAAAATGGAGATATTGCAGGGGTCGCTCGTGCAGAAAGTACACTCTCTGCTATGATTCCTAAAATCAACATGGTTGCCGAGCAATACCCTGAACTCAAATCTGATGCTGGTTTCCTCAACATTCAAAATCAACTTGTTGCAATGGAAAACAGCATTGCAGACCGCCGAGAGTTTTACAATTCATCTGTGACTGCTTTTAACAAAACTATTCAAATGATCCCAACTGTATTTGTGGCGAATATGAAAGGCTGTGAACGCCGTGACCTGTTCGAAATAACCGCAGAAGAACGTGAAAATGTCATCATCGAATTTTGAGTTGTTAAACATCGCATCTCAAGCGTACCTTCAAACCGCAAGAGGAGAAAGAGTGGACTGGTGGAGTTATGTTTCTCATCATCGGATCTGGACAACTCGCCATACGGTTGAGTCAATGGTGTGCTGAACGACGTAGAAGTATCTTGATTGGACTCGCTGCTCATCTCCCCCTTGATGGCCCATTAGAGGGCTGCGAAATCATTGCGCTCCCAAGCCCAACTTTACTCAACTCACTACCGCTGGATGCCCACAAGCCAACAGCAGTTCTTTTGCTCGACCCCGAAGCATTAGCAGATGTCGCTCCACTTGCTGCATTGCAAAACCGTTGGGCGAATATACCGATACTCACCACCTTGCCGCTGAAAGGCGATGGTGTCGATTTGATCAGTGTCGATGACGTTTCGTTTGCAGCCATGCAAGACCGCATTCGTTCCTGGGAACGAAAAGACGGTGCTGGGGTCGTGTTGCATTATCTTCAATCAATACCTCAAAAATCGAAGGTGGCCATATTTTGCCACGATAACCCCGACCCTGATGCGTTGGGTGCTGGATTAGCGATGTATGAGTTGGTACAGCACATGGGCCTGGTTCCAGAATTATTGCATGGTGGACTCATTGAGCATCACCAGAACCGGGCAATGGTCCGTCTGCTCGATATTCCAGTTCGGCGTCTGATTCTTGATTGGGAAGTTCAAGATGTTTTGCGAGATGCTGCGGTTGTCATGACCGTCGATTTCCATCGCCCAGGAGCCAATAATATACTTCCAGATGATTGTGTACCTCATATTGTCCTTGACCATCACTCACTTGAAGAATCAGTTGCTGCAGATATCGCACTTGTTCTCCCTGAGTTTTCAGCCACCTCATCACTTGTCGCAAGTATCCTGATGAGCCTCAATCATCCGATTACTGCTCGTGTCGCTACTGCACTCGCCTTTGGTATACGAACTGACACACTCGGGTTTACTCGTAATTTCAATCCAGTTGACATTCGGGCTTTGTCATGGCTCAATGCCTTCGTCGATAAGGACTTACTCCGTTCTATAGAAGAACCGCCACGGTCCCAAGAAACACTCGAATCCTTTGCAGAAGCATTGGGTTCTCGTTCATTGTTTGATTCAACACTGCTGGCACCATTGTCATCGATGCCCAACAGAGATTCGTTGGCCCAAATTGCAGATTTCCTCCTTCCGACTGAAGGAATTGATACGGTCATCGTCTTTGGTCCACGGCGTGGGAAAGTCATTCTCTCTGCTCGTACGACCAATGAATCTCTCCATCTTGGACGGGTCTTTTCCGAAAAATGGGACGGCGGTTTATCCGGTGGACATAAAGCGTTAGCAGGTGGCCAAATACCATTCAATATCCTTCTTTCTACCGTTCCTGACGACCCTGATGAGGCTGCGATTCAGGCTGTTGAAGCAATGGGTTTAGAATTGAAAAAATTATTTCAAAGCGAGGTAGAATGATGGCTGAAACTCCCATTGTCGATATCTCTCCAACGCTTCGAATCCTTGGAACTGCTCATGTGTCGACTGCAAGTGTCGTTGCAGTTCGTGAACAGATCAAGACCTATCAGCCGGATATTGTTGCAGTTGAGTTATGTGCTTCACGTCATGAAGCACTCACCAGTAATCGTCGTCTGGACAAAGAGGGATTGCTCAAAGTAGTCAAAGAAGGTAAAGCACCTCTGGTTCTTCTTCAATCATTGTTGGCTGCAGAACAACGAAAGATGGGGCTTGATGAAGGCGAGCAACCTGGGGCCGAACTGCTTGTTGCTGTTCAAGAGGCTGAAGCAGCAAACCTTGAGGTCGCGCTGATTGACCGTGATATCCAAACGACATTACGTCGAGCATGGAAGAAAATGCGATTCCGAGAGAAATTCAGAATACTTCGGTCTTTATTGGGCGATGATAAAGACGATGATGAAAGTCCAGAACTGAATGAATTACTTGAAAACCAAGATTTGTTGACTTCATTAATGGAAGAGTTACGAACGTTCTCACCTGGGGCAGGCATTGTTTTAATTGATGAAAGGGATGCTTTTCTCGCGGGTAAAATCTCTTCTCTTCAACCATCGGATAAGAAGATTTTAGCGGTCGTTGGCGCCGGTCACCTGAAAGGCATTGAACAGCATTTGACCAACGGTACAGTTCCGGACAAAGAGGGTTTGCACCAACTTGAACATCTTCCAGTACGGAGTCGTTTTTCCAAAAGTATTCCGTGGTTAATACCTCTCTTTGTAATGAGTTTGATGGTGTATTTCGTGGCGAAAGGAGATGGCGTAAATTTACTGGAAATGTTCACGGTGTGGACTGCAGCGAATGCCGTCTTTGCAGCACTTGGATGTGCGCTTGCTCGTGGGCATCCTTTGGCGATCCTCACTGCTGCCGCCGCTTCGCCAATCACTTCATTGAATCCAACACTTGCGGCAGGTTGGTTTGCTGGTTACGTCCAACTGAAGATGAGGGAGCCAACGGCTGAAGATTTGCAACAATTCCTCAAACTCGAAAGTTTGGGTTCCTTTTGGAGCAACAAAGCCGGAAGAGTTTTGCTGGTCACTTCTCTTTCCAATCTCGGTAGTATGGCAGGAGCTTGGTTTGCTGCTGCTGGATTATTGGGTAGCCTTTGAGTTTAGTCAATTGCATTGAGGACATTGAACACATCGATGTGCTCTTGGACATCATGAACTCGTACAACATCAATGCGCTCAAAGTGGGCCAACGATGCAATGGCGAGCGTGCCACTCAATCGTTCAGAGGGTTCTGAGTGGCCGGTTAATTGTCCAATGATGGACTTGCGAGATACGCCCCAGAGCACAGCAAATCCTTCGATGCCACGAAATAATTCATGGCGTTGCAAGAGTTCGATGTTGTGGTCAAGTGTCTTGCCAAAGCCGATACCTGGGTCTAGTATGATGTACTCGGCAGGATGGCCTGCTGCAACCAATCCTCGTGCAGTTTCGAGTAATTGCGAACTGACTTCTTTTGCGCAATCCTCGTATGTTGGTTGAATTTGCATCGTTTGAGGTGTGCCTTGCATATGCATGATACAAACGCCGCAACCACTGTCAAGAACAATTTTGACCATTTCAGGATCACGTAATCCCGATACATCATTGATTAAATCTGCTCCAGCATCAAGTGCTGCTTGGGCAACTTGAGGTCTACGGGTATCAATGGAAATTAAATTCTCAGAATTTGCTGCTCGAAGTGCCTCGATGACGGGAATGACACGCTCTAATTCTTCTTCAACCGATACAGGATCTGCATTTGGGCGAGTCGACTCGCCTCCAACATCTACCCATGTGGCTCCCAGTTCCCACATACCTAAACCTGCTTGGACCGCAGATTCAAGTGTAGTTTTTCGACTTTCTTCATGGAATGAGTCCGGTGTGACATTAAGTATTCCCATCACATGACATGAGTTCGTTTCATCTCGATGTAAACCTGTAGAAATACGGTTCCGGTGAACAACCCGAGGTCGGAAGTCATCGCCCATGAACCCTGCGAGTTCGGCAGATTTGATAAGATGTGAGTGTCAAGCATGGGCATGTCCGGTGATACTATGGAGAATTCTTTAGAGGAATTCGGGCAAGATGAAGAGAGGTTCGGTCCCCGTGGCCCGAGTGAACACCGACGAGAACTGGCAGACCGATTGATTCGTCGCCTCAATGTAAAAGAGCACAATGCAATCTTCGAAATGATTTCTGCAAAGGCTTACTACGGCGGTATTTTAATTATGATACTGGTCTTCTTTTATTGGATTTTCATCCATTCTGCCAGCGATAACCCCGAACTTGGAGTTTCGATTTTAATGCAATTAAGTTTTGCAGATGTTGCTATTGCTGTTATGGTATTCGGGCTCTTTTCTGCTTTCTTTAGAGATTACAGCAGAGAATTAGGTCAACTGCTGCCTTCGCTCATCTCTGGAGGAATGATTATCGTATGTGGATTTTATTTCATCGAACCATTGGTCTATGGTTTTGTTTCAAACGAACTTGAAATTCAAACGGCTCTTTGGCGTAGTCTTCGGCTGGGCTTCCTTTGGGGTGGTGTGACGTTTTGCGCACATTTCCTCGTTGATGCATCACTTCTACTGTGGTTGAAACAGTTCTGCGCCAATCACGACATCGATATCTCACCCGAGGCTGAAGAACACATACCAGACCCTCCTGTAGAATCAATCGCTTGACGACTGCACCTTTCTTGTAGGATTGGCAACTCGAAGCATCATGACAGGTGAACGTGTCGATGTTCTACGACTGGGCTATCGCCTTGGTCGAGACCCCCGAATCACCACACACCTTGCTTTGGTTGGGCGTGCTCTTGGTGCCAACCGTTTTCTTTTAGCAGGCGATAAAGATCCAAAGATGTTTGAAAACCTCGATTCAGTAGCAAGTCGCTTCGGTGGTGGAATGGATTGTGAGCACATCAAAAGCCCTATGCGTTGGCTTAGACGCTTTGTTGAGGAAGATGCTGGTGATGGAATGCCAGGTGTAGCTGTTCATTTGACCATGTATGGGGAACCGTTCCGTGAAGCAATCCCTCGTATTCGACGAGATCGTCCAATGGTGATTGTCGTAGGTGGTGCCAAAGTACCTGGTGATGTTTACAAATACAGTCAATACAACATCGCTGTGGGCAATCAACCTCATTCCGAAGTCGCCGCATTGGCTTTGTTTTTAGACGCCTGGTATGGCGAGGCTGGAAGTAACCGAACCTTCGATGACGCTCGGCTCATTATCGAGCCATCGGCGAACGGAAAGAGCGTTCGGGATTTAGACCGTGAAGAAGAAGAGTGATTACATACTTACTTGTGGTCTTGCGCTTGATTTTATTTTTCTTTTCCACTTCACTGTACCCGTTATTTCCGCACCTGCTTGATGCCAATTATTATGGGGGTTCGTTTTCGACCAAAACTGATGTCGGTATTGGGTGTACAAACCGGCACTTTTAGTCCGGGAGGAAAACAACGCGGCGTTTCCGACGCTCCTACCTTTCCTGATGCCGCAGACGGGCTCTTGTATGGTGTTGATTTACCACCATCAGCAGATGGTCCCGGTGTGCTACTTACAGCCGATGGAGGGCGCTATTGTGGCACCCTCTTTGGAGCACGTGGCCATGGCGAGGGCGAGTTGGTATTCACCACAGGAATGATGGGGTATCAAGAATCGTTAACCGACCCTTCCTTTGCAGGACAAGTGCTGACCTTCACCTATCCTTTGATCGGGAACTACGGCATTCACGCTGGAGCATCTGAATCTGCCGGTGTATGGCCAAGAGGTGTGGTTGTGCGCCATGCCATGCAGCAACCAGACCACCGCCATTCAATTGCAACAGTGGAAGATTTACTCCGTTTACATAGCGTGCCTGGCATTGAAGGTATTGATACTCGTGCAATTACGCAAAGAGTTCGGGAACTTGGGACTGTGCTCTGTGTCTTTGGACCTGAATCCGAAGAAGCACTTCTTCAACAGCGACTCAAGCAACTGACCTCTCCTGACCTTGATGACTTGGTCGACCAAGTCTCGCTCTCCACTCCTGTGATTTTGAATCATGGTGCGTTGGATGCACTCGACCATCCACTGCCACGTCTTGGAGTTCTTGACTGTGGGATAAAATACAATATCTTACGTAACCTCTGTCTTCATTTCGAAGTGGTCTGGTGCCCTCCTGAAACACCGTATGATGTACTCGTTCAGGAATATCAGATCGATGCATTGTTTTGCTCAAATGGCCCTGGTGACCCTGCTCATCCCGGAAAAGCAACCATGGCTCGTAATACGTTGGCTCAAGCAGTTCAAGCAAAGTTACCAGTCATGGGCATTTGTCTTGGACATCAATTGATGGGATTGGCATCCGGTTTGCAAACATACAAAATGCGCTATGGGCATCGTGGGGCAAACCAACCGGTCATCGATTTGAAGACTGGTTTGGTCACCATCACCAGTCAAAACCATGGTTTTGCAGTTGCAGACCCTGATGCAGGTATGCTTGCGGCTCATCCAAGTGGTGCATGTTCGCCCCCGAGTGCCAATCAACACGGCGCTGAAGTTGTGGTTCGTTTTGTCAATGCAAACGACCGAACGGTCGAAGGATTAGACCTTGTAGGCCACCCTTCGTTTACGGTTCAATTCCACCCTGAAGCTTGTCCAGGTCCTCATGATGCAGCACCTTTGTTCAAGCATTTCCGTGATATTGTCGATGAAGCCTTGGGAGGTGTAAACTGATGCCACGTCGAGATGACCTCAAGACGATTCTTGTGCTTGGTAGTGGTCCGATTAAGATTGGTCAGGCTGCAGAATTTGATTTCTCAGGAAGCCAAGCCGTCCGTGCACTAAGGGAAGATGGCTACGAGGTCATCTTGGTCAATTCAAATCCTGCAACGATTCAGAATGACCCTGAAATGGCCGATATAATCTACATTGAACCGCTACTCGCTGATACTGTCCGGCGTATCTTGGAAATTGAGAGGCCTTGCGCATTGCTTGCAGGCATGGGTGGACAAACCGCCCTCAATATCGCCAGTGAACTTGCCCACGATGGTTCACTTGAACGTCTTGGAATCGAATTGATTGGCTCGGATTTAGATGCAATTGACAAAGCAGAAGATCGTGAGTTATTCAATCAAGTCTGCAAATCAATCAATCTTCCAATTTCGAATGCCATCGCGTGCAAAACGATGGATGAGGTCATTGCCGCTGCTGAATCAATCGGTACTTGGCCACTTCTCATCCGTCCTGCTTTCACGCTTGGTGGACTTGGCGGAGGTACCGCTTGGGATATGGGGCAATTAGTGGAAATCGCTACACTTGGATTGCGCAACTCTCGTATCAGTCAGGTGTTAATTGAGGAATCGATTCTTGGGTGGCAAGAATTGGAGTATGAAGTGATGCGTGACGGTGCAGATAACGCAACCATCGTTTGTACGATGGAAAACATCGACCCAATGGGCGTACACACGGGTGAATCGACGGTTGTCGCCCCTTTGCAATCTTTTTCAGATGCTGACCATCAGATTCTCCGAGACCAAGCGCTCGCCTTAATTCGTGAACTGAATATCAAGGGCGGGTGTAATGTTCAATTTGCATACAATCAATCAACTGGTGAGACACGAGTGATTGAAGTCAACCCACGAGTTTCCCGTTCCTCCGCACTCGCAAGCAAGGCAACAGGTTACCCAATCGCTCGAATGGCTGCAAAAATTGCTGTCGGATATACACTGGATGAATTACCAAATCCAATAACTGGGAAAGGTACGACCGCTGCATTCGAACCTACGCTTGATTACTGCGTTGTCAAAATCCCTCGATGGCCATTTGACAAATTCCGAACGGCAGACCGAACACTCGGCACTTCGATGAAGTCAACGGGTGAAGTGATGGCGATTGGAAGAAACTTCGAAGAGGCTTTCCTCAAGGCTTGGGCTTCACTCGAGCAAGGTTATGCCCATCCTCGTCCATTGACACGGGCAGATGAATCAGAAGGCGAAGGTATGGCTGAGCGGGCTTTGACCGCTTTACCTGACTCAACACTTGTCGAGTGGTGCAGAGTTGCAACCGACCGACGTATGGGTGCGTTGATTGAAGCATTCCGTCGAGGATGGAGTGTCGAAAAGGTTCACGAAATTACTCGTATTACACGTTGGTTTTTGTATCGATTTGAAAACATTGCACACATCGAAAAAGAAATTACAAACACGGCTGCACTCCCGGCAGAATTGAACAGGGAACAACTTCGCTCTTGGAAGAGCCACGGTTTTTCGGATGAACACATCGCCGATGCGTTAGCAGGTTTCCCTTCAACCGGTCCACGCTTTTTGCCTCATGGCAGAAATGAGGAAGCCGTCATGCGCCGCCGTCATACTCTTGCCTTACATCCTCGATTCCGAATGGTTGATTCATGTGCAGCAGAATTTGCTGCAGAAACTCCGTATTATTACTCAACTTATGAGTTGGATGATGCCAAGGGTATTGACTTGCTTCCGGATCTTGATATGCGAACAAAAGAACGGTTGGTCACGGTTGGAAGTGGTCCAATCCGAATCGGTCAAGGAATTGAATTTGATTATGGCTGCGTCCATGCCGTCAAGGCCATTCGTCAAGCCGGAAAGGATGCTATTCTCATCAACAATAACCCTGAAACTGTTTCAACTGACTTCGATACCTCGGACCGATTGTATTTCGAGCCCTTAACTCTTGAATACGTTTCAGAAATACTTCTGCGTGAACAAGCACATGGAATCCTTTTGCAATTCGGAGGCCAGACAGCAATTAATTTGGCATTGCCATTGAAAGAGCGTCTTTCAGTCCTGAAACCACTTGGCTTGGATTTGTCCATCATGGGTACTTCATGTGATGCAGTTGATGAAGCAAGTGACCGAGAACGGTTTGAAGCGTTTGCCAAGCGTGCAGGGCTTCGTATGCCGAATGGAATGACGGGTACTACCGCAGAAGATGTCCGTAAAGCAGCCATGGCGATTGGTTTCCCAGTCTTGATTCGTCCGTCCTATGTTCTTGGCGGTCGTGGGATGGAGATTCTCTCAAATCAACAACAACTCGACGCGTATCTCAATGAGGCCTATCTTGCGCCTGATAAACCGCTCTTGGTCGATGAATATCTTGGCCATGCAACTGAAATGGATGTCGATGCAGTTTGTGATGGGAAGGACGTTTTGGTTGGAGCCATCATGGAACATCTCGAGGAGGCTGGGATTCATTCTGGTGATTCAACCTGCTTTATCCCAGCTCAGAATATTTCAGATGCTCTGCTTGAGAAAATAGCGGAACAAACTAAAATTATTGGACTCGGCCTCAATATCAGAGGGTGCTATAACATTCAATTCGCACTTCAAGGTGATGATTTGTATGTTCTTGAAGTGAATCCGCGTTCATCCCGAACAGTACCCTTTGTGGCGAAGGCGACAGGTCTTCCGATGGCACGTATCGGCGCAAATGTCACCATTGGAATCCCTCTTTCCGAACAAGAAATCCCTCGCCGCACCTCTGGTCAAGTCTGCGTGAAAGCACCAGTATTCCCGTTCATAAAACTGCGTGGACTTGACCCAGCGCCAGGTCCAGAGATGAAATCAACCGGTGAAGTATATGGCTCAGATGTCTCTGCTGACCTTGCGTATCTCAAAGCGAGATTAGCAACTGAAGTTCCAGTGGCAACTTCGGGAGGTGCCTATCTCACCGTACGAAATGAGGACAAGAAATCCCTCATCCCAATTGCTCGTGAACTCGCTGAAATTGGATTCACACTCTATGCCACGCCTGGAACATGTGATGCTCTTCGTGAGGCTGGCGTTACTGCTAACGTCGCTTATCGTATCGCTGATAAAAATCATCCAGATGCATTGGACCTCATGCGACAGGGCGCAGTTTCGTTCATTGTCAATGTCCCTACAATCTCTGGGGGGGCGGTTCGTGATGGAAACATGATGCGCCGTTTGGCTGTCGAATTGAATATACCATTTGTCACTACTCTACGTGGTGCTAAAATGGAAGTCGCTGCAAGTAAGGCCAAATTGAGTGGACCACTGGAACCACGAAAGTTAACTGTGCATTACTGATCAGCACGCACTGTATGCTTCGATGATATACTTGGTAAGAGGACTTGTCCATGCCAATTCACTGATGCCTTCTTCACCATCGACATCAAAGATTCGAACAACATCCCGAACCCGAACATTGCCTTCTGAAGAACGGGCAAGAATCGTTGCTGGTTTGACCACTTTTCCAGTACCATGAGGGTCATAGACCGTGTCAAGAGCATCTTTGAGGAACCAATCTGCCTTTCCACCAGGCTCACCTTCGTATTTCTTTGTGATTTTCTTTGCCCCAAACATCCCGGTTGATTTCTTATTTTGAGTACCTGCTGCTGCTTTGTTAACTGCTGCTTTATTGGTTGCGGATTTGGTTCCAGAACTCTTCGCCTTACTCTCCTTTGCTTTAGAGGGTGAACTGGAGACCGAGCGCCCTTTGAATTCTTTTTCAAGTTCTGCTCGGACCTCTTTTTCGATATCGCTTCGAATACTCTTTTCGAGTTTTGAACGTAGTTTACCCTCTATTGCAGCAGGGTCTCCTTTTGAAAGCTTGTTGAGGGCATCATCACGTTCATCTTGCATGGCTTGCATGACATTGATGTAGTGAGCAGCAACTTGAATCAGTGAAGTTTCCATCGAAGCCTCTAATTGCATTGAAACCACTTCGCTTGAAGAGTCTCGCCACTTTCGCCATTGGAGCATTGTGTTGGCATGGATGTCAGAACCACACTTTGGACAGAAACTACGCTTTGGAGGTTTGAGGACAGGAATCGCTCGCATCGATTCGGGGTCGATACCTTCGTGTTCTCCGCTGGCAACATCGTGAATGTGAGTCGATGCTTCCATTCCATTATCCATTGCTTCACGGAACAGCCCCTCCTTGAGGTCTAATTTTCCGGCTTGAATCAAATCCCATCCATTGGTTCCACGAACAACTGCACGAATTGCTGCATTGGCTGCTGGTGATTTACCCCATTCATGATTTGCAAAAACTGAACTCGATGAGGGTTCAGTGATTTCCATTGAAAATGCATCAGAGAGGTCGGCCTCTTCGCCTTCAGCAGGTGCAGCAATACCCAATACAATCGGATTTGCACCATCTTCGATTTTGGCGATCATGTCGAATTTCTCAGCCATAGAAAGGTCATCACGGATACGAATGACCTCTTTGAGTTGGTTCAAATCGTGGCCTGTAGAAGTGATTGGACCTTGAGCGGTCAAGTCATGTCCACATGCGAGACAAAACTTGGCTACGGCTTCAACACCTGCTTCACAAGTTGGACAGTAGACCCCGGCCATAGAGGGCAATGGTCGCTCACCACTTTTCAAGTATGACGGTCGGATAGGGTAAAAAGAGCATGAAACAACTCCAAATGAGAAAAACCAGTCATTCTTCCAGAACGATAACACAAGCATTCAGTAACTGAAGGATTTCATCTCTGTCAATTTCAGCAAGAATCGGTGCGAGACGAGGTCCTTTTTCACTGCCCATCAAGGCTGCATACGCCACTTTAAAGGCGCTTCGAGGTGATTCGTCGAGGTCTTTTGCCGATTGTGGGATGCAAGCACCAATCGCACCGGTATCCCAAATGCATGTGTTCAATGAAACCGTCAATGCTTTTAGGATTCGACGCTCAACCTCATTCAAGGTCCCAAGCAGAGTGGCATTCGGTTCAGTGAGAATATTTATTCGCATTTCATCTGGGAAATGACTTGATTGAATCCAATAACGCATTCGATTGAGCCGGTCTTGTAGTTGAGGTGTTTTCTCTTGAATTGCACCCGATGCTTGTAGACTCCCCCAGACATCATCATCATTCTTCTTGGTTTGAGCCAATAAGGCCAGGTGGCGGAATGTCACCGCTGTTGCTTTAACGTCTTGGCCAGATACGACTGTAGCCATTTTCATGGCTCCGGCAGCATCTTCAATTTGCACTCTTTGCCGTCGGCTGAGTTCATCATTCGCCAATTCGTGTTGGAAATCTCTTGCAGCAAGTCGTTCAAATTCGTCAGCTAAGATGACAAGTCCCATTCCAGTATCGAATTCAATCGCTTTATTTGGCTTCGATTTAGCGACTAAGAGGCGCAAAATTTCAGGGGGGACTAATCGCAATGCTTCGATTGGACCAATCGTGTTGCCTGCGGATGAAGACATAGCACCTTGTCCTTTGAGACTGATCCATTCATAGACCAGTGGATGGGGGGGTTCGTGGCCAAGTATTTTCACGATTTCGCGACCGGTCGAATACGAGCCACCTGCAGCGCCATGGTCCTTTCCAAACGCTTCACATGTGACGCCAATCCATCCCCATTTTGCAGGCCAATCGATTCGCCAAGGCAATTTTCCTTCACCCTTGGTAAGGTCAGAGGAGCCCGATTCTCCGTATTCATCCTCCCAATGGACAAGTGGGTACTCATAGCCAGTGACACGAACTTTGTCAAGTCCGCCACGGGAATTTAATGGACTCCAAGGGAACCAGCCATCGGGTAATTCACGTCCTGAGATGCGTTCGATGGCTTCACGGATATCGTCTGCATGGTCGCATGCTTTTTTTGAAAGTTCCGTGAAGCGGCCGCTTCTATAGGATTCAAGGTTGTCAATAAGTCGAGGCTGAACGCCGATTTCTTCAAGCGCTTTGAGAAACGGTTCAAGGAAATGATTGGCATAGGTCCAACCTTCGTCGTTAAACCGTTCCCAATCCGGGTTTCCATCTTCTTTTGGTGCAGGTATGGCGCCCAATTGATTTCCGACGAATTGTTCGTATTCAGGTCCAAGGAAATCATAGACTTTCCGTAAAGGGTCTGCACTGTCAATGATGAAGACAAAATCAACTGCTAATCCAGCATCTTTTGCTGCACGGGCGATTATATCTCCAGTGAGAATCTCACGAAGATGCCCAATGTGGAATTCCCCACTGGGTGTAATACCTGTAGATACAACATGCGTATCGCTCTTGTGAGCAAGCGCTTGTGCTGCTACATCTGCCCAATGCACGTGTTCACCTCAGACTGGGACGGCTCGGATCATGCCTCGAAGTGGCACTCCGTCGATTTCATTGCGAGTGGTTTTGTTGACGAGAACAATGACTAAGCCAACTTCTCCACCAGCGGCTCGAATCGAACCTATGGTTTTGCTCAACGTGGTGCCAGATGACATGACATCATCGACAATGACTACTTTCTTACCAGAGACTTGACCGTATTTACTTGAAAGAACGCCGTGGCCATCATCGCCTTCGACGTTGCGATAGATGGTGTATTCCGAACCTAAGCATCGAGCGACTTCATGCGCAAAACTGATTCCATTGATTGAAATTCCGACAATGGTGTCGATGTCGGCTGCCCCGAGTTCTTCATCGGCTATGTCGGCCATAATCGTACCAACTGCTGCGATTCGTTCAGGACGAACGCCAATGCTTCTCCAACCGATTCGAACATCGGTCGGTCGTTCTCCAGTTTCTCCTTCCGTCAATAGCCAAGATATAGTATCTTGAGAAAGCGATAACTCGTCGGCGATTTGTTGAGTATTCAACCCCTCCTTCCGCAAACCAAATGCTTGTGCGCGCAGTTCTTCAATGCTCAATGCCATAGTACTCATTCAGGGCTAAGGACACTAACTCATCAACCCTTTGCACATTCGCTATGTAGACCCCCCTAGATGGCTTGCATCCAAAGGCTTCAAGAAAGAGCGACACAGGCCCTCGTCTATGAGCGACTTTGATTATGAGTCCTTGCTCGACAGAGCACGGGAAAATATCCCTGAAGAAATTTCTTCAAGATCCCGATGGCGCTTGCCAGAACCTCAGATTCTTATCGAAGGTCAAAATACTATTTTCCGTAACTTCAACGAAGTGGTTTCGATGATGGATCGAGATGATAACCATGTGTATCAATACCTTTTGAACGAACTTGGAACATCCGGTTCACGAGATGGCCCTCGTGCTCGGTTCAAGGGACGAATCCCTCCAAAGCGAATCAAGAGAACCCTTGTTAATTACGTCAATTCCTTTATCAAATGCAGTCAGTGCTCAGGTCCAGATACGCATTTCGTCAAGCAAGACCGAACGACATTACTGAAATGTCAGGCTTGCGGTGCATCACGCCCAGTGAAACTTTGATTCACGCGATGCTCTTACTCGAGTTTGAGTCGATATTTTTCAGCCACAGCTCCAGAACGGAGATGTTCAATGATATCCGGGATGGCATCTTTTCCAGGTATTGAATACCAAGTGCCCTCGGGATAGACCACACATGTTGTTCCAAATTCGCAGAAATCAAGACATCCGGATTTCTGAACTCGAACATTGGTGAGGCCTGCTTCTTTGGCCGAAGTTTTCAGTAGGCGCATCAGATCTAAACTGCCTCTTTTTGAGCAAGAAGGCCTGCTTGCACCTTCAGGTCGCTCATGGCCACAAACGAATGCATGGCGTTCATAGCCTGGTGCTGTGCGCCCTTTAGGATCTGTTGGCATCATCTCACTCCGTGGAAAGTTGGGAAATTTTTTGAGCAAGGTCGTAATCTTTCTGAGTCACAGCCTCGGCAGAATGTGTATAGAGTTCGACAACGACATAGCCCCAACCAAAATGAAGTTCGGGATGATGATTTTCCTGTTCGGAGAGAATAGCTATTGTATCGATGAATTGTTTTGCGAGTGCAAAGTCTTCAAATTCATATTCAGCCATTAAGCGTCCATCGATGAGTTCCCAGCCATCTGGGGTTTTCATTCAATCATCCCCAAAGATGAGCGTCATCGCTACCTTCGCTCTCTTTCTCCACTTTTTCATGGAGTTTTGAACGTCGCTTCATATCTGCACGTTCGAAGGCAAGGAGGCCCTTGTCATCGATGTATGCTGGGCGAGTGTGTGCAATCAAAACTATCTGTGCAATGATGTCTCGTGCAACATAATGGATTCGACCCTCTTGTGTTAATAATTCAATGCTGGATTTGCCAGAGGAGAGAAGTCGGCCACGGAGCCATGTTTCATCATCGGAAATAATCGAGCGTGAATCGACAAGAATTTCTACGAAATCATCACGGCGTAGGCCATGTCGCCGTTTTAACAAATCACCGTTGTAGACATCGACAAATCCTGAAATATCCGGTGAACCCATGTCTTTCCAAAGTGGTGTAGCCCAATCGGGTAGTTCGACTCCCTGCTTCTTTTTGCTCGCCATGTACCGTTCACAAGGCGAGGCTACTTGAACCTCGCTCTTTGAATCACATGAAACCAACATAGCCCCTCATCCCCAACGGATGTCTTCATCAAGGATGGGCCGCCGGCTAAGAACGAGGAGAAGGGTATGAAAGTCTCATGGCGTAAACTTCCCACCGTTTTACTCGAAGAAGAAGTTCTCGACAAAGCCTTCTCCAGATCGAAGAAAGCAGCAGACCGTGTCGATGACCCTGACCGAGTATTCCGAGTCCGCAAACAGATGAATCGAATGGTTCAAACTGCTGCTGATGTCATTTCAACTACTTTTCTCGATACGGTCAATACATGGCCCTCCCTCGACCAGTCGCCTCAATTCGATGTTTCAATGATCGATGCATGTGTTGGTTGTGATGATTATCGGCACCATCTCTCAATGCTCCAATGGGGCGGAAAACAAGTACTCAATATCGCTGGACAAAACAGCAAAAAGATTGTTCGAACCGGGCGCACTGAATTGATGCATGATGCTCGGAGAGAAGCCTACGGGCGCATTTGCTCCATCTTGCGTCGTGTCGGTCCGTCTTTGACTTGGCTAAGTGAATCAAGAGAGGTACTCAAGCGACTTCCGACCGTTGACCAACTCCTCCCTTGTATCGTGGTATGTGGTGCACCGAATGTAGGGAAGTCCGCCTTCATTTCTGCTTTGAGTTCTGGAAATATGGAAGTCAATCACTATCCATTTACCACCCGGCAAATTCACGTTGGGCATTTTGTCCATCGGCGTTTACAATTCCAGTTAGTCGACACCCCTGGTCTTTTGGACCGGCCTCTTGAAAAGCGTAATGACATTGAATTGCAAGCGATTGCTGCGTTGGAGAACATTGGTTCATTGGTGCTTTTCCTCATGGATGAGAGTGAAATCTGTGGAACTCCGATTGAAGAACAACAGCATCTGCTCGAGGATGTTCAAAAGTTGCTCCCCGGGACTGATTTGATGATCGTCACCTCAAAAGCCGACCTCTTGAAGCCACTTCCCGAAAATTGGGATGAAGTTGTAGCTGCAGAGAAAGAGTGGCGCGATGAAGGCTCAGAAGGAGAGCCTGAATTACCATTACTCTATGACCTCAAAGGACGAGTTACGATGTCGGCAACAGAATTCATTGGCATGGACTCAATGCGATTAGAAATTGTTCGCCGAGTTAAAAATGCGCGACCAGTGGACCCAATGGCATTGCCAGAGGGTTGGTATCGTCGAGACCAGTAATCACATTTGTTCGATCGGAACAATGCCCAAACCTTCCATACTTGTTCGCATGAGGTTTCGTGCAATATCTGATATTTGTAAGTTGAATACATTGAGTTCTCCATCTTTGAGAATCATACAATCCCGATAGAAACTGTTGAACGACGTGGCCAATTGCAGCAGTTGATTGGCAAAGAGATGTGGTTTTCGGTCATTGACTGCCTTTGCTAAGATGTCTGAATGTACGCAAATGGTTCGCAGCAATTCAACCATACCTTTTGGCATCTGTGTTGGAATCGGAATCTCCTTGTTTGAGAGATTTGCTTCGACATCAATGCCGGCTTTCTCACACTTTCTCACTATAGAACATGCTCTTGCATGACTATACATGACGAAGGGTGCCGAGCCACCTTCAAAGGCTAATGCTTCTTCCCAGCGGAAGGTAAACCCTTTGTCTGGACTTACTTTAATGATGTTAAAACGCACAGCCGAGGTACCTGCTGCCTCTGATATGGAGGTGACCAGTTCTTCCGAATAGTCTGGATGGTGTTCACGAACAACGGCTGCTGCTTGAGCTTGTGCCTCTTCAAGTAAATCATCCATGTAGACTACGTTGCCCTTACGAGTTGACATTTTTCCTTCTGGTAATTTGATGAAAGAATAAAACAGTACTTCCGGTGTTTTTTGTCCCAATTCAGTTAAGGTCATACCGACTTGCTTTGCCTGTAATTTATGGTCTTCTCCAAGCACATTGATCAGTTGGTCGCATTGATTCCATTTCCAAATGTGGTAGGCAATGTCTCTGGTGGCATACAGAGAAGAACCATCGCCTCGGCGGAAGAAGAACTCCGTTTTACCTTTCAAACCCCTTGCACCGAGGTCCAAATATTCAGCACCGTTGTCCGCCACACCGTGAATCTCAAAAGTTCTGAATTTCTCCATGAGTTTTGCGACATCACCATTGGTGACAAACATCGACTCCTTGGTAAACGTGTCAAATGAGATGCCAAGTCGTTCTAAGGTTGAAAGCATACCGTCCAACACCGGTTGATATGCATCTTGAAACGATTGCAAGACCGCTGCGTCACCGTGTTCGCTGGCGTGAACCATTCTTCCAATCTCAACTTCAATTTCGTCTTTATCAGAACGTTCTTGTCGAATCGATTGAGCAGCCTGATACCAGCGAACTCGTTCATGGTCGGCTTTTCCTTGCCACTTTGGATTAACTGCATCTCTTTGCTCAAGTGTTTCCTCGACTTCTTCAACCGAGAGGTTGGCCAATGCCCAGGCCAACACGCCAACTTGCTTTCCCATGTCATCGACGTAGTATTCAGCACGAACATTATTGCCGTGAAGACGATGCAAACGAACCAATGAGTCGCCTAAGATGGCGTTTCGTGCACGACCTACATGGAACGGGCCGTTTGGATTGGCTGAAGTATGCTCAATGAGAATCTGTTGTTCCTTGACCGGTTTCTTGCCATATGCATCACCAATTCGAATTCCATTCATCATGACGTGAGTGGCAAGCCATTGTGGATTTGCCTTGAAATTGAGATATCCTGCAACAGCATTGACTTCTCCAAGAGCAGGGTTGCTTGGCATTGTTTCCGCAAGTTGTTCTGCGATTTCAATTGGGGATTTGCCAAGTTCTTTGGCAAACGAAAAACACGGCAGAGAGAGGTCGCCTTGGTCATGTTCTCTCGAACGGACCAACATACTTCGCCAATGCGGTGATGTGACTCCAATGCCTTCCAGTACAGTTTCGAGAAGTGGTTCAAGGACGGTTCTGAGTATTTCCATTGAAAACGCCTCACATCATGGGATAGCGGCAAATGCCAGCAAGCCCTCCGAATCCAAGAAACAATTGAGAACCTTCCTCTGTATCTACTGATATATAGACGATTTCAGTATTGCTTTTTGCTGCTAATACTGTCAACTCATCAATTAATGAAACGCTGTTCAATTCCTTTGCTCCGTCGCCTGATGCCTCGCATGATGGACAATCTGGTAAAGCATCCATTCGACCGACGCTTGCTGTCCATTCATGATTGCATGAACCACAGAGCAAAGTAATCGAGTTCTTTCGCAAACCTTCAGAGATCAATAACCGGCCTACAGCACCTTGTTCAAGTGCTGCACGAATCATTTTCTCACCATAGGTTGCTTTTGGTGCTGGTTTGACTAATTCACTCAGGAAGGCATTCATCACTTGACGCTCAGCATCCAGTTCAATTTCGCCCATCATTGCTCCAGCGTTCTCGACCAGTTCTCGAACTCCGCTGTCGTTTGAATAGCCGACGTCAAAGGTAGTCTTGGCAATCTTCTTGACGATTTCGTGGTGGAAATAGTCATTCTTGACAACGAAATCCTTCGTAGCACCAGGTCCTCCAACGATAATTGCTTGAATATTTTCTAAATTCGGCAACCAGTATGAGGAGGCATGTTCGGATGCTCTTTTGAAGAAATTATGAGCCGCTTCTTCGATCAACCGTTCGAAACGCTGGGCGGATTGACCACCTTGGCGGTGCTTGCCCATAATATTGGAGACCAAGTGTTCTTGGACGTGGATTCTCTTTCCCGATGCAATGCCAAACGCCGCTTCCGAACGGTCAATGACAAACAAACCGTATGACTTCTTGTCAACCAGCATGTCTTCTAATTGAGTTAACTCAAATACCGAATCACAACGATATCGGAACGAAATTAACGGTTGTGGGGGTTCTTCGACGACAACGTTGACCATTCTATTCTTGTTGTTACCGATAATGATTGACCCAACAAAGAGCGCAATACCATGCTCTCCAGCATTTTTGTATTTGGAAAGTGTTGAAAGTGCAGATTCAATAGCGGCTTGAACATTTTTCCGTGTACCTTTGGATTTGATGTTGGCAGCCTGTCCGTGTTCGTTTTGAAGCAGGGAACGTGCATCAGAGACTTGACGCTCTGGAGGGATGATGATGGTGACCAATTCTGTGCCAAACCCTTTCATTTCTCTCAAATCTTCGAGAGCAATCTTGAGACGAAGTCGTCGCGTTGCGAGAACTGCATCATCGGACATAGGAGTTGGCCTCATTTCGATGGCATGGTTGAGGGGTCTTCAACTCTCTTATGTTGTCCAATCGTTTCATTTGAGGTTTCAAGTACCTTGATGGCCACTCCTTTGCCATTCGGGGGGATAGTCTCAAAGTATGGACGCGTAAGGAGGGTTTGATGACCCGTCGTCAAGTCGTTGCTTTGGGAGGTAGCCTCCTTCGCCCTGAAGAGTCAGAGCAACGTACCGCATGGTTTGGACAAATCCGACAACTTGCCGTTCACATTGAAGGCAATGGCCGCCATCTGGGAATTGTTGTCGGTGGCGGGCTTCCAGCCCGTGAAGGAATTGAACTTGCAAAAACCATGGTGAGTGACAGTCACCGATTAGATGAAGTCGGAATTGCCGCAACGCGCCTCAACGCCACCATCATTCAACAGATCCTCCTCGACATCGGAATCGATGTCGCTCCTGTGATTCCGAGCACTACAGAACAAGCAGCAGCACTCCTTGAACAGCACCACTTGGTCATCATGGGTGGAACAACTCCCGGCCACACCACCGATGCTGTGGCAGTCGCCTTTGCCCGTGATGCTGGTGCAGGCCACTGCATTATCGCAACAAACGTGAGCCATGTCTTTGACAAAGACCCTCGTGAACATGAAGACGCAGAGTCGTTTAGTTCGATGTCATATGACCAATTAGCAGCGATTACTGGACTTGAGGCGTTAGCTCCAGGCGCTTCGGCAGTTATTGACCCGATTGCGGTTGGTTGGGCCAAAAAGGCAGCCATTACACTTGCAGTTCTTGACGGTCGCAACATGCTACTTTTAGAACAAGCATTGGACGGAAAACCGTTCGAAGGAACATTAATTCAATGAGGTGAAACTATGGTTGATGCAAATAAAGTGAAAGAAAATATCGCAAAAATAACGAACAAAGCACGCAGTTCACTTTCTTCAGGTAAAGTTCAGCCGCACAAGCATTGTAGGGTGTGCTTTACTCCGATTCAGATGTCTTCAGAACCTCGTGTTTGTAAGGACCAAGCTTGTATTGACAAAAATTCACGTGATGACCGTAATCAAAAGCAAATGCGAATTTGGATGTTTGTCTTCCTTGGGTTATTCGCCTTCAGTTTTGTTGGGCCAATCGTTCTTCGTTCAATTTGAATCGAGAGCAACCTGCTTTTCAAATTCCTCAAGCATCTCTTGAGGTTCATTCTCGCCGAGTGTATCAACCTGAGATATCGCTTTCATTTTGTCCCCAAGTTTGAACAATTCACTGAATGCTTCATCGATGTCCTTTGCTTGCTTTAAGAATCGAACCGGCGGCCATCCACAATCGATAATACCCGGTTCAAGTGTACTTTCTTCAACCCAAGCAGCACAAGCATTACCGTGGCATAACGCTGAGAAGTTCTCTAGGTCCATCCAGAATGTTCGCCGGCCACAAACGGGACAATCTTTGCATTCCATGGTTGAGAGCACATTGACGCCATCTTCACCGATGACATCGATATCCCATACAACTACGGTCGAAGAGATGAGTAACATTTGGTCACTCTTTTTGAGAAAGGTTCGCAAGACTTGCCAAGCAGTTTCTTCACTTGAAAAGCAACCGAGTGCCAATGAATTGCCGCCTTCTTCTACCACTGAAGCAACATAGACACGCTGGACGTCATCGGCCATAGTGCGTCGTGGTTGTTGTTGGGTTTCAAGCCTCGCTCAGTTTCGAGCCCATTCAAGTTCAACAACGGCCAAACCACCAGGATGCGGAAGGGGTGCCTCTGGCTTTTCGATTCGGACATGTAAAGTTTGAACATGAGAATTTTGACAGAGTTCATCAACGATTTTTTGAGCCATCGTTTCCATTAAAAGAATTGGTTTGTTCGATTGTAGCATCACTTTGTCGATGGCAATTTGGATATCTGCATAGTTCAACGTCTGGTCGAGTTTTTCTTCAATCTGTGGATTCCTAAGCGTTGCCCAAACGCTCAATACAAACGGCTGGTCATGTTCGTGCTCATGCGGGTAATAGCCATGTTTAGCCATGATGGTATAGGCTTCTAAAGCAACACGAATGGTCATATTATCACCTATTGGTCACGTTCATGGACCCATATCAAATGGTAGCCGAATTGAGTTTTAATTGGTTCAGACACCGAAGCAACGGGTAGCGTCCAGACCGCTTCTTCGAATTCACGAACCATCTGGCCTTTGCGGAACCAACCGAGGTCTCCGCCTTTTTGACTTGAAGGGCAGGTGCTTTTTTTCCGAGCAAGTTTTTGGAAATCTTTCAATTTTTCAACCTTCTCTTTGATTTGAACAGCCTCTGACTTTGAAGTCACAAGGATGTGTGAAGCCCAAGCACTCGGTGCGACCATGGCATGGCTAAGGCATGAACGCTTTGAAACCCTCGATGAGAGTTTCAGACATCGGCATTGTAGGCAAGCAGTCGAACATAGGTACCATAAATCGTCACTGAGACTCCAAGAGATTCAGGATTGAAACGGTCCATGGTGTCAAGATAGGTGTGGTATTCCCAACTGCCGCTGCCGTAGCAAACGACTGCACGTCCACGGGTTGAATCACCGAGGTCATAGACAAATGGGCCGTGGTCAGAATTGTAAGGCATTCCATCTTGGTCACCTTTCGCTCCGTCAAGCAATTGAATCCCAATATCATATTTCTCGGCGACATCTGAACGTTGCATTCGGTAGAGTTTTGTGATGCGTTCGATATGTTCGAAATCATCTTGGTTATTGGTGAAGAGTGAGACCGAGTTCCCTCGATTAGCGGTGTCTGCATCAACGTGATTCATATCGAGATTGACATAGAGTCGCAAATGGTCCTTGAGGAATTCTTTATTCTCTTCCACATAGGCCTTACTGCCGTAGAGTCCTTCTTCTTCTCCACCCCATGTGCAGAATCGCAGAGTGCGCTCTGGTGTTCCAGTGGTGTTGACAATCTCAGAGATCTGTCGAGCCATTTCCATGACACTGGCGGAGCCTGAAGTATCATCGATTGCACCTTGACCGTGATAGACCGTATCGTGGTGTCCACCGACCATGACAATGTCACTTGATTTGCCTTCAATGGTTCCACATGGGACATAGATGGTACGTGTGCCATCGTTGGTGACATCAATGTCCATGGCGAGAGTTCCTGTACCATTGAAAATAACTGATTCGAGTATTTCACCAGCATCTTTCGACATGCCGATAAATGCAATATCAGTTGGAACCGTTCCACCATTGGCTGCGGTGATATCATCGACGCTTGAACCTTTGAAAATTGGGACGCAATCATTGCCTTCTATTTTGCCACAGTTGTAATCTTTATTGACTCGAATCAGTCCTAAAAGACCGTTTTCAACCGCTTTGACATACATAGCAGAGTTTCCAATTTTGGTTCCTCCACTTCGAAGATAGCCTACACTGTCGGTGGCACTTTGCCACAGTGCATCATCACTGCCGTTGCCTAAGTCAGTGACAGGGACGTCATCGCCAAATGCGAATTGAGACCTTCCCGAGAAACCTTGAATGACGTAATCAACTCGGTGTTGAAATGTAGTAACTTGAGCGCCAAGTAGGCCAGCAGTAACTCCATCACACACTCCTCCAAATCCTGGTGCACAAACTTGGAGGCTTGGTTCGGCTTCGACATAATGCATTGGGACTTGGTATTGATTGAGTTGTGTTACCATACCCATTGCTTTGAATTCACTTTCAATGTAGGTGGCAGCATTTGCCTCTTCATCGGTTCCACTCATTCGCCCTTCCCATTCAGGATGGCCAAAATCGACAAGGTTCTGGGCAAAAGTTTGCGCTTGAGCTTGGTCGAAGTCGATGAGTTCGTAATCATAATCCGGTTCAAAACCGAGCCATGCGGGTTGGATGATAAAAACAGTAGCCGTCACCATGAGTAAAGCCAAACCGATGGCGACAAGCCCACCAAG
>CAJJCM010000071.1 GCA_905182635.1 uncultured Candidatus Poseidoniales archaeon
ACATGGATTTCAGCCCCAGTATCAAATGCGTCACCATCTTTATCTTCAACACTCCACTGAACAAGGAGGGCATCATACCATTCAACACCTTCTTCAGGAGACAAGACGAAATCGATTGAAGGGAGCGAATCTACAGGCCTACACCCGAGCAGATCTACAGGCCACAATGGCGAAACGACAACGGTAAAACACTCATCGGTATCATCGAATACCCCGTCGCCATCCGAATCATCGATACATCCATCCGAATCACTATCAAACGAGCTTGAGTTTTCATTTGGACACGCATCAACATTGTCACCAATAGAATCTTCATCAGAATCATCAATACAACCATCCACATTGGAATCCCAGCCACTGGCGTTTTGGTTTGGGCACACATCAAGACTGTTTGCAACGCCATCATCATCTCCATCATCCCATGAATCCGAATCGCGTTGAACGCCCTGAACTGCCAAAGCAAAACCAACACGATTCCCATCGATTCCCACAGAGTTGTTTTGGCCACCGGGAGAGATATAGCGGGCGCGAACTTCAACCTCGATCCATTCGACACCTTCAAGATCATATTCGGAAAGCGAAACAGCCAGTGTAGTTTCATTCGTCATTGGAAACAATGTTGTGTTTGTGAAATGAACCAGTTCTGAGAAATAGAGTGTAGAATCGCCATTATTTTGGTATTCATTCGCTACAGCAATTCGACCATCAGAAAGCCGGACAATGAGTTGAAGGTCATCGACCAAATGAGGCTCAGGTGCTGCGGCCCAAGCCAATCGAGCATCAAAGGGCCCACCCGAGAGGTCGAATCGTTCCACCCACGCCTCTCCGGTTTTCAAAAACGGACCAGCGGCCCCCGACCCATCCCAAGGCGCGGCCACTAAATTTTCCAAAGCTTCAGAATCACCCTGTCTTTGCTGCAACCATGCTTGCGGACTTTGTTCAAGTAGGCGGAATGAATCATGAATCCAAAGGTTTTCTGCGGGCGATACATCCCCTTGATGTAATGCATTTTCAATGAGGACTAAATCAACCAACTCTGAGAGATTGAGTTGCCCCCACCCGTCGTAATGGTTTTGTAAAGCAAATTCACCGTTTTCACCGTTTCGAACATTTTGGGCAAGTGGCGTAGTTGCCAGAGAGAGTAATGCCCGCAGTAATGCACCTGAAGGGGAAAAACCAGCGGCAAGGCTGAGATTATTTGTAGCATTCTTCTCATCTCCAACCCACTCAGGCCGCATGGTGCTTACCGACTGAAGTGTCCGGTTTTCTTTTCCAGAAACCCACCCTTGCTCAACCATTTGCTGAATAATTGCTGCGGCACTTGTAGCCGCAGGCGTCGCCATACTGGTACCACTCGAAGAACGTAAACCATCATTGTAAGAATCACTCACACCATCCGCTCGTGCGGATTGAACAGAAGAGCCGACAGCAAGTGCAAAAATCCCATTTGTACCAACTTCCGTGGGGCCAATCGACGAAGAACTCCAGCGTTCCGCGGACTCTGATTTCACCGAGGCACCAACAGCAACGACATTTCTCCCATTTGCTGGCTCAAGGAGTTGCCCTCCATTATTGCCTGGCGCAATAAATGCTAGAGACCAAGGCATCTCTAAAGCCCAAGCATCAAAATCTCCAGTACGTGCAGTGTACGCTGTTGTAGCATCCCCCCATGAATTTGAATGAAGGGTAGCGCCATTCAAACCCGCTTCGACAAGTAGGGCGTCAACATCTGGTGGCACCCAACCTTCTTCAGAAACAATATCTTGGAAAATAAGTTGTGATGCATACGAAAGTGAAGAGCCGTTTTGAGGTAATGCATTTGAACGCATATCATAGACATTGTAGCAAGACAACGTCCCGGCAACATGCGTTCCGTGCCGATAATCCGAATGACCGGGCGTATCACCCGAATCGATTGAATGATTGAGTAGCAACACCTTACGGTGATCGAAACCAGGAACGCCCACTCCATCGGATAAATTCACACCGACGGCGCCAAGTTCTCCAGCAGCAGTCGCATTTCTGAAACAAGCATGGTCAGCATCGAGTCCAGAATCAGCCACAGCAACCACCACCCCACTCCCATTCAACCCCAAATCCCAAGCCGGGTTTTCAGTTGTAAACCCGTGCTGGAGCAGGGAGCCAACTTGCTCGTTACGCGCAGAAGTAGGCAAGATAGGCTCGACCCAGAGCAATCCATCGATTGAGGAAAGAACCGAAAAACCAGCACCCCACTCGACAACTTCCACATGAGGAATGACCGACGAATACGACTCTACCCGCTGCTCAATACCGATGCCAAACAGTGCGAATTCTGAGACCAATTGATGAACGGCGCCTGCAGGGAGGCGCGGCTCGAAGACAAATCGAAACGAATCGTATTCAGTAAAACGCCCAAGGTCGCCTTTGAATTCAACGCTAGGGGCTTCACCGATATGCACTCCAGGGAAATCAATTGCTTCGACTGAACGCCAAACCAACACTTCAGTCGGATGCACCATCCGGAGTGGCGTGTAGCCCGCATCATCCAGAGACAGCCACAGTTCTTGCGACCAAACCCCTTCATCGAGAATCAATACTTGCTCTTCCCCCGAAGCCGGTCCAGGTAACAACGATGGCCCAAGGCCTTGAACCAAGGGCAGCAACAACAGCATTGTGACAAACAAAGCGGGTCGCATAAACCCAGTTGAACCGTCTAACTTTGTCAATCTCGCGGTCAATCTCTACAGAAAATGCGCGACGGCGCGTTTAAGTCGGGTTTGCGAGTCGCCCACTTCGATGAAGGCCTTTCGCGTAACAGGAGTCGCACCATTTGGTAGCATGCGCCAAGCATTTTCTTTAGACCTACCAGCTTCCGATGCTGGCGATGCAGAACACCGCACATATTCCATTATGGGCTCCCGGCACAAGGCTAACCGCCGTGCTATCGATATTACCTCAGTCGAAGAAATCGACCCACGGACTTCCACCGAACCCCGTGTCATGCACCATTTCCGAGAAGAAATCACTGCTGCGGGCGGACAACTATCCTCTCTAAGTGAAGAAGAGTGAAACCTTCGCGGGCTTCTTCAATGACGACCACTTCGGACAATGTGAGCCGCATGGTCGAACGAAGCGAGTTACAAAAAATGGCGCGTACTATTGACGCCTACCGAAAACAACTCGACGACCTCAACGCTCGGGCTGAACAAGTCTCGGCCATCATCGAAGAGCACCAACTCACTACAGGAATCCTTCACAGCCTCCAAGAGTCGAGCAAAACCGGTCGAACGGGCGCACGACTTTCAATCGGCTCCGGTGTAACCTTGAATTATATCCATGAAGGCGAAGAGGAGGGAACCGCACTTGTCGATATCGGTAGTGGCGTTTTTGGTGAAAAACCGTGGTCAGAAGCGCATTCAATGACTCTTGAACGAAAGGAAGGCATCACTTTACTCCACAAAGACCTCTCGGAACAAGTGACGAAATTAGAAGTAAAAATCACCGTCTTGGCTGAAGAATTCAATGCTGCTGCTGAACAACTCCAACCACCCCAACCAACTCAACCTTCAGCAGCCACCACAGTCGAACCGCCTTCATCACCTATGCCCGATGAGAAAGAAACCCGTCGCCCACAGCGACGTGGTAGTCGATTTGGAAACGAACTAACATTGGATGATTGAGGGAATAACATGGGACTTTTTGATCGTTTTCGAAAACGCGTAACCGAAGTGGCCGCTGAAGTCGATACCGACGAACTTTCAGCCGCTGAAGATTCCCAAGAAGCACAAGCTGCCTTAGTTGCAGCCCAGAACCAACCCCCAGAAACAACTCCCCCGGACAAAGAAACTCAACCGGTTGAACAAGAGATTGAACAAGAGACGGATGCCGAATGGGAAGACCTCGAAGCATTGGATGAATCCGAGCCCCAGGATGTACCGAGGGATGAATGGGAAGATTTTGATGAAGAAGAAGACATTACTCTCCCTGCCGAATTATCCCGTAAAGAAAAGAAGCGCAAGGATACTCTTCGCCGGGCTGATGAAAAGCGCATCGTAAAGAAACGCAAAGAAATGAAAAAGCGTGGTGCTGTTGAAATCGCTCGACCAAAAGGTTCACACGTGGACCTTTCCATGATGAGGACGACGACTGGACGCCAATTAGTCAGCGTTCAATCTGCGCCAAAAGGTTCAGTCAAAGCTGCTGAAATTGAAACCGAGGCCGGGACCAAAGTCAAAGTCGAACTCGGTGGAGGAGTGGTTTCAGAAGGCGGTAGAGTGATCAAAGCCGGTGGCGCTCTGGATAACCTCATCGAAGAATTGGAATGGGTTCTCCTCGAATCCGATATTTCAAGCGATGCTGTGACAGCAGTCACCGAGGCATTACGGGCAACCCTCGTCGGTTCACGGCTTCGTAAAGGAGCAGACCTCGCCAAAGTTCTGGAAGCAGCGCTCAAACGAGCACTTCGTAATATTTTGGCTGCCGGCTATTGGGACTTTGATGCAACCGTCCAATCTTTCGTAGATTCGGGCGACACCCCGGTTGTCATCATGCTTGTCGGGGTGAACGGAACCGGGAAAACAACGACTGCCGCTAAAATCGCCCGACGCCTTCTCGATCAAAACCTCACAGTTGTTGCCGCAGCAGGAGATACGTTCAGGGCAGGTGCAATCCAACAACTCGAATCACATTGTGAAACGCTTGGAATTCGATGTATATCTAGCCAACGAGGTGGAGATACAGCGGCAATTACCCGTGACGCAATCGAATCAGCCAAAGCCAAAAACATCGATGTAGTTCTTGTCGATACGGCAGGCAGAATGCAAAACAAAGTCAATCTCATGAATGAACTCAACAAGGTTCGACGTGTTGCAAACCCCCACCTCACCTTATTTGTCGGCGATTCGCTTGCAGGCAACGATGCGGTTGAACAAGCAAGAATGTTTCAGGAAATAATGAAGTTCGATGGAGCAGTGTTAACAAAAATTGACACCGACGCGAAAGGCGGCGCCGGGCTTTCCATTGCCTTCTCAACCGGCAAACCCATCGTTTTCGTAGGCGTTGGGCAAGGGTATCACGACTTGAAACAATTCGACCCCGACTGGCTTCTCGAACAAATGTTCGACTGAAGTGAAGCGATGAGGACTTAGACCCCAAACCCCTCCGAACATCATGGCGGACATCTTCAAAGACGAAGAAACAGAAAAGTTCTTTCAATTGGTCCATATGTTTCAGCGGTCGGCTTTACTCCATCTGGGGCTTTTACCAGACCAAGAAGGAAACATGATGTACAACCTCGGTGAAGCGAAAGCTGCAATCGACTTGCTGAGGATGTTGCAAGGGAAGACGAAAGGAAATTTGAGTGACCGGGAAGAACGGATGCTGAAAGGAATAGTGAGTGAGTTGCAACTCCAATTCCTCAAAGCACCCACGCGCCGCCGTGAAGTAGAAAACGATGCGGCCCAATCCGAAACAATCCGTGAAGCCTTTACCAATCCTCAAAGCGGACCAGTCGAAGACCTCAGTAGCACCGAAGACGGCGAAGAATGACCCGTCTTGTGCGGTTATTTGATGTGTAATGGCGATTTCAGCGAGATGATTCACATGGCTTACGTCACGCCGACTGCTGAAGAAACCGCACCTACGGTTCTCATTGTGGATAATAACCCAATGTCGTTGATGCGACTCCAAGAAGTATTCAAAATTCGAGAATTCAATGTCGAAGTATGTGAAGACGGAGACCGAGCGGTCGACGAATATATTCGAATAGACCCGGAACTCGTCGTTATCGCCTTGGACCTCCCATCTCTTGACGGGCATCTCGCAGCTTTAGAAATGCGAGAACACGGTGGAGAAAGCCGTATTGTTTTCATCGCTTCGCGCAGACTGGCACAAGTGGCTGAAGATGCAAGCCATTCAGCAGGTGCAGTCGCATGGCTTGAAAAACCAATTTCTTTTGCAGTGATTGAAGAACTTTGGGGCCAAATTCTTGGCCCAATTCCGGATGCGCCGGGGCTTGAAGACCTTGACCAACTCTACCCAGAAGACCGAATCAAACCACAGGCAGATGAGGGGGTCTTGCATCTTCCACCTTTGCCTGGAATGCCAGCCATTCCTTTACCGGGCGTTATTATCGACCCCCTTCTCGTTTTACCGGGGGCAACTCTTGTAGCCAGTGCGACAAAAAAGCCCAAGCGCCGAATATTCAAATTGCTGGTCCTTTTGAGTTTGGTCGGAGTCGGCTACTTAATTTACGCCAAAGTTTCTGGCATTGCTCCGTTCGTTTGAGAAGTTTGTTCAACCACAACATTCGCGTTTGGAACAATACGTGTATTAGGCGGTAATCCAGTCATTTGCGTGATGATGACACCATCGTCTTCGAGTAACGATGCATCATTTTGTGAAAGTCGAAAGTCAAGTGAAGCGGCCTTCTGACCCGCACGCCAAAGAATCCAGAGGGGTACCGCAGTCAACCCCACAGCCAAAAACCACAGGATTGCTTCAATCATTGTACCATATCCACTTACTCATTACGTTCAACGAGGGCATTCCATGATGCTTCTGCATACGCCTTTGCTTGTTGCGCAGGGTTTGCAGCCTTGTGAATTCCCGAACCGACAATAATGCAATCTGAACCGGCAAGAACCGCTTCGCGCGGGTTGCCATAGCGCTGGCCCATATCTCCATCTCCAACCGCAAGATTGACCCCAGGCGTCCAAATCAATTTCCCATCACCGACGGCTTGGCGTAATAATTCCAATTCGTCTGGCCGAGAACCATTTCCAATGAATCCGAAAACACCTGAATGAGTTTTACCCAGTGCGACGACTTTTGCAGTATAGCCGGGGTCGAGCAAATTTCCTCTGCTTGACATCTGAGCCAAGAGAAGTACACCGCCCTGTCTTCCAACATCGCTCCATCCAGCCTGTAAACCATCCACGACATCGGGGCCAGAGATCAGGTGTGCAGTGACCAAATCAGCCCACGAACGAATACCGTAAACTCCCGACATTTGTTTGCGACTGATGCCTCCGATATCTGCGAATTTACGGTCTTCAAAAATCAATAAATCAGCCGCAGAAGCCTTGGAGCAAAACGTAGACCATGCTTCTGGTGTCCAATCATCAACTAAATCAACATGAGTTTTGAGTGCTGCGAGAAAGGGTCCAACTTCATCGATCAATTGATTCAATTCCGCCATCGTAGAGCGGTCTGCTGCAAGACAAACGAGACTCTGTTTCTTACAAGCCACTTCCATATAGGTGCGGGCCATTGAGAGCGCGTTTTCACTCCAACGACGACCCCATACCTCGTTAGCCTGCATGGTTGTGCCAAAGCGTCTTGCCACTCATACCTTACGGCTTAATTCCAATAACGATTCGACCGAATCAACGAGCGTTTGTTCAGTTGAATGAAGTTGAATTCCCAACTCCATCTCCATATTTTCAACATCATAGGCGACATGCCTACCAAGAGAAGAACGAACTTGACGGACGGTGAGTTTTGGATGGAAGGCAGCCATTAGAGTGGCAAGAAGAGAAGGGAGACGAAACATTGCCCATTTTTTCCCAGGCAAGGATTGACGCAAAAGACGGCCAATATCGCGCATCCAAAGCCCTTCTTTATGCAAAATATAGCGGCCACCATCCTTTCCAGTCTCAATTGCTGCGACATGCGCATTCGCCACATCCCGTACATCAACAAAGTTCAGGTGCGTGTGAAGAACAAACGGCAACTTACCGGTAAAGTGTTTGAGATAAGCCATCGAACCTTGGGTGTGGCGCTTTTGAAACACTGGGCCAAACACAATTGAGGGATGAATTGTCACGAGCCGTGGACGCAGTTCTTCAGAATGCAGTTCGACGAAAGAACGCATCACGCGTTCTGCTTCCGCCTTCGCTAAACCGTATGCGTTGGATTCGAGTGTGGCATCGTCGCACCAATCCGAAGCGGTGAAAACATGCCCATTTTTGTGACGAGTCCTGCGGATTGCTGCAACCGATGATGTGTGAATAATTGTTTGAACACAACCTGCTTTATGTATTGCATTACAGAGGTTTTGAGTTCCGAGAACCGATGGGTCGACAACATCACGCTGAGGGTCCCGTACCCCAACCATCAATGCCGCAGCACAATGAATGACAATTTCACATCCATCAACTGCAGCCTCAACCGCTTCCTTGTTGAGCAAATCCATTTGAACAATTTCAAGCGACGCATCCTTGTGTTTTGGAAACGCTTCGAGGAATTGAGCAGACTCGGGGTTTCGAGCAGTCGCCCGAACACAGTAGCCTTTCGCCAACAAGAGGTGGACGACATGTGAACCGATGAAGCCAGCAGCACCGGTCACGAGAACGCCCATGACGAATCCACCCGGTGCACCTTCTTGATGTATCGTTCCGCAAACATCACATTGATGCCAAACCACTCCGCCCCACAACCAATGCGAATCGCTCTGCTCCTGTCGTTGTTGGTTATCCTCGGCCCCCTTTCGGGTTGTTTTGGGGGAGAATCTTCACAGATGGAAGAAGTCGAATCAACGATGTATCCCACGGAATGGGAGCGTCATACTTTGGAATGGAATTGGACAGACAGCTACTCCTATGTCTTACAACCCGGCCCCTATACCGCCCTCGAAGTTCAAGAAGCAACCTTTGAAGTTGACACTTCTGACGTGTGGGAAACTGGACCTGCTACAGCAAATGTCCACCTCTCCTATTGGTTGCCTTCGAACACAGAAGCGGGTGAAACAGTACCTGTAATTGCTGTAGTCAGCCCTTATTTTTCCTTTGGCCAACCTGGAGATGAATCCGGTGCAACCAATAGTGTAGGCGCGGGCCGAGGTGAATTCATCTATGATAATTACATCCCGCATGGCTATGCATTTGCTCAAGTATCTGTTTTTGGAACTGAAGAATCATCCGGATGTTTTGATTACCGTGGCGAAGGAGAAGGCTGGGGAATTCATCAAGCGGTTGAATGGCTTGGTACACAAAACTGGTCAAATGGAAAGGTTGGACTGTATGGAAAGTCCTACGAAGGCGCAACCCAATGGGAGGCAGCAGTCCATGGAAGTGAACACTTAGCCACCATCGTGCCGATTTCCGGCACAACCGGATTACACCCATTGCTCTACAAAAATGGTAGTGCAGAAGCCCGCAGTCAAGTAATGCATATGAATTATTTTGGCAGCACTGTCGATTATAATGCTGAAGACATGGATAACATTTGCCCGGATATCATCGAAGGATTCTTTGCAGGACCAGTGACCTATGGCATGGGTGAACTCGACCCCTATATGGCAAATTATTACGAGGAAAGGGAACATATTTCGAAGGCACTCACCAACTATAACGGCAGCGTTTACTGGGTTCAAGGAATGCAAGACTGGAATGTTGATCCACACCAGGTATTCCCTTGGTACCAGACGTTTGTCGATGCAGGATTTGATGTCAGGGGCATGCTTGGCCAGTGGGAACACAACTATCCCGACCAATGGTCAAAACACAATGCCCAAGACAGTGGATACGGCGGCGAAGCGATTGAAAACATGACGCGCTGGGATTGGGGACAAGATTTGTTTGAATGGTTTGAGTATTACTTGAAAGGTATTGGAGAGAAACCAGAACTCCATGCACAAATCCAGCGAAACGATGGTCAATGGCGAATTGAAGACACTTGGCCGCCACTCGATCGGACCACGACTGAGGTTGCACTGGACTCTTGCGTCCAAACTGGAACCCGAGTACAAGGCGTTTCAGTATCGGGTGGTAGTGTGAGTGGCGTGGTGATTGAATGCGACGCCTTGAACAGCGATTTTGACGTTCATATATCTGGCTTAACAACCCTCCACCTTGAGGTTCAAGCAGCCATGGACGGCGGCCAAATCTTCGTGGAACTACAAGATGCAGAAACAAACCTCCGCCTCGGCCATGCAACGATGGATATCCGTTACCACCAAGGCGGTAGTGAGCCGACTACAGTATTGCCTGGACAAACGCTCACCATGCTCATGGAATTCCAAGCCATTGACGCCCTCCTGCCCGCAGGGCATGGAATACGCCTCGTGATGACAGAAACTGGAGAAGACTATCTTGCACCTGCTTGCGGAATAGTGTGCCCAATCACGGTGAACGGGGGAACGCTTACCATACCCCACATCGACCGAGACGGCAGTAATGTTTTGATTACTCCACAAGGTGAAGACGCCGCTAATAATCAGTAATTGTTATCGGTATCTCGTAACGCACGTACCATGTCGATTCGCCCAACAAGACCAACCAAAACCCCTCGGCGATTGACCAGCAACACCTCTTCATCCCCAAGGAGTCGACGAGCTTCACCAATCGAAATATCGACATCAACCATTGAGAAATTAACCCGCATAACCTCATCGACACAAGCACTTCGCCCCACGTCCCCCTTGAGCAAACTTGATTCTGAAACTAAACCAACCACTGACCCAGTTTCACTGAGAACTGGAAGTTGACTAATGCCTCCGACAACCATTTTATCAATAGCAGATTGAACAGTATCGGTTCGTACTAATGTCGTGACTTCGCAGATCATTATGTCACTCACGGTATGGGCCTGGTCTGGCCGTTCTTCCCGTTTGAGGGCGCCCACCATCTTCCGGAGCGTCGAAGCCCGAGGATCTACTGACCCCGTCTCGACCTTGGCGATGACCGATTGTGTCAAACCAGAGCGCTCGGCCAACAAGGCTTGCGTTAGTCCCAAAGATTTGCGCCATTGCCGCAAATACCCCCCTGTAGGAATTTCCATTATATCTCCGTGGAGCCTTCCCCCCAATGAGTTCACCGGTCGGCTCCGATATTTACTCTAATTTCTTGATTTGAACTCCTCTGTTCATTTGGCGAAAAATCGTCAAGATTACGAACAAATGAACAAATAATAGTGCATAAATATGGCGGATAAGTAAGCGCATGATAAGTAATCAAACAAAATAATGATTGTTTGCTAAATAATTAGAGGAGAAACATGAGCGTATGGTTGATATACCGTCTTTGTAAGCAAGGATACGATACCTATGATGGATAAAGCAAAATTAGAGTACATTTGGCTCGATGGATATTACCCGACACAGAACATGCGCAGCAAGACAATTGTGAAGAAAGACTTCACCGGCACCCTTGAAGAATGCGATATGTGGAACTTTGATGGGTCTTCAACAAAACAAGCCGTTGGAAACTCTTCGGACTGCCTTCTCAAACCAGTTGCGATTTACCCCGACCCTCAACGGTTCAATGGCTTCCTTGTCATGTGTGAAGTTTTGAACGCTGACGGCACCCCACATTCGAGTAATGGCCGAGTCACAATTGAAGACGACGACGAAGATTTTTGGTTCGGTTTTGAGCAAGAATATTTCATCATGGATTCCGAAACACAATTGCCTCTTGGATTCCCAATGGGTGGTTACCCCGGCCCTCAAGGAATGTACTATTGTTCAGTTGGCGGAAAGAATACGCACGGTCGTTATTTGGTTGAAGAGCACGCAGATTTGTGCTTAGATGCTGGGCTTAATTTTGAAGGAATCAACCAAGAAGTTGCCTGTGGGCAATGGGAGTTCCAAATCTTTGCCAAGGGTGCAAAGAAAGCCGGCGATGAATTATGGTTGGCTCGCTACTTACTGGACCGCCTCACAGAAAGCTACGGCTGCTATATTGAATACCATCCAAAACCGGTTAAAGGAGATTGGAACGGTTCAGGAATGCACGCTAATTTCTCTGATGGTAAAATGCGCGATGTGGGTGGAGAAGAATTGTTCACAAAGATTTGCGAAGAATTCGGCAAGAACGTCAAGAAGCACATGGACGTGTATGGTGAATACAATGATCAACGCTTAACCGGCTTGCACGAGACTCAATCCATTGACCAATTCTCATATGGCATTTCCGACCGTGGCGCTTCAATTCGAATTCCAATAACAACAGTCGATGATGGTTGGGTTGGACGTCTCGAAGACCGCCGCCCAGCATCAAACGGAGACCCCTACAAGATTGGGGCAGTGATTATTTCAACGACCAAGGCTTCTTACAACTGATTTTCTTCAGATTGGCGTTCGCTTTTACGAACCCGAAGAACGCCGAGAATGACCGCACCGAGGACGGACAAGGTCATGATATTGGCAGCGACCATCGCAAAGGAGTCAACAAGAATTCCATAGACAAGCCACAGCCCAAGGGCAAAAGAAACAACAGCAAACGTCGTCAACGAGATACCATCATGGCGTTTGTGAACCCAAACTTGGATAATTTGTGGGATCCAAGCGAAAATACCGATGATGCCAGCCAGTAAACCAATTGCCTCAATCCATGCAGCTGCCATAGCCATAGGCGTTCGACCAACCCACATCAAACTTCGCGAACATCAAATGTTCTTCGCCCAATCAACAGGTGGTTTTGACACACTGATGTGCGTGATGCTGGCCCAATCGACTTTTCTTGGCATTTTCTCCCCTACAACATGCATTTCAAGTGCAAGGCCAAATGGTATTTTTGCGATGATGTTTTTCCCACCCGTTTTCAACGTCACGCCACTTGGATTATTTGAGAACAAAGAAAACAACGAGCGTTTATGTTCTGCAGTTGCCTGAACAGGACTTTTCCGGTCGGCAAACCATGAACGTAAATGATCGCCCAAGCCGAGGCCAAACACATCGCCTTTCAACATCAACCCGCCATGAAGGTGAACTTCATCCCACGTGTTGAAACCTTCCAAAGTCTCCATTAAATCAGGATTCATTTCCCCGGGACTTGTTGTTTCAAGAATTTTAATGAAGCCCGCTTCGTCAACCATTTCTGCTGCCAAATTTTTAGGTATTTTAGGCCACTCAAGGCGTTGATGGGTCATGGCGACGATGACTTGCATCTCCAACGAATCCTCTTTTGAAAGAGAAAGCCGCTCATCATGCAGCGCCTTCAAGATTTTTGCCTTTCGAGCAATACGGTCAGCGACCGCGTCGTGGTTATGTTGTGTTCCATTGTTCCGATTTTGAACGAAATGATGTTCATCGGTAATGGCAAATGAACCGGACCAGTGTTTTTGTTCAACAACCAGCATCGTATTACCGCCAATGACGACCATGTCAATTTCTCTCCGGCCGCCATCTGGGTCGGGTATCCGGACCGATTCAAAAATATTCCAACCATTTTCACGCCCGGCTGCTCTTGAAAGTTTGCACAGCCGCATTTCAGCGAGGTCGCCAGCGCGATGAATATCATCAGGGGGGTGTTTCAAGCGCCGTGAGCGCCACCATTTCCAACGGACACTCATCGACATAGAACCCCATCACCGTAACAACTCATCAACGCTTTGAACGATGACGTTAGGTTGCTGTTCAGCACCTTCTTCCAATTCAGAAACATCAGCCATAGTCGCTTCACCAGACAGCACCAATACACCAACACAGCCCGCCCTTGTCGCCATCGCCAAATCGGTATACAATCGGTCTCCAACCATGGCGCAACGAGCAGGGTCGAGGCCTAACGCATTGATTTTATGTAAAATCATACCCGCATTGGGCTTTCCAGTGATGTGGACAGGGTCCACTCCAGTTGTTGTTTTGAGGAGGGCAAGATAAGCACCGACGTCCGGCAAGCCCCCATCAGGAGAGGGGCAGACCATGTCGGGGTGGCTGGCCACCAACGGGACACCAGCATGAAGGAAGACACTCGCTCTGGAGAGTTTTTCATAATTGATTTCCGTATCATAACCAAGAACAACATATTCAGGTTGCTCGCTACGGGTTTCAATACCACGCTCTTCAAGCATTTCCCGCATGCCTTCTGTGCCAATTAGCCATGTTTGAGTGATTGAGTTAGAGTTGAGCCATGCCAATAAATCGTGTGTGGAAAGGAGAACATCATCCTCGACAGCTGGAATACCAAACGCATGTAACTTCTTTACATATTGTTTGACTGAACGACTGGAGTTATTGGACAAGAAATAACGCTTAACACCGCGGTCCTCACACCGCTGAAGAAATTCAAGCGCACCCTCAATCAGGTTGCTACCAAGGTAAATCGTTCCATCTAAATCGAGAAAAACCGCTTCAATTCCGTCGAGTTGCGCGTCCATTCTCTCACCTCAAAACAATAATGTCTTCACCATAAACCAAGGCGAATGCAAATTCTCCTGAGCCTCTTTACTGGCAATCATTTCAGTCATCATTTCTTGCAGAGCGGGTTTCCGTTCTGCCTTTTTGACAAACCAATTTAGGAGCCAAGATTTCCGACTGAGTTTTTGCATCCGATAGGAATTGATGAGTTCAGGGCCTAACACTTTCCACACCTCGTCTTGATATTCAATAAACGGTCTTTTTTCAATGATGTGGCGAGCAGCCATCTCTCCAGTAACCAATGCATTTCCAACACCTTCGCCAGAAAACGGGTCGATCAAAGAAGCAGCATCGCCAACTAATCGAATACCATTCATACTCGAACGGCGTGGGTGATTGCTGCTTTTCTTACGGGGTGAGCCGAAAGGAAGTTGCCAACCTTTGGCAGACCCAGGGACCATTTCCGCTTCCGCGAAACGATCTTTGAACATTGGATGATTCGCAATTACATCTGCTTGGAGTGCCTTCAATTTCTTCTTTTGTTTGTCTAAAAGACCCACGACCATCCCGATACCGACGTTCACAACATTTTCTGACACCGGGAAGAGCCAGAAATATCCCGGGATCACGGTGTCAACAAAATGAATCTCAATATCGCCACTGTTCGATTCGCAACCTTTGACATTCCGCCAATATTCACGGTATCCTCCGCAATAATGGTCTCTATCCATCATCTTTTCATTGTATGAGGATTCGACAACCGAGCGAGCAGCAGGGCATCTGTAGCCACCAGCACCGACCAATTCCCGAGTATGGAACGTCCGTTCTTCACCATTTCTTCCACCGATTCGAACAACAACTCCAGCGGCGTGCCGAGCATCCCCGCTTCCTTCACCCGGGTCTTCACCACCAGCGCCATCATCAAACAGAACGGTACGAACTTCCCCGCCTTGGATGATTGAACCCCCTGCTTCGCGGACCATTGCCTGGCAACGGTTGAACAGTAAAGAATCAAATTGAGCACGCGGCAATGCATACCCCGCTTCCATTCTTTCAACATCTTCTTCAGGCAACGGAACTTGTACTGAGTTGCCCTTTGGCGAGGAAAACAAAATACCCGTGACTCGAAAGTGCGGCGTAGATTCCAAATCAGCCTTCACGCCAAGTTCGTCGACGTGAGAGAGGGATTTTCCACCGACTGCGTCGCCACAAATTTTGTCGCGCGGCCACACTTCCTTTTCAATCAACAATACCCTGGCTCCGGATTTTGCCAAATAGCCTGCAGCAGACGAGCCGCCAGGCCCCCCGCCGACCACAATAGCATCAAATTCCGAACCACTTTCAGGCATTTCACCCGTCTCGATGGGGAGTTCCCATGAGCGCACCACAGAGTCGCCATCCGCCGTCATATTCGTTACACACTCCATCCACTCCTTGAGTCTTAGCGTTCAAGCCGTTGCAAATCACACCTCTTGACCGTCATACTCATTCGGCGCCACTCCGGCCACGGATTATGGACGAACCCCTTTCGCGACTTAGTAGCGGTTTGGAAGCCGGCCCCGCCAGTCCACTGCAACGGAAGAAAGCCTTGTTTGCATTACTGGTCGTCACCTCGGTATGGGGCGCCACTTTCATCTGGATGAAACAAGCACTCAATGCCCTTGAACCAGAAATACACGATATCGGCAGATTTCAAGTTGTAGCCATCCTCGTCTCTGCCCGATTTGCTGTAGCTGCAATAGCAATGTTGCTTCTATTCCCAAAGGCAAGAGCGGCCCTCGTTCATCGTGAACAGTGGCGCGGTGGTTTGATTCTTGGTGGAATCATGCTGGTTGGTTTTGTCACGCAAATGATCGGCCTGGAAGACATCAGCCCTTCAGTTTCAGCCTTTCTGACTTCACTCTATGTCGTTTTCACTGCATTAATCACAGTTATTTTTACCAAGTCCCGCCCCTCTCGAGCATTACTTCTAGGTGTATTTCTTGCTACATTCGGTGCTGGCTTCATCCAAGGCCCTCCGCATTTGACATGGGGGTGGGGAGAAATCCTCACGGTCGTCTGTGCAGTCTTCTTTGCACTACACATCATCTATACACAGAAACTTACACAACAACTCGAACCCATCGGGATAACGCAGACCTCATTTATCATCGTAACCCTTGGCTCTTTCGCCCTCCTATTGCTGATCGGCGGCGGTCGTTCAATGTCTCAATGGGACCTCGTGTTCAAAGACGGCGTATTTCTTCAAGTGCTCTGTCTCGGAATTGGCGGCTCGTTGTTTTGCATACTTTTACTCAATATTTTCCAACGCTATTTACATCCAATACAAGCAGCAATTATCTATGCATTTGAGCCGGTTTGGGCGACAATATATGGTTTGACGCTCGGCCTTGATCATTGGAGCGGATGGATACTTCTTGGCGGCGGCGCGTTGTTTGTTGGCAACATCGTGGTTGAAATTTTCTCAACGAGCGATGAGGAAGAGTAAATGGTGGCCTACGATTCGACAGGGATGAGGGATTAGATGGCAGCAAAGGATAATCTCGATTTGAAAGGGTTTGGAAGTAAGGCAGTACACAGTGGAACCAACCATATTGGGGATGCCGTGAACACACCGATCTTTCAATCATCGACCTACAAACTCACTGATGAACGCTATGCTGGATGGGCTGCTGGTGCCCAACATACCCTTCTCTACACTCGCCTTTCGTCAGTAAATTCCGATGCGGTTGCCCAAAAATTAGCCGCCATGGAAGGCGGAGAGGATGCTGAAACCTTCTCGTCAGGCATGGCTGCAATTACCACGACGCTGATGTCTTTCCTTTCCGCAGGCGACCACATTGTTGCATCACCGGATGTCTATGGCGGAACCTATGGATTGCTTACCGAAGAACTCCCCCGGTTTGGAATTGAAACGACAATGGCTGATATGCGAGTTCCGTCGTCCTACGAGGCCGCCATCCAACCCAATACGAAGATTCTCTACATTGAAACTTTGACTAACCCCGTTCTCAAAGTCTGTGATATTTCTGCAATGGTTGCAATTGCTAAGCGACATAAAGTCCTCTGCATAATCGACAATACCTTCGCCTCACCTTGGGGGTGTCAACCACTTTCAATGGGTGTCGATTTAGTCATACATTCCACGACCAAATATCTTGGAGGCCATTCTGATATCATTGGCGGTGCGGTTGTTGGTTCCAAGGAATTAATTTCAGAGGTTTTCGGCAGGAAGGTAATTTTTGGAGGAAACGCCGACCCACATACTTGCTCTCTCCTTGAGAGAGGAATGCGCACCCTCCATGTCCGAATGCCGGTCTTGTGTAGTAACGCAGCAGAAATTGCCCGCCGCTTGGAGGCGCATTCGATGGTTGAAAAAGTCAATCACCCTTCACTGCCTTCCCACGACGATTATGAAGTTGCACAACGAATCATACCGAAAGGAACAGGGATGATTGCCTTTATTGTCAAGGGTGGCGATGAAGCCGCATTGAAGTTCATGCGCGGTCTCAAGATGATCTATGAAGCAACAAGTCTTGGCGGTGTTGAATCATTGATTGAGAGCCCGTTCAACTCAAGCCACATGGTGATTCCCGAAGAAATCCGGCACGCTGCAGGCCTTATTCCTGGTTTAGTTCGAATCAGCATCGGTATCGAAGACGTTGAGGATTTGTGGACCGACCTCGAAAGAGGATTCGCCCATCTTTGAGATTAATTCGCTTCACCGGTGACGGTTTTGAGAGCAGTAAACGCTTCCATCCACGCCTCAGTTTTACCTTCGGCTTCATCGGCATCGCAATTGTAGAGTACTTTTCCTGCTTCGAGGAGTTGTTTCGTAGCTCCGAGCCAAGCGCCACCGCGGTCTCTCGCATTGATATCGAAATGCCACTCCTGTCCAGCAGAGCGGCCTGCAGCAAGCAACCATGCCCACGCAGCCGCAGCAGAGTCGATGGAATCATGACGTTGGGTTGCTGTTCGCTCTGCCTTACCATCACCTTCTAAGAGCCCTTGTAGAATCAAACCATGCACCGCTCCAGTCGCTCCAGACAAAACATCGTCACGCGTTGGGAATCGAGCAACCTTTTGGGCCATCGCCCGTGTAGAATCCAAACTCTTGAGAAAATTTCCAAACGGCTGAGGTTTTTTCTGTTGTTTTTTCCAAATTTCTTCGGCTTCAGCACCGGTAATTCCTAAGCCAGCAAGTCCATCCAAGCCCCACTTTTCCCACAACGCCCCGAGGACATTGCCGCAACTCGTGCCTTCCATAACTTCCAAAGCAGCAGCCTTCCGCTCAGACACACCGCCTTTTGCCGTGACGCGAACACCTTCTCCGTCAAGAGAGCCTTCTTGCATCGAAGCATACAACATATGGGCAGCAAGATGACGCTCATCGTTTGAACCAGGATGGGATTGTAACGCTTCTTCAATCGAATCGAAATCTGTACCTGTGATCCACGATTCGCCAACGACTAATCCAGAATCTATCGAATCCAAAACAGCTCTTCGTATGGCGAGTGCGATGACGCCTTCATTCATAATCAAGCCTTGCCAGGCATCGATAATTTTGTCCATTCCTTCAGACGCCGAATCGGGGAGTGGTGTATCTTTATCCCATCCCTTTGGGGCCCACTTTGCATCGATCTTGAGGATTGAAGGGAGGAACGGTGGCAACATCGAAAGAGCCAGATGGTGAATAAACGATGATTCTTTCTTTTCAGTTTTAGATAAATCATCAAAACTAATAGCGAGAACTGGTCCATGTTTGAATGTGAATCGGATGTAGCCACCGCTGCTTGGTTCGAAATCGAGAACAGATTGAGCATCCACACCTCCAGAAACCCACACTGGAACCGACAAATCATCATGTTTGGTAAACGAAAACCGAGAACGTTGTAACACATCATTAAGCCATTCATCCGGAGGCGTTGGGTTTGGGCCAGTGCAGACAAACCCACCCTTCCACGTGAAGAAATACATGCCACGCTTGGCATGGTCTTCCCACGGTAACATGCGTAGTGTGAGGTTGGAATAATTTTGTATGCCAGCAAGATAGCCTTGCTTACCTTCTCCTCGCCGAATAAATGAAGCAGAACCGAAAGAGCCTGAACTAAATTTCCCTACAAGGGTGATGTGTTCGTCGTGTGCTGCATGGAGGGAGCCTGCAAACGCCTTTGCCACGGGGTCGCCTCTCTTTGACATCATGCGCTTACTCAACCAAGCAACGTCATCCTTCTTGCGAAGTATTGATTCGAGTGTTCTCATTGTCTTTGTGACAGGGTCTGTTCGCCCCCAGCGCAATTTTCCTTTCCACATCATTACGGGGAGATGGGCTCTGGGGTTTTCCAAGAGTTTAGCGAGTTCTCGCTTGAGTTTATTGGCGGTTGCTTCATTGGCATGCTTGGTTCCACGCATGCGAAAACGTTGCTTGTTTTGCCCAGGAAATTCAACTTTTGACGGACCAGCCATACATTCCCCTCACCCTTCCCCAAAACCCTCTCTCGTTTGAGACCTTCGCGCCTTCATATACCCTTGAATTCTTGATAGTATGGAACGGAAACAAATTTGCAAAGGGCTGTTGAAGCATTTGGATATTCTGTAATCCCACCAAGAGGAATAACAATGACCGATGAATTTGCAATTGAAGAAGAACCGAGCCTAGAAAACCATTACCATCAGGAACTCAACACCAAGAACAGTTCTGAACCACCGGCGTCGATGATTTTGGAAATCCAAACTCCAATGGGTCCAGTTTCCATTGACATGAAACAATATGAAGATACTAAAATCGCTGTAGCTGCCACCCGGGAAAAAATTCCTCAACTTCCTCTCACCGAGCAACTGATGAACAGTTTTATGGGCTCAAAGCATAAGCGAGATTCACGTTACTGGAGTGGTAAATTAGGGGCTCTAATGAAGATGCATTTCGACCAATATCTCGAAGAAGAATACGATGTCGCTGATGAATTCATGATTGACCAAGGTAAAATCCGTGCAGCGATGTACGAAACGGTCGAAGTACAAGATGAGAATCGTCAACGATTCCTTGCAGTTGGCACACGTTTCTACCAGTCAAAAACCGAGGCTAAGCAACAACTCATCACTATCTCAAGCGTCGACCATGATGGCGACCAGCGCCTATCCGTGTACACTCCTATGGAAACAACTGTTCTCGTTCACGGTAAAGAAGCAGACCAACTTATTGCGCATGTAGAATCAGATTTTTATCAAAACGGTACTCTCAAAAAAGCATTCTTTGATTTGCGTTATAATTTCATCACCCGCGACAAAAGTATTGACGAATTAATTGCTTGGGACGACCAAGTCAAGGAAGCATTGTGGAAAGACATCATCGGGTTTCAAAAAGCCATGCCGAAACTTCGTGAATGCGGTGTGCCGAACTCACGTGGAGTGATTCTTGCAGGCCCACCGGGCACTGGGAAAACGATGATTGCTAAATGGCTTGCAGCCCATTCCGACATCACTTGCATCCTGATTTCAGCTGAAATGATTACTGGGCGTAATGACATCAAATCCTGTTTCGAAATGGCCCGAAAACTCTCTCCTACCCTCCTCATCATCGAAGACATTGACACAGCCGGCGCTCTTGACCGTCGCGCATCTGACCATCCACTCTTGGGTGAATTTTTGCAATCTATGGACGGCATTGTACCGAATCACGGAGTTATTACGCTGGCAACTACCAACCATTCTAACAAAATCGACCCTGCGATTGCAGACCGCCCAGGGCGCTTCGACCGAATTATCGAGGTTGGAATGCCTGGAAAGGAACAACGCTTCCACATTTTCCATCACCTGTTGCAAAAACTCGACCTGTCTCGAAACGTTACGCTTGAGGTTAAGGAAAAACTCGCAAAGAGTACCGAAGGCCTTACCGGTGCATGGATTCGTGCAATCGTCCAAGACAGCCTTATCTTGGCATTCAGTCAAGATAAAACCAAGATTGGAAAAGACCACTTGTTTGCTTGCATGAAAGACGTCTTGGAACGCCGAGGTATGGCATACCGAGTTGCGACATATACCCCTCCTCAAATGGCTGCGAAAGCAGATGTCTATGTCCAGTGATGTAACTGATGGATTGATGATGCTCGCTTCCTTGGCCATTACATGGTCGAAGTTACAGTGCTCGGTATTGCGCAGGACGGAGGCCATCCACAACCAGGGTGCCTCCGTCCCTGTTGCGCCAATTTAACGGAACAACACTATCCAGTGTCGTTGGGAATTCGCAGTGATGAAGGGGCCAACATCCTCATTGAAGCAACGCGCCACCTTGGCGATCAATTCACCGTTTGGGGACAAACCCATGTCGACCACCTCCTGCTCACACACGCCCATTTTGGCCACGTCGATGGACTGGGGTTGTTCGGTCGTGAAACGCTTTCAGCACAAGGGATTCAGTTGCATGTGTCAGAAGAAATGTATCATCTTGTTGACCAAACACCACAATGGAATTTGATGGTTCAACAAGGCGTTTTTGAAATTCAAACCTTTGCTGTTGGAAGTGCCCTTTTCGACCAAGGCAGTCTCAAAATCGAACCTGTTCGAATACCTCACCGTGACGAACTTTCCGATATGCACGCCTTCATCCTTCGAGGGCCAAACAAATCACTGTTATTTCTTCCCGACCACGACTCGTGGGATGAAACATTGACCATCCACAATTGCTCAACGCTTCGACAATGGCTTTCACAGATGAACATCGACATCGCTCTTCTCGATGGAACTTTTTGGTCAGAAGACGAACTTGGTGGCCGAGACCAATCCAAAGTCCCACATCCACCCGTTGTTCAAACTCTGAAGATGCTGGGTGAAAAGAAGTTGGGCGATCCAGATATTTTCTTTACGCATTTGAATCATACAAATCCGTTGTATGACCAAGACAGTGAACAGATGAAGCAAGTAAGCCAACTTGGTTGGGGCGTTGTCCACCAAGGACAACGTTTCACGCTTTGATTTCAGTGATGGTGTAATCGAGCACCAGCAATTGAATCGTGTAATCGACGTTTTCGCCATCATCGGTGTGTTGGCAACCAGCACCACCACCAGCACTTACATCAACCGAAATTTCAATCGAGTAATCGCCAAGGCCAGCGCCGTTTGAATCGAGTCCAGCCATGATATCGGCTTTTGTGACATTGGACACATCACCAATCATCGAAGCATTATACCATTCAACCAGCGTTTCATGAGTAGCAGGAGCACCGTCTTGGTTTTGACCGCTTGCAGAGCCGTTGAATTCAGCATGCATAAGCATGCCAGTGATGGTATCGGGTTGTGTATTCGACGCACCTGGAGCAAGACATCCGGGGAATCCAGCACTGGTCTCATCTTCTGAATAGGTCATCACAATCTTTGCCCCAACGATGTTCATCGAATCATCATTGAGTGAATCGGTTGACAAATTCAGCACGAATGTATCTCCATCAGCAATGTATTCTCCCCCGTTATCAAGGTCAATCGTTTCGAAATTCGCCGTTACATTATATGTGCCGACCATTGCTTGTGAATCAGAAGAATTCGGCGCCAAAACGTGGTATGAAGCCTCAACACTTGCAGCAAGTAAGAGCGTTATTGCAGCACCAATGCCAAGAGTTTTCTGGGCAGGAATTGTATACCGTCCAAAGGGATTGTCAGCAGAACTGTCTCGGAAAGCACACAGTAAGAAGTGAGTAGCAAAGGCAGCGCCCATTCCAGGAACTGAAGGAAAGACATCTTCGCCAAATCCAAGAACCGTCCAGACGATGACGCCAATCATTGCCGACATCATCATAGCGATGGAGTGACGTGAATCGGGCTCATAACCGGCCATTCTCACCAAGAGTAAAGGTACAAAGATTCCACCCAGTCCATAGACGGCTAACACGACCAACGCGAATACAGAATCTCCGAAACCGGGCAATTGTTGACCGAACAATGAGATGACCGTTGCGAAAGCAGCTACAGCCAAGGTGACTTTCTTTGTTGTCTTGTGGTCTTGACTCCATTCCGGTTTAATATCGTCTGTAATTGCAGCAGTGCATGCCAGAACTTGGCTGTCGGCAGTGGACATTGTTGCAGCAAAAATCGATGCGAGAATAAGACCGCCGAGCAAAGGACTCAACTGTTCCATGGCAAGTTTCGGCAAGCCAGTTTCAGCACCAGAGGCGCCAAGTTCCGGCAACAAAACTCGGCAGGCAAGTCCAATGAAGAACATCAAGATGATGAAAGGAGTTTGCCAAATGAAGAACCAGATCATTGCTTGTTTCCGTGCTTTATCATCCTTCAACGTCATCACGCGAGAGACCACTTGTGGCTGGCCAGCGACACCGAGGCCACCAAGGAAGAAAGCAGTAATCCACAATGTTGCACCGAACTTCAAATCAGAGGGGAATATATTGACCATGGCAGGCTCGATACCTTTCAATTGGTCATGCAAACCAGAAAAGCCTCCAGTGGATTTCACTGCGACGTAACACAAGATGGTTGAACCAACAATCATTACACACGATTGGGCAGCATCGGTCCAAATCGAAGCACGAATTCCACCAGCATAGCAGTAAGCGACAACCAAGACGAAACCGATGAGGATACCGATGGTTGGAGACCATTTGAGCATTGTTTCAAGGGCAATACCTCCGGCAGTCAGTTGTGCAGCAGCATAAATCGAGAGGAAAATTACCGACAGCACAGCAGCCACTTTCGCTTCCGGGGAGCCGGTTGTGTTCGAAACAAGTGAGGAAAGAGAACGAATACCCCGTGCTTCACCTTCTTTCTGAATATATTTGTAGAGCCAAATCCAAGCGACGAGTTGACCGACCGTCGAGACCAGAGCAATCCAGACGGCAGAATAGCCGTTGATGAATATAAATCCAATAAATCCAATAAACATGTAACCGGAGTTCCATGTACTTACTGCCGATAATGCGGCTAAAGCCGGATGCATCCCTCTTCCAGCAACGAGGTAATCGTCAGTCGTGTCTTCTTTGACGCGCATTGAAGCAAGCCCAACGCCGGCAAAAAACAGCATAAATGCCAAAAATGAGATGAGAAGAAGTACACTGCCAGCCATAATAATCACTCACGCTTGCTCCAACGAAGAAGGGCTTTCTCTTCAACTTCACTCAAACTCGCAGGGAAGACGAGGCAATTCAAACGCCCACCGGGAATTGAATCCAGTTCACCAATCGTTGTTGAAACGATACGCTGGTCAGCAGTACCCATGTCTGCACACAAGACTACCGCGATGTCATCAATCACTTGGCCGACATACGCACTGCACATGGCATGGCGCAAGATTCGAAGTGGGGAGTCGGGTGGTGGCGGCATTTCATCCAGTTCATTCTGTAATTTTGGCCACATGAGTCTGAGTGATTCAACGGCATCGGAAGGCATCATTGGGCGCTGGTCTCCTGTACCTTCACCAGTCGGGTCTAAATCGAGAAGAGCCACGGTATGCAGGTTACGGAATCGATTGTTCGAGATAACTTCCAATGGAGATGTAGCGACCCAACCACCATACGGGTAGGTGAGTGTAGTCTGTCTTCCAAATCGATAATTCGACAAGCCGAGCGCTCCGGTTACAATCGTCGTGATTGAAACGCCATGGAACACAAGGCAATCAATGCCAGCCTCCTCCGCTTGGAGTTGGAGGTCGACGTGCGTGGTTGCTTGAAGAGGGTCGCCGACCACCAGCAAGGCGACAAGCGATGTTTTTGCCAGTTCAAACAACTCACTTGGTTGTTCAACTTCAGGCCGCATTACCCTTTGTATAGGACCAATTTCCCGCTCAAGTAAAGCAAGTTCTGCCTCTGGCCAAAGAGCAGTATACGCTTCATAGCGGCGATGAGATGCCATTTTTGCTGCTTCGAGTGCCTCAACGGTCATTCCAGCAACCGTTCCCGGCCCCATTCCGACCAGTAACAAACCAGCGGCAGGGAGATTCCCTAAAACAACTGATTTCTCCGCCATGCTCAAACCTCGGGCTCGCTTGGATGGAGCGAGTGTCATGCGTCATTTGAGTGTGCCGAGCGCGCAAACGCAACAATGGTTGGACATATGCCGCACCCAACATTGGTCCAGTAACGAAGCCGGTGTTACCCACCTTGAAGATGGGCGAAATGCCATCCCTCTCAACGATTCAGCCCCCCAAGAAACAGATCAAGTATGGAAAAACAATCCACATCTGGAAATTGAAACTCAACCAAAGGGGCCAACGCATTGGCTTGACCATATCGATGAAGAGTTGGCCGAAACACACCGTGAAGATTGGCCCCGTTCATATGAAATTCAAGGCGATGTCCTTATCGTAAAAATCGAAGAAACCGTTTGGGACTATGGTGAAATGATTGCTGATGCAATGCTTACCCAGCTGCCAAACATCCGATTAGTGTGTGCGGATATGGGCGTTAAAGGCGAATTCAGAGTACGAGAATTATACCCATTGGGCAGTCGTGATGGAACGGTTGAGACACGAACACGTATCCGTGAAAGTGGGTACTTGCTTTGGGTTGACCCTTCAAAAGTCTATTTTTCTGCCCGATTATCCAATGAACGCATCGAAACGCTTGCATCTGCCAAACTCCTTTGCGGCAAACTTGGCCACCCATTGGTCGTATGTGACCCCTACGCGGGTGTTGGCCCAAGTATGGGCGCATTACTCAATGAACCCGGCCTACTCCAGGGTTATTTTGTTGGCGACCTCAATCCTGATGCGGTTGATTTACTTTCACTCAATATCGAGTATCTAGCTTCGCGCCGTAAAGATAAACGCGGAAACCCAGCGGCACCATTACATCCAACAGAACTTCATTGTCGCGACGCCCTTGATTGGATACACGATACTAACAACCTCAATCAAACCGACCTGCTTTTAGTAAACCTCCCACATCACAGTATTGAGCATATCGAAACACTCTTGCCATTGTTAAAACGAAATCAAACCAGCGTATTGCGCGGTTGGGCAATCGTCGAACGCGCAGAACGAGAAGAAAGTGAAGAGGCGATACACCGCGCCATTTCCTCAGCCAACGGAACGGTAGAACAATTCACGTTCAAAGAAGTCAAAGGATTCTCTACAACCAAGAGTTTCATGTGCTTTGAAGCATGGATAAACCTGTCTGCTTGAGCGTTGAGTTCATCAAGCGGGACTGTATCGGGTCAATCATGGAGAACACCGTTACTTGCGTATGCGGCGTAAAAATTGATCTTGCTGGCGCAACACCACGTAAAGATGGAACCAAAGTTTGGTGCAAAGTCTGCGGCACCGTCTCTCTCCATCACCGGGTATAATTGCGCCATTCTGTGAATCATTCTAGCCCAGTAAGTTGGGCGTACTTTTTCTTTTCATATCTTGGCTTTGCAGGGAAAAAAAACCACATCAACGGAATCAGAAATAACGAGGGCAAATTCTTCCCATATTTCAAATCCAGATTTGAATGAAATTCTACATATGATTTGGCATCTGAATCATTTTCACCCGGGATATCAGAACGCACAGCAGAGTAATTTACAGGTTCAACTAAACCCAAGTCATAACCGCTGAACATCATTTCAAAACGAATTCCAGTTGACAAGAATGAACGCTCAACCGTACTTTGTTCATGCGCCAACGCGCCTTGTTCGGTCTTCTTAACAAAGGTCTCACCAGCAATGGTATATTTTTCATCACCCTTGTCGATTTCATCCCCACCTGCTAAATCCAATACATAGGTTGCCGGCATGACGACGAGAAAGCACACTACAACCCCGGTTAACAGGGCCGCACGAAGGGTGGATCGGAACGGTATTCCAGCAATGACTAAGCATTCACTTAAACAGAGCAGAACCAAGGAGACAAGCGTCGCCTTTCGTCCAATTTTTAGCCATCCAACATCTTCTTTCTGCTCAGTCTCAGAAGAAGAATGAGGAGCACCATCATCCGGTGAAGAACCACTTGAATTCTGTTGAGATGAATTGACAGGCTCATCATAATCCCGAAACAACATATACAGTAAAAACGAAGTTGCATTCTCCATTTCGACATCGATCAGCGTTTGTTCCTTATCGATAGCGACCAAAGCCTTCACTTTGGTTGGTGCGGGTTGGCCTTCGGTGTATTGCCCTTCAAATTGAATGACAAGCCAAGCAGAGAGTACCAGATGTATGGCAATCAAAACGGTGCCAGATACCCGCAACACGTCACCGACACGGCTGTGCTGGGGTCGTAGGGCCATAATTTGCCCACCATCCACTCGTACTTGAGTGTTCAATCACTCGTCGACGTGTTGGTCTTCATCCCGTCGACTTCCTGCTACAACACCAGCAAGGGCGATGACAGCCACCATCGAAATTGGAGAGAGGAACGGCAACAAACCAGCATCTTCAGCAAGTTCTTCAGCGGTTGGAGGTGTTGGGTCTTCATCTCCAGTAGTTTGGTTGTTTGAAGATTCAGGAAGTATGAGATTGTCAACATTGATTCCTGCTGCTGCAAGGTCTTCCGCAATATCGTCTAAGTTATGGTTTTCAACTTCAACAATATCGTTGATTGTTGTTGCTTCTTCCATGCCGTTCGTTGCAGTGTTTGCATCAAGTCCAGTCAGGTAACGAATACTCATCTTTGCAGGAGCAGCGTCTGTATAGCCTTGAGTTTCAGGGCCAGCCAAGGTATGCGATCCATTATCGCTTATCACATAGACGCCGACACCAACCATTGCAGCGTGTTCATTGCTCCAAAGAGGCGCCCACATACCATCGTTGTAAGGGAATTCTTCGAATGGTTTAACCGTCTTAAGACGCTCATCAAGGTTCATTCCGAACTGTTCGAGCACATCTTCAAGACCTGATTCTGCGATTGCGCCGAAGACAGCTTCAATACGTTCGCTTACATCTGGTGCATTATCTTCAACAAATGTGCATTCGTTTTGCGAGGCATACGGGGCAGTTTCTCCCTCTTCAACAAGTGCGAAAGTTACACAATAATTGCCTTCTTCAAGAACAGAAACCGATTCCTCAAGTGAATACCATGATTCAGTTCCATCAATGGCCACAGAGTCAGAATAGATTTGAGCTTGATTTGGGTCAACAACCGAGATAGTCATTGTTGCACCCCCTTCATTATCATAATCGACAAATGCTCCATAGAAAGTAACTTCAAGACCATCCGACCAAATGCTTGGGTGGTCGTTTAATTCGGGTCCAGTCCAGTATGTGTCACAGGTCTGAGGCAATTCGAGGAGTGGTGAAGCGGCACCAGTTTCACTGAGTGTTGCAGTCATACACATTGTTGTCTCGCCGTATCCAGTAGGAACAGAAATACCAGTGTCTTCTGACCAATCACTTGACCAATCTTGGTTCGAATCACACGTACTTTCACAGATTGTCGATTCAATTGATGAAAGTGGATTTCCAACATCATCAAAAAGCGTCATTTGTAGGGTGTAATGGTTTTTGACCCCTTCGTCTTCTGCAGTTGTGCAATCTGCAGTATAGTCGTTTACCAACGACCAATCAATAGTACTACCGTCGTTGCAAGTGAAAAGGTTTGTTCCATCAGACTCATCTTCTCCGTTTGTACAATCATTGTTGCCATCATTGACATCTTCCCATTCGAGCATCGACTCATCATCGCATGTAAATTCGGCTAAGTCACCAACCTCTGCTAGTGGCGTTCCGCCGACAAGTTGTGTTTGAATAGTCATAGTATCACCCCATGAATGAATATTGCCAATAAGTTTGCCTGTTGAACCGGCAGGACTGTGACCTGTAAGATAGAGGTATTTGTGAGCAAGAACTTTCCCATTTATATTATTGATAATCATAATTGAAACAGAGCACGATTGCCCTGAAGGGCAAAGATCGCCATCGTCCATGATAGTAACTCCCTCGCCAACGGACCAAACTTGGTCAAAGTCACCGAACCCAACAAGAGTGCACATATTGCCAGTTGTTCCAGGGGCACCGCACATTACAGGCGCACCGCCATCGATTGAAATTTGGACGATAACGGTCGCCCAATTGATGTCGCTTCCTTGATTCATCGTCACATGCGCCAATGCATCATCGGAACCACTGTTCACCGCTTCTTCAGCGTTCATGACATAAAGTGCAAGGTTTCCATCTGTGTTGCCTTCACTTAGTCCGAACCAATCTTCTATTCCGTCGGTAATTCCTTCTCCGAGGTCTTCGCCAATTTGTTCAGCGAATGCTTCCCCAGAGCCTGCTAGCACGTAACCCATCATCATAAACATCAATGGGCTTCCAGGAGGACAGGTCTCGCAGGATTGAACTTGAGTAGTTAAACCATCACCATCTCCAAGGTCAACGGTCAATGTTTCTCCCATTCGGAAATCCCATTCCCCAAATGCTTCCATATCAAAAGTGCCGGAGTCGGTCAATGAATCAGAAATCTCAAGGTCAAATTCTCCAGCATCAAGTCCGAAATCCTCTGTAGGGATTCCATTCACGGAAAAACTGTAGTCAACAGCGCCGGTATAGTCTCCAGCAATATCTCCACAGTCATCACATTCCCAGTATAATTCGTCATTTGATGAGAGATCAGTATAGATCGAATTTGGTGAGTCGAGGCGCCATTTAGACGTAGAATCAGTAATCGAATATCCAATAGAGATTTCCGAATCAAAATCGACAGGGAAATTTTCACCGCCGCCTTCAAACAAGGCATCAATATTCAATCCAATAGCAGCAGACATCTGCATACTGAATTCCATATCTGCTCCAACGAGATTGCTGTTATCATCGAGATATTCTGTGTAAGTCATATCAACGGTCAAAACCTGCTCGAGGCTTTGAACAATATCGATGTCGAAACTTGTAGGGTCTGAGCCGAAAGTGGTTTCATCCCAATCGGTTTGGAGAATCGAATCCGCAAGGATTCCGTGTCGGAGTGTGACGTCTTCGGTTCGACTCCAAACAGAAACATCGTCTCCATTGTTGTCTTGAATGGTTTGTGGCGTGATATCTTCGGAGTGGTGGACATAAACGTTTGAAGCACCAGTTTGTAATTGCCCGATTATGAGATTAAATCCAGCATCATCAGCTGCAAACATAACTTCACCGAGAATTTCAGGAATATCGAGGCCAGTGAAGTTTTCAAGATCTGTATCAACACTGCTCCAATCGTATTCAACACCGTAATAGAATTCAGATGCTTCTGTGGGCACAGCAGCAACGCTACTTAGCGGCGCAAGAGCGACAAGAAGGAGGGCAGTCATCAGCAGGCTAGGTAAGGAACTACGTGCGTTCATAAGTGTCCTTTGAATCGAGGTGTTATCAAGGTATTGCTAGCAAAAATTGCAGAATTGAGCAATATTAGATGGTTTTTGCCTCTTTCGCTTTCCGACAGACTTCGACAAAATTCTCAAACATTTCTTTGCCAAATTCAGAATCGTTGACTTCGGGGTGAAATTGCAACCCAAACCGATTTCCCTCTCCATTTTCCATTCCTTGAACTTTACACGAAGGGCTGCCTGCAGTTATGAAAAAACCATCAGGGACAACATGAACCTCATCATTGTGCGATTCCCAAACAGTTTGTGATTGAGCAGTGTCGGCAAAAATAACCCCGCCACCGTTTTGCAATTCGATTTGCATTGCACCAAATTCAGGCTCAGGAGATTCACGGGCATCACCGCCATAAAAACGCGCCATGAATTGATGACCAGCGCAAATACCGAGGACGGGAACATCAAGTTCGAGATAGGCACCACAATTCCCAAGTTCTCCGGTCAAGCCAACTCTTGCAGCTCCGCCAGAGAGAATGATTCCATCGACCTTGCGTATATCTTCAATCGGCGTGGTGTTTTCGATAATTTTCGTATCGACCTTTAGGTATCGAAGCATTCGCCATTCTCTGTGAGTCCATTGCCCGCCGTTATCTATGACGTCGATGACGAGTGGTTGTCCATCCATGCTTTCACCTGTATTTTCTCCTGTGTTGGTCGAATAACCTTGAACATGCCGCACCAAAAGCGTAGAAGAATGGATTGATGGTGCAGGAGACTAACCGATGGGCATGGTGCGAGTCTTGGTGGTTGGTGCTGGGCTGGCTGGCCTTGCTTGCGCGCTTGAAGCAACAACATTGGGCCATCATGTCGTCGTTCTTGAGCGGTCTTCGAGAATTGGCGGCCGCGGCACAACGCAAAACCTCGACGAATTTCCAATGGGCTATGGCCCCCACCTTTTTCTCAAGAAAGGTCCTTTCCATGACCTTGTTCGAAAATTAAGCCGAGTTAAACTGGCCGCCACCCCACTCCGTCTGCACCGGACCGAACTCATCGGACAAGGTATCGTCCGACCATCCGAAGACATCAAAACTGCACTCACCAACAAACGAATTTTACGCGATGCAAACCACGAACATCCTTTGGTAGAGGGGTGTCAATTTCTTGCATCATGGGGCGGGCAAGCAAACGAACTCCGATACACAGGATTGCAAAAAAGCCAACTCATGGTTTCAAACGAAGGTTGGGCAGGAATGGTCGGACGCCTTGCAGCCGCTCTGGATGAAGTTGGCGTATTCATTGAGTGTGGCCCAGAAGTACAACGTATTGAGCAGGGCAAAGTGTTTCTCACAGACGGCAGAGATATCGAGACCGATGTTATCGTTCTTGCATGTGGCCCCTCCGCTGCAAAAAAAATCGCCGGTACAATGGATGAACAACGTTCGAAAGATTTGTTTTCACCACTCAAACGAATTTCAGCAAGTTTTATCGAAGTTGGTCTTGATTCAAAATCCCTTTCCGGAAAGCACGCGGTGATCGACACTCAGAACAAATACATCGTACTCGATTACCGAGCGATTCAACCACGCCTTGGGCGTGAAGGAAGCCATCTCTCCGCTCTTGCAATAGGCGGTCTTGAATCGGACCCGGGTGAAACAAGATATGCTACAGCGAACGAACGTCTTGATGCGCTCAAATCGTTCCTTGACAAGAGAGCCAGCGGATGGCAAGACCATGTTATTCAACAATCTGAACAATCTAAAATCACGCTCCATGATGCTGGCACTTCACGAATCCCACAACTAGCGATGGCCGATGTCGGTGTGCTTTTTGCCGGCGCTTGGGTAGAAGGAGAGCACATACTTGCCGATGGAGCAGTCAACTCAGGCCGATTAGCAGGGAGAACGATTGCAGCCGCCAAACGTTGAACACTTATCCACCTCCTACCAATGGGCGAGTCATGCGCTTCGTTTCATGGAACGTCAACGGCATCCGTGCTGCAATAAGAAAAGGGATCGATGCTTATTTTGATGCGTTTGATGCAGACATTATCATGCTGCAAGAAGTACGTGCATTGCCTGAACAATTACCAAAAGATTGGGATTGGCCAGAAGGTTACCAAGCCCACCTCCACTGTGCAGAAAAAAAAGGCTATTCTGGTGTTGCAACCCTTTCTCGGCCGGGGTTTGAAAGCATTGAAACAGGCATGGGGGGCACCGTTGATGAAGGCGATACAGAAGGCCGAATTTTAGTAACAGAACATCAAGGATTCACCTGTATTAACACCTATTTACCAAGCGGCTCGAACAAACAAGAACGGCAAGAATTCAAAGATGCATGGATGGGCGAATGGCGTACATTCCTTTCCCCTTATCTTGCATCGAAACAACCAGTCATTGTGTGTGGCGACCTCAACATCGCTCACACCGAAGACGATATTTGGAATTCAAAAAGCAATGCAAAATCAAGTGGTTTTTTGCCGCACGAACGAGAATGGTTTTCCAACCTCCTCGCAGATGGATGGACGGATGCGTTCCGAGAACATGTTGGTGATGGTGAAAAAATCTATTCGTGGTGGTCAAACCGTGGACAAGCCAGAGTGCTTAATCGTGGCTGGAGAATCGATTATTTCCTTCTCAACGCGGCTGCGGCTGCGTTGGTAGAAAACGTTAGCATTGAACGCCAAGGCGGCATTGATGTTTCAGACCACGCGCCCGTGATATTGGATTTGAAACTCTAGGGGCTTTCTTCAATTTCTGCAAAGTCGACCAATAAAGCGTCGACGATATCGCGTAATGATTGAAGACTGGTGTGTTGGATTTTCACCGTAAGATGAATCTCTCCATTCTTTTCAAATGAATTCCCTTCACAGTTTGAACGCTGTGATGCTGCGAGAAAAAGAGCCGCGAGTTCAGCGTTTCCAACCCATTCAATTGTTGCTTCATGCAACTCGCTCATGTCAACTGGTAGAGGTGGGCTATTATGAGGATGACTCGTCGCAGAACCATGGCGAAGGGAAGTGACGAGTTTCCAGTTCTTGCTGGAACCGGCGGCGTCGCCCTTGGGGAGGCACGAACGAACCATGAGGGCCGGAAAGCAATTTTGTTGGTCCGAGGTGACGAGGATACCTTGGAATTCACTGCATTAGTTGCGACCATGGGAATCTCCATCGTAGAAACATTACACCAACCAGGGCACATCGACCCGCGCGGTTATTTTGGTAAAGGCAGGTTACAAGATGTCGCTGATGAACTCACTTCACGCACCCTTCCTTCTCACCCCTGGCAAAATGTGGACTTGGTGCTCATACACACCAATGCATCTCCCCGACAATTAGTCAGCGTAAGTGAAGCGGTTGGAATTGAAGTTTGGGATCGAGTCAGATTACTTCTTTCTCTGTTCACCTCTCACGCTTCTTCACTCGAAGCAAGAACTCAAGTTCGTATTGCACGTATGCAAAGTGACCGCACCGTTCTCCGCGAACTAGCGAATCAGGAGACGACAGGTGAAAGAGCAGGATATGGTGGTGGAGGTAGCACTGCATTACAAGCCATTATTGATAATATGAATCGGGAACTTACCCACCTGCGTAAACGCCAGAAAAAACACGCTGTTGCCCAATCGGAACGAAGAAAACAACGCACACGAGGCGGTGCAATGACCGTCGGTTTGGCAGGCTATACCAATGCTGGGAAATCAAGCCTTTTCCTCGCTCTTTCGGGTAAAGAAGTGCTCGTAAAGGACAAATTATTCTCGACTTTAGAGACTACAATCGGCCGAATGGAGGCCAGCCCACGCGTACTCTTGGCTGACACCATCGGTTTCATCGACCATCTACCGAGTACGACGCTTGATGCTTTTCGCGCAACGCTGGCAGAAGCACTTGAAAGTGATTTATTGCTCATTTTAGCAGACGCGAGCGACAAACCCGAAGAATTAGAACGAAAATTATTCACTTCACGCAGCGAAGTATTCACTCGTTTCTACGGTGAAGAAATCGACGAAGAATTTCCATGGAAATCAGTAGATTCATCCGTGGTCAATCACGTTCTTACCGTCTTGACGAAATGCGACCAAGCAACTGAGGCCCAGAAAGAGGAAGGCATTGCAACCGTTGCAGCCCTCGGCTTACCCGACCCAATCCTCATTTCCTCGCACTCGGGGGAAGGTATGCAGGAACTCAAAGATACGATACTTTTGCATCTCTTCGGTCCGCCGATGAATTTGCTTTTACTACCTGTTCCTGCGGAAGGTGGTAGGGCTGTAGAAGGTTTAGTTTCAGATGTTTACGACGCTGGATTAGTTTCGGACCGAACCAATCACGATGATGGTAGAGTGGAATTGCGTGTTTGGATACACGACCATGCTTTAGCAAGGTTACTGGCACACTCTAAACACCGCATTGAAGTGAAGTAGGACCGTGTTCTACGCAAAGCATGGCCGAGCCAGAAGAGGACACTTCTGCGGCCGAGTCCACGCTTGAAACGGCAAACTACATCGATGAATTGACCGGATTATCAGAGCCGAAAGGAGAACTCACGTTTGCCTCTTCAAACACCATTCTTACAATGCCCGACCCAAAAATGCACCCAATGGGGCAAGCCATCGGCGTGTTTCTGTTATTCGTCTGCCTGCTCGGGTTTCTCAACGGCATAGATTACGCGTCGCCAGACTCAGGCCTCGTTCGTCCAGATGAATTCGTTTACCGCCTTTCCTTGACCGCTCCAGACGAATCTGCAACATTCCAAGGCGTGGTGTATGACCATGAAAATCAGCCTTTAGAAAACGTAACAGTTTATGTCTCATGGCACGGCGATGGTATTTGGAACTCAACACAAATCCAAACGGATACAGACGGCTCATATGTGTTTGAACGACTCAACCCAGGGTTAACGCGCGTCGACATCATTGTCAAACGAGACGGCCATCTCGATGTCTATGCAAATCGCGTTTTGCTTTCACCACCTGCGTTGATTGAACCGACCGGCTTCACCACTATCGATTTCAGAGTGCCTTCCGCGGAAGACTTCGCCACCCAACCATGCAGCAACGGAGCAGACGAATGCGAAATACGGAACATCGACATGACACCCACTCAAATGGAACATCCACTGATGGACCCGGGTGCCTCAAGCATTTACATCAGCATCGGATTTGCTTTTATGGGTCTGGCATTGATTGCGACTGGATTTACCCTTTGGGCAATGAAAAACGGCTCAATAGTTGTTCTACGAACTGCAGCAGGCCTCTCGTTTTTCGGAATGGGCCATTATTACACGGCATGCTGCTTCGGAATCCTCGCATTCATACTCACTTTTGCCGTACCAAGACGCTACATCCCGATGGAAGAAAAATCCTCGTTAAGCGAGGAACTATGATGCAAGCCCGCCGTCCAACTTAAGGGGGCTCAGCCCAACAGGCCGGCATGGACCTCTTCACCTCGGCATGGATGACGCGGTCTCTTGGCGAATCAGTATCCGCCCTTCATCTTGAGCAAGATGGAGGAGTTTTCGCCGGGGGATGGGATGGGTGTCTCAAGCATTGGAATGTAGAAGGCGAACTGGTGTGGTCAACTCGACTGCCAGACCGAATCACCGTTCTTGCCATCCATGAAGGCACGGTGTTTGCGACAGCTGGGTTGCACATTGTTTGCCTTGAAGCCGCTACAGGCGACCAAAGATGGAGCCATGCCTTAGAAGGCAGCGCCGATTCCCTTTATGTCTTCGAGGAACGCTTGTATGCCATCTCTTCGGTCTACGATATCGAACACAACGATTTTCTCGAATCAGCCGTTTGGAATTTTTCATTTGACGGCACGATGAACTGGATTCAACGAATGGACGAAAGGCCTTGGACTCTCCTGGAATTCAAAGGAAAACTGTGGTTCGGTTTAGGCCGGCCAAAATGTGGCTTTTCAGCGATTGACTCACAAGGAAAAAGCACCCACACTTCTGCCGATACCGACTCCCCCATCACCTGCGGTTCTACAACCGCTTCAGCCATGTTGTTCGGCCATGCCAACGGTGCTGTTTCAAATCACAAGGGGAAGGTAATTTTTTCTGAACAAAGTGCGATAGAACTTCTTTATGCAACTTCTGGGGGCTATGTTGCCGCATTGGAAGACGGTACCGTTCTCTCAAGAAAAGGGAAGACCGAAGTCTGGTTTTCGGATGGAGACGCAGTATCTGTTCAATCTGGAGGGTTTTCATTCCAAGGCCACCCGACTCATTGGGCATGCCGCTGGTCAGGGTCCGAAGGAAGTATCGAGATACGAAACATCGACTCAGGTGAACTTTTGATGACAACCCCGAGCGATCGTTGTGAATCGATTGCTTCAGATTCAAACCGCCTCGCTCTCGGATTTGAGAACGGTCAAATCCGCCTCTGGGAAGCCAGCATGTTCGAACGGCGAATGTTGAATGAGCATGAAACTGAAGAGAAAGATGAACGGAAATCAGCGCTTCAAGAGAAACTCAGCGCCCTTCGGGACCGTTGAAACGCTTCATTTCATTGGTCATCCCAAACACTGATTGGGGTATCAGCAACACTGCTTGAATCGATATCTGCACCCACCGTGTATTGCTGTTGCGGCATTTGACCCATTGGCTGAACGACGCCTTGGGCCGGCACCTGCGTTCCGAGCGCCACCCCTTGTTGAGGCATGTAGCCAATCGCTTGGGTAGGTTTTCGACCAGTGAGTAAACCGATGAGAAGAAGCAGCCCACCGAGCCCACAACAGCACGAGCCGGCAACTCCGAGAAGACCACTACCGAATAATCCCAAAAGGCCATCGGCATACGCCAAATCCAGTTTGTCTTTGTCCATGAAATAGATCTGGGAATCACTTGTAAT
>CAJJCM010000072.1 GCA_905182635.1 uncultured Candidatus Poseidoniales archaeon
TCATAGTTCAAACGAATTGCGCTCTTCTGCTGATTTATTACTTCAGGACATCCAAGCAGGTAAAGTATCGACCCAACATGAAGGGAATGCAACACTCAAATCAATCATGGACGTACCGGTTGAATCCAAGCCCAGTCCAGCACAATCTGTACCTTTACCCACAGATGACATCAATGATTTTGATATTTAGGTGAAGTCATGTGGCATGTTGGAATCGATGAAGCGGGGAGAGGTCCTGTTCTTGGCCCATTGGTTGTAGGCGCAGTAGCAATCCCAACAACAGACATCAACATGCTCACCGAACATGGGGTCAAGGATTCAAAAGACCTCACGCATAAAAAGCGTGTTCAACTTGTTGAATGGTTCCATATCCAGGCACAAGAACGGGGATGGAAGTTTTCACTGGTCGTATGTGAACCTGAACGCGTGGACCATGGTGTTCAAACGACTGGGCTAAATCTCCTTGAAGTTGAACTCTTTTCTGAAGCACTGATCGAAATTCGACAACAAGTACCTGAACCACTCACTGTTTTGAACGATGCCTGCGATGTTAATGAGCAGAGATTCACCGATAGAATCGCAGCACGAATGCCTCAATGGCCTTGGCCGGATTCAACCATTCATTCAGAACATAAGGCTGATTCCACGTTTCCAATTGTGGGGATGGCAAGTATTCTTGCAAAGGTTCAACGAGACCGTATCATCGAACAACTGACTGAAGAAATTGGTTTCCCGGTAGGTTCTGGCTATCCAAGTGACCCAAATACCAAAGCCGCTTTACCGGACTTACTCCGTGAATCTAAACCGCATCCTGCTCTTCGATGGTCATGGAAAACTGTATCGAGGGCGTGGATGGAAATGTATGGAGTCGAACCCCCAAAGCGTCCCTATTACGATGAGAATCAAAAGACACTTTTTTGAGAAAGAAATCGTATCCTCAAGCGAGCAATTGATGAAGCAAGGGCTACAGGAAAGGTTGAGCCCCATGACTTGGACACCCGATGAAGAGACGCTCGCCTCATTCAGATATCTCGCTTTGCAAAATGCAATCGAGTACGAGGGAAAAGCAGCCCCAGGTTCAGTCATAGGCCGTCTTATGGGGAGTCGAAGTGACCTGCGAGAACATGGTAAAATCATCTCTCCTTTGATTGCCAAGGCCGTGGCTGAGGCAAACCAAATGGCAGCGGATCAAGGCATTGCTGCTCTTCAGGCTCTTTTGGAGACAGAAGCACCACATCTCCTCGAAAAAAGAGAAAAGAAAGAACGACGAGAGGGCCTCCCTGAACTTAAAAATGCTGTCAAGGGTAAAGTTGTGCTTCGTTTTGCTCCAAATCCCAACGGCCCACTCTCATTTGGACACGCACGTGGAATTGTCATCAATGGCAATTACGCCAAAGAATGGGATGGGAAATTGATTCTCCGATTCGATGATACAGACACCGTCGTTAAGCCACCACTCCCAGAAGCATACCAGCAAATTCCTGAGGAGGCTGAATGGTTACTTGGATTCAAACCACATCGCATCGTGATTGCAAGTGAGCAAATGCCTCATTATTACGAACATGCTATGCTGATGTTGAAAAAAGGATTTGGATATGTCTGTCAATGCAGTGGAGAAAATTTCAAGGAATTCCGTGTAAGCAAAACTGAATGCCCTTGCCGAAAGAATAATGTCAATTTGAATCTTGAACTCTGGACGAAAATGACTGATGGAACCTTCGTCCCTGGTGATGCAGTTGTTCGTGTAAAAACTGCAATGGATTTGAAAAACCCTGCCCTCCGAGATTGGCCAGCGTTAAGGATTCAAAACACTGCAGAACACCCTCACCCACGCAAATCCATTGGCTCAAAGTATCGTGTCTGGCCACTTCTTGATTTCCAGAGTGCTGTCGAAGACAAGATTCAAGGAGTCACACATATCATTCGCGGAAAGGACCTTATGGATTCAACTCGAAAACAAGTTTTGCTCTATGAGCACTTCGGCTGGACCTATCCTGAAACTCTGTATTGGGGTCGGGTAAAAGTTCACGAATGGGGTGGATTCTCAACCTCGCAAATGCGTAGAGATATCGAGGCTGGATTATTCACTGGCTGGGATGACCCGCGACTTCCGACGCTTGCCGCTTTGCGAAACAGAGGAATCACTGCGAATGCATTGCGTGATTTTTGGGTTGAATTGGGTGTGACACAGAAGGATATTTCGGTTCCGCTTTCAACATTGTATTCGCATAATACCAAAATTATCGATGATGCTGCACCTCGTTTAGCATTCATCCGCCAGCCTGAAAATATAAAGATTGAAGGTGAATATCCGAACGATATCAAAGTGGAAGTTCATCCAAACCATGCGAGTCGTGGTATGCGTGAGTTTGATGTATCAAGTAAAATGATTTGGATCGAACAAGAAGATCTGATGAAATCCGAAGTTCGTCTGAAAGGTTTTGCTAACATCGAGATTACCGGAAAGACTGCTCGTGTTGGTTCGATTGAAAGAAACGACCGAAGACCAATTATCCACTGGCTGCCGGAGTCAAGTACAACCAATGCTACACTTCTCATGGCCGAAGATGGTGAAATGCAGCACATTGAAGGGAAACTTGAATCGCATTCATATCCAGAGGGAACAATGGTTCAGCTCGAAAGAATCGGCTATGCTCGAATCATAGACAGTTCAACCCTCATCTTCACACATTCTTGAATTTTATTTCAAGGGAAGGCTGATAGGTCGAAACTCAAACCGCAGAACAGTGGCGAGCATGTCGAAGACAGTAGCAGATTTAGACCTTGATGATGAACACATGACCATTGGCATCGATGATACGATGGCTGAGGCATCCCGAAGACTCCTTACCATTTCCAGTGGAATACTCGTAGTCCTTGATGAAGATTCAAAAACCAAAGGTGTCATCGGACATCGACAGTTCCTCAAGGCGTTTGCCGAAAATGTCGATTCAAATACAGCAAAATGTTCAGAATGGATGGAAATGGATTTCCTCGAAGTTGAACTCAGTACATCTCTTAAAATGGTTCTTGCCGACATTCAAAAGAGGGAACCACAGGCTGTTGTAGCCGTGCAGTCCGATGGCGAATTCGCAGGATACTTTTCACCAACGGATTATCAGCAAGCCAATTCATTGGTCAGTTCCCTCAAAGGACTCAAACTTTGATTAGGCAACGATTTTGATGACCCGTTGGCAACCTACGCAAGCAAATCGCAGAGGGCGCTCTTGACTCACGACCGGATTCGGAGTGGCACAAGAAGGACAAGGAATAATCGGTGTTGTCAGCGTTATTGCTTCTTGGACGAGTGTTTTCCGCGAACGTGGACTGGTGACGGCTGTCACCCACCAAATGAGGACGGTCGT